>DASQKK010000089.1:0-14324 GCA_035630545.1 Gaiellaceae bacterium
CTCGGCGGGGCCGTCGTACTCGTGATCCTGTTCCAGAGCCTCGCCTCGATGGCGGGGAGCGCCATCCGGACGAGCCTGTTCACCCTGCCGCCGCTGCGGCTGCTCGACTCGCTCGGCGGCCTCGTGCTCGGCGCCGCGGCCGGCGCCGCAATCGTCTGGATCGCCGGCGCGGTGGCGCTCCACCTCCCCGGCCAGCGCGAGCTCCGCGAGGAAGTGCAGCAGTCGCGCATCCTCGGCGAGATCAACGAGCGCGTGCCGCCCGCCCGCCTGCTCGACGCGATCGAGCGCGTCGATCCGTTCCTCTCGATTCAGGGGCCGGAGGCGAACGTCGCGCCGCCGAACCCGGCTCTGCTGGCCAGCCCGGCCGTCCGTGCCGCGCGCAGCAGCGTCTTCCGTGTCACCGGCAGCGCCTGCGGGCTCGGCGTCTCGGGCTCGGGCTGGGCCGCGGCGCCGAACCTCGTCGTCACGAATGCGCACGTGGTCGCCGGGATGAAGGATCCGCGCATCGACCGCCGCGACGGCGACTATCTGGACGCCGTCGTCGTCGCGTTCGACCCCCGCGACGACATCGCCGTGCTCCGCGTGCCCGGGCTGGGAGCGACCCCGCTGCAGCCGGTCACCCCCGTCGCGGGACAGTCGGTGGCGATCCTCGGCTACCCGGAGAGCGGTCCTTTCAGTGCGGCGCCGGGGCGGATCGGCCAGACCAGCGACGTCCTCACCGAGGACGCGTACGGTCGCGGGCCGGTCAGGCGCCGGATCACGACTCTCCGCGGGGACATCCGGCACGGCAATTCGGGCGGGCCGGCGGTCGACATCCGCGGCAACGTGCAGACGACCGTCTTCGCCTCGCGGGTCGGGGCCGAGAGCCAGGGCTACGGCGTGCCGACCGAGCTCGTCCGCGCAGCGCTGGAGGGCGCGCGCGACGGCGGCAGCGTCTCGAGCGGCCCCTGCGTGCGCTAGGAGGGTTTGACGGAATAGCGGCTGAGCTGTCGTGCCGCACTGGTCGTCCCGATGCGGCGTCCTCAGTCGCGCCGATAGCGTCGGCTATCGGCGCTCCCTGCGTCCTTGCCTCGGAACGACCAGCGCACCCCGGCGACGAGCGCCATCCCGTCAAACCCTCCTAGAGGACGTCCAGGATCCCGAGCGGCCGCCGGAACGGCGCCACCAGGTAGACACCCGCCGCCTTCTCCCGCGCCTCCCCGATCAGCTCGCGCGCCAGCTCCTTGCCGATGTCGGCGGCGTCCGGCCCTGCCACGCGCAGCCGTTCCTGCACGGGCTCCGGGACGACGATCCCGGGCACCTCGTTGTGGATCCGCACGGCCAGCTGGAGGCTCGGCATCGGCCAGACGCCGACGAGCAGCGGGATCGGCGAGCGTCCGCCGAAGTGGGCCAGGAACGCCTCGAGGTAGCTCAGGTCGAAGAGTATCTGCGTCATCGCGAACTGCGCGCCTGCCTCGAGCTTGCGCTCGAAGCGCTCCAGCTCGAGGTCGAGGTCGTCCGCGGACGGGTTGACGGCGACGCCGACGAAGAACGAGGTGGGGGCGTCGATGCCGCGGCCGTGGTAGTCCTCGCCCCGGTTCAGATTTGTGATCAGCCGCGTGAGCCCGATCGCGTCCACCTCGTAGACGCCGCGCGCGCCTGGGTAGTCGCCTTCCTCGGGCGGATCGCCCGTCACCGCGAGGATGTTGTGCACGCCCTCCGCATGCGCACCGAGCAGGAGCGACTCGAGCCCGGCGACGGACATGTCGCGAGTGGTCAGGTGCGGGATCGTCTCGATCCCGCAGGCGCGCTCGATCGCCACTGACGCCATCACGCCGCTCATGCGGGCGCGGGCGCGAGGATTGTCGTTGACGTCGACGAAGTGCGCCTTGCCCGACTCGCGCAGAGCGCGGCCCGCCTCGACGAGCGCGCTGTTGTTCGCGCCGAGCGGCGGGTCGAGCTGCACCGAGACGACGAACTCCTGCTCGCGCAGCATCCTGGCCAACCCGGTCTCCTCAGGCGCCGCCTCGGACGCCTCGGCGAGCTCGCGCTCCCGGACGACGAGCGGCGCCGCCGGGGCGCGGTCCTCGTCGATCGCCGCGCGGATCGCTTCGATCTGGGCGGGCGTCGTGCCGCAGCAGCCGCCGATGATGCCGGCGCCGAGCCGACGCGCCTGGGCCGCGAACTCGGCGAAGTAGTCCGGAGTCGCGTGCGGGAAGATGACACGGTGGCCGGCGAGGCTGGCGAGGCCGACATTCGGAAGCGCGGCGAGCACGAGCCCGTCGCGCTGCATCGAGGCGAGCGCGTTCAGCGCCGCCGCCGGGCCGGCGCTGTGGTTCGCGCCCGCAGCGGCGACGTCGAGCTCCGCGAGCCGCTCGGCCGCGGTCTCGGCCGAGACGCCGCCGAGCGTCTGACCGTCGGCGTCGAAGGTCATCAACGCGACGACGGGGAGCGACGAGACGCTGCGCACGGCCTCGATCGCGGCGACGAGCTCGTCGAGGTCGAAGAACGTCTCGAGCATCAGCAGGTCGACGCCGCGGCCCTCGAGGATCTGCGCCTGCTCGCTGAAGCGCTGGCTCTGCTCGGCCGGGTCGAAGCGCTCGACGTCGCCGATCGGCCCGATCGAGCCGCCGATGTAGACGTCCGCGCCCGACACTTCGCGCGCCTCCCGCGCCAGTCGCACCGCCGACGAGTTGATCCGCTCGAACTCGTCCTCGAGGTAGTGGCCCGCCAGCTTGCGCCTGTTGGCGCCGAACGTGTTCGTCTCGATCAGCTCCGCGCCGGCGCGGATGAAGCTGGCGTGCAGGGCGACGACCGACTCGGGCGCGCGCAGGTTCGCCTCCTCCGGGCAGCGCAGCCGCGGCACGGCGCCCGAGATCAGGGCTCCCATGCCGCCGTCGGCCACGATCGGCGGCCCCGAGCGGAGGCGTTCCTCGAAGCGGTTAGACATCGCGCAAGCCTAGAGGTACGCCGGGCCGCGAAGCGGCCCCTTCAGGGGTCTTGCGCGCTGGGCAGGCGCTTTCCGCGCCTGCCCAGCCTGCGCCGACTGAGCAGTGAAGCGGTGGCTGTCAACCCCGAACGAGGGACGAGTCAACTCCGGAAGGGTGATTCCAGTGTTTAGGCCCCCGGCGCATACTCCGGACATCTTCTGAGCGCATTGATGTGGCGAGTGCAGCTCAGAGGGCAGTCCGGCTTCCGACCAAGACTGGAAGCCATTAGGAGGGAAGCCTGGCGGCGGCTCCCCTCCTTCCCCCCAAGAGGGGCCCCTGGCGGCGGGGGCCCTTCCTGTTTGCGCAAGACGGGGATCCGCGGGAAGCGGATCCCCGTCGCGCGAAGACCCCTGAAGGCGGCCTTCGGCCGCAACAACATTGTCTTCAAGGATCGTCGCGTAGTTGCCGATACGGAGGACGGCTCTCCGAGTCCGAGGGACTGACGGCAAATCATCCTGCGGCGAGGTGAGTTTCGAAGCGGCGGGTTCCGGCCCGCCGTTTCTTTTGTTCTAGGCCTCGTCGTCGTGGACGACGCGCCCCTCCATCCCGCCCGCGACCGTGACAATCTGACCGGTGACGTGGCCCGAGAGCTCGTCCGAGGCGAGCACGACGACCTGCCGAGCGACGTCGTCCGGCTGAGCGACCTTGCGCAGCGCCATCGTCCGCGAGACCCGCCGCACGGCGGCGGGGTCGACGTGGCCGCGGGTCATCGGGCTCTCCGTCCAGCCCGGCGCGACCGCGTTCACCCGCGCGGACGGTGCGATCCGGACGATCTCGTTCTTCAGGCTGAGCAGGAGGCCGCTCAGCACGGCCGCCTTCGCCGCGGCGTAGTCGGCATGGCCGGCCTCGCCGACGATCCCGGCGGTCGAGCCGATCAGGACGAGCGAGCCGTCGCCGTTCCGCTCCACCTCGCGGAGGAAGCCGCGGGCGGTGAGGAAGGAGGAGGTCAGGTTCTGCCGCAGCGTCCGCTCCCAGCGCTCGAGCGGCAGCTGCCAGACCGGGACGTCCTCCGACGGCCAGACGCCGGCGACCGCAGCGCACACGTCGATCCTGCCGAGCGCGGCGCGCGCCTCCTCGAAGAGCCTGTCGACCTCGAGCTCGTCGGTCAGGTCCGCCTGGAGCATCGGCGCGTCGAGCTCGGCCGCGACCGCGTGGGCCCGCTCCTCGCCGCGGTGGTAATGGACGACGACGCGCGCGCCTTCGGCCGCGAACGCACGCGCACACGCGGCGCCGATGCCGCCCGACGCGCCGGTGACGAGGACGCCCTTGCCGGAGAGGCCGGTCTCCACGAGCGCAAGCGTATGCTCTTTGGATGGCCGAGCCGGCTGGGTTCGTGGTCGTAGCAGCCGTCGTCATCTGCACGCCCGGACAGGACACTGCGCTGACGATCAAGAACGCGCTCGCGGGCGGCCGCCGCAGCGGCCTCGCGACCGCGTCCGGCGTCGCGCTCGGACAGGCCGTCTGGACCGTCGCCGCCGCGGCCGGGCTCGTGGCGGTGCTGCGGGCGTCCCAGCCCGCCTTCACGGCGCTCCGTCTCGTCGGCGCCGCCTACCTCGTCTACCTCGGGCTGCAGTCGCTCCTCGCGGCGGCCAGGCGCCGGCATGCGCACGCGCCCGCGGCGAGGTCGGCGCCGGGGGCTCGCTGCGCCAGGGTCTCCTCAGCAACCTCGCGAACCCGAAGATGGCCGTGTTCTTCACGAGCCTCTTGCCGCAGTTCGGAACGACCCTGCCGGCGCTGCTCGCCTTCGGGCTGCTCTTCTCGGCGCTCACCGGGCTCTGGCTCGCCGGCTATGCGTTCGCGGCGGCGAGGGCGCGAGGGCTCCTGCAGCGGGACCGGATCCGCCGCACCATCGACGCCGTCACCGGCACCGTCCTCGTCGCGCTCGGCCTGCGGGTTGCCGCCGTGCGGGGTTAGCCTCCCGGCGTGCGCGTCCACATCTTCAGCGACATGGAGGGCGTCTCCGGGATCGTCAAGCCGGAGCAGACAAGCGGCGGCGACCCGATGTACGAGGAGGGGCGCAAGCTCTACACCGAGGAGATCAATGCGGCCGTCCGCGGTGCAAAGGCCGGCGGTGCGACCGAGATCGTCGTCATGGACTGCCACGGCGCCGGCGGCGGCTGGACGTTCAACTCGCTGGTGCCGGAGCTCTTGCACGAGGACTGCGAGTGGGTCGTCCAGGAGGAGTGGACCGGCTACACGGAGTTCCTCGAGCAGGGATGCGACGCGGCGCTCTTCGTCGGCATGCACGCGATGGCCGGGACGCAGGACGGGAACATGAATCACACCGTCTCAGGCCGCGATTACCAGCGCCTCTGGTTCAACGGGGTCGAGGTGGGCGAGACCGGGATCAACGCCGCCCTCTGCGGCACGTGGGGCTGCCCGGTGCTCCTCGTCACCGGTGACGAGGCCTCCTGCCGTGAGGGACGCGAGCTCCTCGGCGACGGCCTCACGACCGTCCCGGTCAAGCGCGCGTTCGGTTCGGGCTCGGCGCGGATGATTCCGCCCGTGCGGGCGCGGACGCTGATCGAGGAGGGCGCGAAGAAGGCCCTCGCGGACGTGAAGGCGGTGCCGCCGTACGACCCCGGCAGCCCCTGCGAGATCAAGGTCGAGTTCAAGCGCACGACGCCGGCCGACCGGCTCCGCTTCCATCCCGGCGTCGAGCGGCTCGACGGCCGCACGATCCGAGCCGAGGCGCCCACGTGGTGGGACGCCTGGCAGCTCTTCTTCTTCGCGACGTGACATAAGGTCCCCCGTCTACAGAGGGGGTAGACATGCGTAGGACAATTCGCAGGGCGATCATCGCCCTGGTATCGCTGGCGCTCGCGGCCTGCGTGGCCGCGTCGGCGCCGACAGCTGCACCGGTGGACACGACCTACCTCGTGCTCGCGCCGCAGGGCCAGTCGACGGCCAAGGCTGCCCAGCGGGTCGCCGCCGCCGGCGGTACGGTCGTCGCGAGCTACGACGAGATCGGCGTCCTCGTCGCCCGCTCGGCCGACACCGGCTTCGCCGCCGCCGCCTCGGGCGCCGGCGTCGAGGC
This sequence comes from Gaiellaceae bacterium, assembly GCA_035630545.1. Taxonomy (GTDB): domain Bacteria; phylum Actinomycetota; class Thermoleophilia; order Gaiellales; family Gaiellaceae; genus Gaiellasilicea. The sequence goes on from DASQKK010000089.1 coordinate 6,007, forward strand.
GGTCGCTTCGACGGACGGTCTCGGGACACTGCTCGACGAAGGCGAGACGCTCGGAACGGTCGAGGCCACGGCCCAGGACGCGACGGGCAATCCGGCGGCGGAGCCGCTGTTCGGCCTCCAGTGGGACATGACCCAGATCGACGTGCCGGAAGCGCAGGCCGTGACGATCGGCGATCCGAACGTCGTCGTGGGCGTGCTCGACACCGGCATCTCCAGCACCCATCCCGACCTCGCTACGCAGATCGCCAAGGACAAGAGCGCGTCCTGCCTCGACGGCGTCGTCAACACGGACGAGGCCGCCTGGAACCCGACCACGTCGACCCACGGCACGCACGTTGCCGGGACGATCGCCGCCGCGCTCAACGGCGTCGGCATCGCCGGCGTCGCGCCCGGCGTGAAGGTCGCCTCGGTGAAGGTCGTGACAGACGCCGGCTTCATCTACCCCGAGGCCGCGGTCTGCGGCTTCATGTGGGCTGCCGCACAAGGCATGCAGATCACGAACAACAGCTACTTCATCGATCCGTGGGAGTTCAACTGCCGCAACGACCCGCGCCAGCGGCCCGTCTGGCAGGCCGTCCAGCGCGCGATCCGCTACGCCCAGAACCAGGGCGTGCTGACGATCGCGTCCGCCGGCAACTCGAACGTCGACCTGCAGCACAAGTTCGTCGACGACGGATCGCCGAACGACGGCAGCTCGCCAGTCGAGACGCGCGAGATCACCGGCGCCTGCCTCGACCTGCCGGCCGAGGCTCCGGGCGTCGTCACCGTCTCGGCGGTGGGGACGCAGCGGCTGAAGAGCTACTACTCCTCCTACGGGCAGGGCGTCGTCGACGTCGCCGCTCCGGGAGGCGACACGCGCCAGCCCAACCCGGCCGTGTCGACGACCGCGAACGCCGTCCTCTCGACCACGATCAACACGGTGACGAGGGTGAACGGCTGGGGTTACCTGCAAGGCACGTCGATGGCCAGCCCGCACGCCGCCGGTGTCGCGGCTCTGGCCCTCTCCGCCCACCCGGGCCTGCAGCCCGCGGCGCTCGCGTCGTTCCTCGAGCGCACGAGCGAGCCGCTGCCGTGCCCCGAGGGCATCTACAACCCGCGGCCGGGGCTCGACCAGTTCCTGGCCGAGTGCACCGGGGGAACCCGGAACGGCTTCTACGGGGCCGGCGAGGTGAACGCCTTCAACGCGGTTCGCTGAGCAGCACGGCGGTCGTCGGGCCGGCTACACGGTCGGCTCGACGACCCCGAGCTCCTCGACCAGCGTGAAGAAGGCGCGCGCGAACGGCGATCCGGCCGTGTGCGAGCGCACGAACTCCCAGTCGATCTGCTCCCGCAGCGAGCGGGCCAGCTCGAGCACGGAGGAGAGGTCGGGCTCCTGCTCGTTCAGCGCCATCAGCTTCGTCGTCAGGACGTCGCCGAGCGATGCGACGGGCAGCCGCTGGGCGGCGACCTCCATCTCCGCGGCGCGCTCGAAGTAGCCGCCGTCGACGGTGCCGCCCGCGGGGCTGTGGATCAGGTCGATCATCGTCTCCCCGTCCCAGGCCTTCAGCAGCCAGCCCTCGGGTGGCCGCTCTGCCCGCATCCCCGCCGCCACCAGCGCCTCGAGTGCGCGCTCGGCGTCCTCGGGCCGGACGAAGAAGTCGACGTCGTGCTCGGTCGGCGGGCCGCCCCGGGCCCAGGCAGCGAGACCGCCGCCGAGCATGTACGGCACCTCGGCGTCCCGGAGCGCCGCGGCGGCGCGCTTCATCGACTCCAGCAGCTCGGGGAAGTTGTCGGCGGGGGTGTACGCCATCGTCCGGCGCCTATACCCGCGTTTCCGTTTGTGAAAGCCGCTCCGCGTGCACATGGCGCTCGATGGCCGAGACGATCCGCGTTGCCGCGGCGGGAGACATCCACTGCGCCGAGCCCCTGCGCGAGCGCATCGCCCGTGCCTTCGCCGACCTCGAGGGCAGGGCGGACGTCGTTCTGCTCGCCGGCGACCTGACCACCCACGGCGAGCCCGACGAAGCGCTGGTCCTCGCCGACGCCTGCCGGCCGCTGGAGCTGCCGGTCTATGCCGTCCTCGGCAACCACGACTTCCACGCGAACCGCTGCGACGAGCTGATCTCGGTGCTGGAGAAGGCCGGGATCGAGGTGCTTCAGCGCGGCTACGCGGTGCACGAGGTCGGCGGCCTCGAGCTCGGGATCGTCGGCGCCAAGGGGTTCGTCGGCGGCTTCCCCGGCGCCGAGCTCCCCGACTTCGGCGAGCCGCTGCTGCGCGAGGTCTACGCCGAGACGACCCGCGAGGTCGAGTCGATCGAGGCCGGGCTCGAGCAGGTCTCCGGCTGCCACCGGCGGGTCGTGCTGCTCCACTACGCGCCGATTCCGGAGACGCTCGTCGGCGAGCCCGAGACGATCTGGGCCTTCCTCGGCTCCTCGCGGCTGGCGCAGCCGATCAGCGCCCACCGGCCCGACCTCGTCCTCCACGGACACGCCCACCGCGGCTCGTTCGCGGGCGAGCTCGGGCCGGTGCCGGTGCGCAACGTCGCCGTGCACGTGCTCGGCAAGGACTTCGAGTTCTTCGAGCTGTAGGCGGCACCAACGCTCTGCCGGTTGACATGACACCGGCGAGCAGGTGAGATTGCGGCGATGCGGCACACGTTCGTGGTCGCCGAGAAGGACGTCGCCGGCAGCCGGACCGAGGGAGACACCGCACTCGAGAAGGTCGTCATGGGCGCCCACACCGGCTCGCAGCTGCTCGAGCAGCACGTTACGCGCTACGCGCCAGGCCGCTCGCTGCCGCGCCGCGCTGAAGGGCGCGACGAGCTGCTCTTCGCCGTCTCCGGACAAGGGACGCTCGAGCTGGAAGGCGAGCCCCACGAGCTCGAGCAGGACTCCGCCGCCTACGTGCGCTCGGGCGAGACGTACGTGATCGACAACGAGGGACCGGACGAGCTGTTGATCGTCTCGACAACGGTGCCGGTCGAGGCGGTCTACCGCTCCCCGCGCGAGGTGATCGTCCGCTTCGACGACCAGCCGGAGCTGCGAGCGGACGCCAAACGCACCTTCCGCTACCTCGTCAACCAGGACGCCGGCTGCATGGACGCGACCCAGTTCATGGGGATCGTCGAGCCGTGCCGCGCCCCCGACCACAGCCACTCCTACGACGAGCTCGGGTACATCGTCGAAGGGAACGGCTTTGCCCATATCGACAACGAGTCGATCCCGCTGGCGGCCGGATCCTGTTTCCACCTCCCGCCCGAGCAGGTGCACTGCATCGAGAACACGGGGCCTGGTGTGATGCGGATCCTCGGCGTTTTCCACCCGTCCGGCGACCCCGCTTCTCGGGCCTACGAGGACAACTCGGAACCGATTCCGGCGTCTTAGAACTGTGCAATCAACAGGAGGGCATGGAATGCACGGAAGGAAACGAAAGGGAGTTGCCGCTCTCGCGGTGCTCACCATCGCGTCGCTGGCGATCGTCGCCTCGGCGTTCGCTCGGGCCGACGCGGGGCCGGCGGCCACAGCCGCCCCCAACGCGGGCTGCGACAGCCCGACGATCGGCTTCCAGGGGCCGATCACCGGTGATGCGGCCTTCATCGGCAAGGAGCAGCTCGGCTTCTCGCAGTACGCGATCAAGAAGCTCGGCGGCGGCAAGATCAAGCTCTCGCAGCAGGACACCCAGCTCGATCCTGCACAGGCGTCGACGACCGGGACGAAGCTGCACGCGGACGCCAACGTCCTCGCCGTGGTCGGCCCCGCAGGCAGCCAGGAAGTGCTGGCGGTGGCGCCGATCTACAAGAAGGGCCAGCGCCTGCCGTTCATCTCCGGCTCGGCGACCCGCACGTCGCTGACGAACGGCTCGATTCCGAACTTCTTCCGGGTCGTCCCGAACGACAGCGTCCAGGCGCCGACGACGGCGAAGTTCCTCCGCCAGGTGCTGAAGGCGAAGCACGTCTTCATCGTCGACGACCAGACGGCCTACTCACGGCCGCTTGCGAACGGCGTGCAGGCCAACCTGAAGGCCGGCGGCGTCAAGGTGACGCGCAACTCGGTCAACCAGAAGGTGACGGACTTCTCGTCGCTCGTCTCCAAGATCGGCGACGACGTCACGCACGTCTACCTGCCCTGGCAGATCGCGGCCAACGGCCAGATCTTCGGGCAGCAGATGAAGGAGCAGGGCAAGAAGGCCGTCATCTTCGGCTCGGACGGGCTCGACTCCGGCGACTTCAAGATCCAGGGTGCGTACATCTCGGCGTTCGCGCCGGACATCCGCGGGATCAAGGGGAACGCCGCCTTCATCAGGGGCTACGGGAAGAAGTTCGTCTCGAACTTCGGCCCGCCCATGTACGTGGCCACGCAGGCTGCGATCCTCGCGATCCAGAAGGCCTGCGCGGACGGCGACGCCACCCGGGCAGAGGTGCAGAAGAACCTCCGGGCGACGCTGATCCCGAAGACGCCACTCGGCGGCAACCTGCAGTTCACCGCCAGGGGCGACGTCAAGGGCGCAAAGTTCTACATCTTCAAGCTCGGCGCCGGCGGCAAGAAGACGCTGGTTGGTTAGGCGCAAGAAGGGGGGATCCGCGGGAGCGGATCCCCCCTTCTTGCAAAGACCCTAAAGGGGCGGCTTCGCCGCCCGCCTTTCTGAGAAGGTCACCCGATGGACTGGGACTTCTTCGTCCAGCAACTCGTGAACGGCCTCACGCTCGGGAGCGTCTACGCGCTGATCGCGCTCGGCTACACGATGGTCTACGGGATCCTGAAGCTGCTCAACTTCGCCCACGGCGAGGTCTACATGATGGGCGCGTTCGCCGGTTTCGGCGTGCTCAGCCTCTTCGGCGGCGCGCTCGGCGTCACGATCAACGTGGTCGTGCTGATCGGGCTGATGCTCGCCGTCGCGATGATCGGCACCGGGTTCCTCGGCGTCGCGATCGAGCGGTTCGCGTACCGGCCGCTCCGAAATGCGCCGCGGATCGCGCCGCTGATCAGCGCGCTCGGCGTCTCCTTCTTCCTCCAGTCGTCAGCGCTGCTCCTCTTCGGCGCCGACTTCCGCAGCTACGAGACGTACGAGTACATCGACCTCGCCTCCGGCATCCACTGGGGCCCGCTGAACATCTCGGTCGTCCGGATCGCGGTGATCCTGACCGCGTTCGCGCTGATGTTCGGGCTGACGCTGCTCGTCGCGCGGACCCGGCTCGGGAAGGCGATGCGCGCGACGGCCTTCGACCGGGAGGCGGCGGCGATGCAAGGGATCGACGTCGACCGCGTCATCGTCGCGACCTTCTTCATCGGCTCGGCGCTCGCCGGCGCGGCCGGGGTGATGGTCGGGCTGGTCTTCTACAAGGTCTACCACCTGATGGGCTTCCTGGCCGGGCTCAAGGGCTTCACCGCCGCCGTCGTCGGCGGGATCGGCTCGATCCCGGGCGCGATGCTCGGCGGCCTGCTGATCGGCCTCTCCGAGGCCTTCATCACCGGCTATGTCTCCTCGACGTTCCAGGACGTCTTCGTCTTCTCGATCCTGATCGTCCTGCTGCTCGTGCGGCCGAGCGGCCTGCTCGGAAAGGCGGACATCCAGAAGGTATGAGGCGATGAGCGAAGTCGAGGGAACCCCCGAGGGCCCGAAGATCGGCGTCGACGAGTGGGTCGCCCGCTCGGAGGAGCGCAGCGGTGTCCGCGGCGGCCGACTCGCGCCGCTGTACGCGCGCGCCGAGCGGCTGCCCTGGTGGGCCCTGCTCGCCGCGGCGGTCGGCGTCTCGGCGCTCGTCCCCTTCATCTCCAGCTCGGACTACGTCATCCGGGTGGCGGTCAACACCGTCCTCTTCGCGCTGCTGGCGCTCGGGCTGAACGTCGTCGTCGGCTGGGCGGGCCTCCTCGACCTCGGCTTCGTCGCCTTCTACGGCTTCGGCGCTTACCTCTACGCGCTGCTCTCGTCGTCGCAGTTCGACCTCCACTTCCCGGCGCTGCTCTCGGTCTCGATCGTGATCGTCTCCTCGGCGTTGCTCGGGCTCCTGCTCGGGCTGCCCTCGAGGCGTCTCGTCGGCGACTACCTCGCGATCGTGACCCTCTTCTTCGCCCAGATCTACGTCGTGCTGGCGACGAACGCCGACCGGATCACCCTGCCGTGGAACGACGGCCCGACCGACATCTCCGGCGGTCCGAACGGGATCACCGACATCGACCCGATCAGCATCCTCGGCTACGAGTTCGGCTCCACGCGCAGCTACCTCTGGCTCTCGCTCGGCGTCTTCGCCGTGGTGGTCGTGGCGTTGCAGTTCATCAACCACTCCCGCACCGGACGGGCATGGCGTGCGCTCCGCGAGGACTCGCTCGCCGCCGAGCTGATGAGCATGCCGGTGAACCGGCTCAAGCTGCTCGCGTTCATGTTCGGAGCCGCGACGGCCGGCCTGACCGGGACGATCTTCGCCTCCGTCCAGCTCGGCGTCTTCCCCCAGAACTTCGACCTGCCGCTCCTGATCACGGTCTACGCAATGGTCATCCTCGGCGGCGCCGGCAGCATCCCGGGCGTCGTCATCGGCGCGATCACGATCAACGTCTCGCTCGAGCTGCTCCGCGAGCCGGCCAACGCGCGGCTCCTCTTCTACGTCGCGATCGGGCTCGGTCTCGTCACGCTCGTGCGCCCCTGGCGGAAGCTCGCCGCGATCTGCGTCGGCCTGGTCGCGTTCGGGATCGTCGCCTACCAGCTCGCCGAGTGGCTGCGGCCCGCCTGGGTCTCCGGCACGATCGAAGGCGGCCGCTTCGCCGGACTGCTCGACGGCTGGGTGATCCATCCCGTCGACTCGACCCACCTCGGCAACGCCGGCTTCATCCTCCTGATCGTCGCCGTGCTCGCGCTGACCGAGCTGCGCGGGATCTGGCGGTCGATCCTCCTCGTGCCGACGCTCTACCTCGCCGCGTTCGTCTGGGAGAACCGGCTCGTCGTCGAGCCGAGCGTGACGCGGATCCTCCTCCTCGGCGCTCTCCTGGTCGTGCTGATGAGCTGGCGGCCGCAGGGGCTGCTCGGGACGTCGAGGGTCGAGATCGTATGAGCCGGATCCTGGAGCTGAAGGGGATCTCGAAGGCGTTCGGCGGCCTGCAGGTGATCGACGGGCTCGACCTGCACGTCGACGAGGGCGAGATCGTCAGCGTGATCGGGCCGAACGGGGCTGGCAAGACGACCCTCTTCAACCTGATCACGGGCGTCTACCAGCCCGATCGCGGCGACATCCTGCTCGAGGGGGAGTCGCTGCTCGGCCTGCTGCCCCACAAGATCACGCAGCGCGGCGTCGCGCGGACGTTCCAGACGCTGCGGCTGTTCCTGAACATGACCGTGAAGGAGAACGTGATGGCCGCCGCCTACGGACGGACGCGCGCCGGCGTCGTGCGCTCGATCCTGCGGACGCCCGGGATGCGGCGCGAGGAGCGCGAGATCTCGGCGCTTGCCGAGGAGAAGCTCGCCTTCTTCGGGCAGCGGCTGATGGGCTACCGCTGGAACCAGCCCGCCTACTCACTCTCGTACGCGAACCGCCGCCGCCTCGAGATCGCGCGGGCGACCGCGACCGGGCCGCGGGTGCTCCTGCTCGACGAGCCGGCCGCGGGAATGAACCCGAAGGAGACGTACGAGATCACCGAGTTGATCGCGCAGTTGCGCACGGAGGGCGGCTACACCATCCTTGTGATCGAGCACGACATGCACGTCGTCGAGGGCATCTCCGATCGCGTCGTCGCGCTCGACCACGGGATCAAGATCGCCGAGGGGACGTTCGAGGCTGTGGCGACCGACCCCCGTGTCGTCGAGGCCTACCTCGGCACGAAGGCGGCGGCGACGAAGTGAACGCCGTCGCGCCGCCGCTGCTCCAGCTCGAGGCCGTCGACACCTACTACGGCCAGATCCACATCCTGCAGGGAGTCAACCTCGCCGTCGGCGAGGGCGAGCTCGTCTGCCTGCTCGGCGGCAACGCCTCCGGGAAGTCGACGACGCTGAAGACGATCCTCGGGATCGTCACGCCGCGCAACGGCGTCGTCCGCTTCGGCGGCGAGGAGATCACGGGCCGTCCGACCGCACACCGGATCGCGCGCGGCCTCGCGATCGTGCCCGAGAACCGGCGCGTCTTCGCGCCCATGACCGTGCTCGAGAACCTCGAGATGGGCGCGTACCTGCGCCCGAAGGCGGATCTGAAGGAGGAGTTCGAGCGGGTCTACGGCCTCTTTCCGCTCCTCTACGAGCGGCGGAAGCAGCTGGCCGGGACGCTCTCGGGCGGCGAGCAGCAGATGCTCGCGATGGGGCGGGCGCTGATGTCGAAGCCGAAGCTGCTGCTGATGGACGAGCCCTCGATGGGGCTGGC
>DASQKK010000090.1:0-9796 GCA_035630545.1 Gaiellaceae bacterium
GCCTGGATGCCGTCGGAGCTGCAGCCGCACGTGCCCTTGCCGCCCTGGTCCTGATCCGCGTCCTGCTTGGTCGCGTTCAGGTTCACGGCCTTGGCATCGGAGTCGACGCTGTTCGACTGCGACACGCTGCCGTTGTCACCATGGCTCAAGACGCGGACCGGGATGTTCCGGTTCGTCGCGCCGTCCTGCTTCGCAGCCGACAGCGCCGTCGCCGACTGGTCGCTGTCAGCCTCCTGACCGATCGCCTGCGTGCCGGAGCCGCCCGTCTGGTCGGCGTCCTGCCCGGTCAGGTTCAGGTTCGCGGCCTTCGCAGACGAGTCGACGCTGTTCGACTGCCTGACGTTGCCGTCGTCGCCCTTGCTGAGCACGCGCACGGAGATATTCGTGTTCTCCGCACCCTTCTGCTCCGCGGCCGAGGCTGCAGCGGCTTCCTGGTCGCTGTCCGCCTCCTGGCCGATTGCCTGCGTCCCGCCGGCGCCCGCCGCATCCTGCTCGGCGGACTGGCCGGTGAGGTTCGCGTTCGCAGCGGTGGCGTCGGACTCGACGCTGTTCGACTGCGAGACGTTCCCGTTGTCGCCAGGGCTCAGCACCCGGACGGGGATGTTCGTGTTGCTCGCGCCGGACTGCGAGGCGTACGACAGCGCGCCCGCGGCCTGGCTGGAGTCAGCCTCCTGGCCCACGGCCTGCGTGCCGCCCGCGCAGTTGCACGAGCCGCCCTGCGTCTGATCGGCCGACTGACCGGTCGCGTTCGCGTTCGCCGCCGTCGCGTTCGAGCTGACGGTGTTCGACTGCGTGACGCTCCCGTTGTCGCCCGGGCTCAGGACGCGGACGGAGATGTTCGTGTTTGACGGTTGACTCTGCGTGGCGCCCGACTGGGCGCCCGCAGCCTGGCCGCTGGCGGCCGCTTGGCCGGCCAGCTGCAAGGCCGAGTCTCCCGGTGCTGCCGCCGCCTGGCCCGCGCTTACGAGAAGCCCGAGCGCTGCGGCAGCGGCCGCAAGGTTGCGTTTCATCAATCCCTTCTCCTTCTGAACGTGCGTGGAGGGCGGACGCAGCGTTCGTCCGCCGGATTCGCGTGGAGTGGGATCTCGCTAGCCGGGGCGAGTGGGTGGAGGGTCAGGGTCCTCGCCTCGTGCACGCGCCTCGGCGGCGACCGAGCGCGTTGCGTCGGCGAAAGCAAATGCGAACGCGATCCCGACGATCGCGAGCATGAAGTAGCCCAGGTGGCCGTCGGAGGCGTTCACTGGCGCGAAGCCGGCGGCCCTGCGCACTGCAGCCTGCTCGCGCGCCGGCGCGGAGGAGTGCCGGGGAGCCGGACGGAGCTGCGCGGGCTTCGGCGCGGGCCGCGCCACGCGCGCCCGAGCCTCCGAGGCCTTCGCGAGCCGGACCGTGACGGCGACCGACGCGCGGAAGCGCTCCTCGGCGGTGATATCACGCCGAATGGCGGGCGGTGCCTGCGGCAAAAGCAGGCTCTGCGGCTCTGCCGACGCCGATGCGACGCCTCTGGGCTCGCCGAGCGGGCAGCATTCGTCGTCGTCGCGCTCGTCGGCGGGCGTCTCGGCCGGAGCCCCGAAGACGTCCTCGATCAGCTCGGCCATGAAGGTCAGCGGGGTGATGGTCTCGGCGGCAACCGCGGCGCCCCCGGGCGGGGCTGCGCCGCCGGGATGGGCGGCTGGCGGTGCCGGCACCTCGATTCGTATCTTCGGCAGCGCCGGAGCAGTCACGACGACGGCCACGTTCGTCTGCGCGACGGGGCCGTCGTTGCCGGGGCTGTTGATCCGGATCGAGATGTTGATATTGATCGGCCGATACTGCGTAACGCTAGGTTGATACTGCCGTGTGTTTTCACCGGCGGTATTCGTCGGCAATGGTTCCGAAGCTCCACAATTCCGGTCCCAGTTCCAGATCCAGTTCTGCGTCCCGACCTCCTGCGGGATCGGTATCTCCGGGATTGCGTCACCGCAATTCCACTCCCAGTTCCAGTTCCATCCGTCTGTCGGCTCCGCCGGCTCGGCCGAGGGCGGCTGCGGCGCAGAGTCGGCCGGCGGCGTGTCGGCGGTCGGTATCGGCGCCTGATACTGCGACGCCTCCGGCTGATACTGAGGGGCGGTCTCCGCGGCCCCGTCTGCGCCCGTCGCCACGGCGACGTTCACCTGCTCGACCGAGCCGTTGTCGCCGGGGCTGTTCACCCGCACGGACACGTTCACGTTGGTCGGCGCGGTTTGGGCGACGTCCGGCGCGGGAGGTGCGTCGGGCGTCGGGTTCACGGCTGGTTCGGCTTCGGCAGGCGCTTCCACGGCCGGCTCGGGGGGCGGTGCGGCGACCGCCCCTCCTGGAACCGGCTCCGCGGCAGTCGTTTGGGCGGGAACTGCCGGAAGAGTGATGGACGGGTCGACCACGGTCAGAGAATCGAGCTCGTCGAGCTCCCCTTCCTCGAAGACCGCCGTCGTGACCTCGGCCAGATCGGGAACGGACGGAATGGGCATGTCCGGGACGCCGCTCTCGGCGAGAGCGGGGGAGCTCGTGGCCGCCGTGAGCGCAAGTACCGCCAAGCAAACGCCTGCCCGACGGGCGGATCCTCCCGATCGCGACAGCATCACATAAGAGAAATACCCCGCTGCTATCCAAGTGATCCATTTTCTTTCATGTTTTTTTCTACTTGTTCTTGCACTAGCCAAATTTCCGGTTGAATTACTGCAACTCGAAAGCTAGAGTCGACTCAATGGCGGCCTCCTCTCAGGAGCTCCTGCGGGCTTGGTGCGACGAGCGCGACCCGGACGCTCGCGAGCAACTGATCGAGCGTCAGCTCCCGCTCGTCAGGGCGATCGCCCGCCGGTTCGCGTCGCGGGGCGAGCAGTTCGAGGATCTCGCCCAGGTCGGTGCGGTCGGCCTGATCAAGGCAATCGACCGCTACGACCCCGCCCGCGGCTCCTCGCTGACGGCGTACGCCGTCCCGACGATCGTCGGTGAGATCCGCCGCCACCTGCGCGACAGCACGCAGCCGCTCCGCCTGCCGCGGCCGAATGGCGACGAGCCGGTCGCCATCCGCGCCGTTCCGCTCGATGCGGACGCCCCGTCCTGGCGCGATGACGGCGCCGAACGGGGCCTCGAGCTCGGCGAGGAGCGGGTGCTGATCGAAGCGGGTATGAGGGCTTTGCCACGGCGCCAGCGGCGCATCGTCCAGCTGCACTACTTCGCCAACCTGAGCCAGCGTGGTATCGCGAGCGAGCTCGGACTCTCGCAGGTGCACGTCTCCAGGCTGCTCCAGGACTCGCTTGGCAAGCTCCGGCAGGAGATCGGCCAGACCTGACGCCTCGTGATATCACGTTACGAGTGTTGTGCGGTTCGTTTCAAGAACCTAGAATCAGGTCATGACCGCCGCGCCGTCCGCAACGGAGCAGACCAAGCGTGGGAAGAAGGCGGCCCCGAGCGGCCGTCTTCTGCTGCGGATGCCCGCCGCGCTCCACGCCGAGCTGGCGCAGACGGCCGAGCGGGAAGGCGTCAGTTTGAACCAGTTCATCACGCGTGCGCTCGCCGGCAGGATCGGCTGGGGAACCGACGCGGAGGAGGATTCCGCCGCCCCACCCCCTGCGGCGACTCCGGCCGACGGTCGTGGGAGGCTGATCGCGGTCGCCCTTGTCGTGAACGCCGTCGTGATCGGTCTGGCCGCCGCCGCGGCGATCGCCGTGCTCGTGCTCGCCTGGCGCGGCTAGGAGGGTTTGGCGAAATAGCGGCTGAGCCGCCGGGCCGCGCTGGTCGCCCCGACGACGAGCGCCATTCCGGCAAAACCCTCCTAGAGCACCAGCGTCTCGGGGAAGATCGCCCCGCCGGCGAAACGGTCGAGCCTGTACGGCGAGAGCTCGAACGGCGGCGTCTCGCCGAGAAGCTCCGCAGCGACGGCGTCGCCGACCGCAGGCGACTGCATGAAGCCGTGGCCCGAGAAGCCGCACGCGGAGTAGACGCCGTCGGCGACGCGGCCGATGATCGGGTGTGCGTCGGGTGTCATGTCGTAGAAGCCGGCCCACGTACGGCGGACGGGAGCGCCGGCTGCACGCGGGTAGCGGTGCGCCAACCGCTCCCGCCAGTCCTCGACCAGCCCCTCGAGGACGTCCTCCGGACCATCCCAACGCGGCTCCCGCTCTCCCATCGCGAGCCGCAGCCCGTCGCCGCCGACCCGGCGGAAGTGAAAGCCGTTCTCCTCGATCGTCATCGGCAGCGCGGTCGGGAGCCCGTCGACCGGACCGACGTCCGCGAGCTGGCGGACGAGCGGGCGGACGGGCAGCTCGACGCCGCGCGCCGCGGCGACTGCGGCCGAGCGTGCTCCGCACGCGACCACGAGCGTCTCCGCGGCGAGGCCGAGGGCGTCCGTGTGCTCCAGGACCTCGACGCCGCGCGCCGCGGCACGCCCGACGAGCTCGTGCGTGACGCCTGCAGGATCGGCGATTCCGTCCTCGCGGCAGATCGATGCCCCGAGCACGTCGTCGGTGCGGAGGCCGTCGACGGTGCCGGCGTCGACGCGCTCGACCGGAACTCCAAGAGCCGCCTGAACGGCACGCCGCTCCTCGAGCTCGGCAAGCCCCTGCTCCGTCGTCGCGAGGAAGAGGTAGCCCACCTGCTCGAAGAGCGGCGCGCCGAGCTCCCGGAAGAGACGCACGCTCGCCTGCGCGAGCCGCACCTCGGCCTCGGTCGTGAACTGCTGGCGCACGCCGCCCATCGCCTTGCCCGTCGCCGCGCCCGCGATCTCCCCCACGTCGGCGAGCACGACGTCGTCCGCGCCGCGAAGCGCAAGGTGGTAGGCGATCGAGGCGCCGATCGCGCCCGCACCGGCTACGACGACTCGAGCCACCCGCGCAACTCCTCGCGCTCGCCGTCGCTCAGCTGCCGCAGCGGGCGGCGCACGTCCTCGCGGATCGGCACGCCGCGCAGGCCGAGGACGAACTTCAGCGCGGCATGTCGTGGGAAGCGCTCGACCGCCGCACGCAGCTCGCCGAGTTCCACCGCTCCGGCCTCGGTCGGATCCCGGACGACGGCGGCGACTCTGTCCGGGTACGCCGCGGCGAGTCCGGAGACGGCACCGACGGCGCCCGCGCGGATCCCGTCGAAGATGAGCGCCTCCGGCCCGACGAAGACGTCGAGCCCTTCGACGAGGTAGGGCGCGAACTTGTCGAACGGCGCGTCGGAGACCTTGAGCCCGGCGAGGTTCGAGGCACGCTCGCGCAGCTCGAGCAGGACCGGAACGGGCACGGCGTAGCCGCTGGCGCGCTCGAACTCGTAGACGTAGAACGGCACCGGCGCGCACGCCGCCGCCGCGGCCACGAAGTGGTCGAGCAGCGACCGCTCGTCGAGTTGGAAGTACGGCGGCCCGATCACCGCGACGGCGTCGGCGCCGGCCTCGGCCGCATGCGCGGCGAGCGCCACGGTGTCAGCCGTCGTCTGCGCGCCGCAGTGAGCGGCCACCTGAAGCCTCCCCTTTGCCGCCTCGAGGAACGACTCGAGCACGCGCCTGCGCTCGTCGGGGCCGAACAGCAGCCCCTCCCCCGTCGTTCCGAGCGCGAGCAGGCCGTCGAGACCGCTGTCGGCGAGGAACGCGACGTATGGGCCGAATGCGGGCTCGTCGAGCCGATCGCCGTCGAGCGGCGTCACGGCAGCGGCAAGTGCTCCTCGCAGCATGCCGCGACTCTACTGCTCGACGTTCGTGATCCGATCGTAGGGCGCGTCGCCCCAGAGACGGTCGATCCCCGGTCCGCCGTCGACGATGTCCTGCCCGCCGTCCCGCGAGATCACGTGGTCGTTGCCGGGGCCGCCCCGGTGCACGTCCCGGCCGAGCCCGCCGGTGACCCAGTCGGCGCCGACGCCGCCGTCGACCGTGTCCGCGCCGTCGCTGCCGTCGACGATGTCGTTCCCCGCCTCGCCGAGCACGACGTCGTTCCCGCCGCCGCCGTCGATCCGGTCGTCCCCGCCTCCGCCGAGGAGACGGTCGTTGCCGCCCATGCCGAGAATGTAGTCGTGCCCGCCGAGGCCGCAGATGACGTCGCGGCCCGGCGTACCCTTGAGGCTCTCCGAGCGGGCGCTGCCGACGATCGTGCAGCCGGCGTGCTCCCTGCCCGTTGCAGCGCCGACCGCCGCCGCTCCAACCAGCGCGGTTACGAGGGCGATGGCGGCAACCTTCGCGTTCATGGCGCTCTCAGCGTGAACGAGTTCGCGCGTAGGATCATCCCCCAATGGGGGCGCTTCGGATCGAACGCGATGACGACGTCCTCCGGGTGATCCTGGCCCGTCCGGAGACGCGCAACGCCTTCGACGCCGACCTGATCGCGGAGCTTGCCGAAGCGTTCGTCGACGTCGGCAAGGCGCGGGCAGTGCTGCTCGCGGGCGACGGGCCGAGCTTCTGCGCCGGCGCGGACGTCGAGTGGATGCGCGCCTCGGTCGAGCTCGACTTCGACGCGAACGTGGCCGACGCGAACGCGCTCCGCGCCATGCTCGAGGCGATCGACCGGTGCCCCGCTCCCGTGGTCGCCCGGATCCAGGGCCACGCGCTCGGTGGTGGCGCCGGCCTGGTCGCCTGCGCCGACATCGCGGTCGCCGACATCAAGGCGGTCTTCGCCTTCTCCGAGGTGAAGCTCGGGATCATCCCGGCGGTGATCTCGCCGTTCGCGGTCGCCAAGATCGGGCCGAGCTGGGCCCGGCGCTACTTCGTCACCGGCGAGCGCTTCGATGCGGCGACGGCGCTGCGGATCGGACTCGTCCACGAGGTCGACGCCGATCTGGACGCCGCCGTCGAGCGGGTGCTGGCGGAGCTGCGCAGCGCCGCCCCACGGGCGGCCAGACACGCGAAGCGGCTCGTCCTCGACCGCCCCGACGGGCCGGAGACCGCGCGGAGGATCGCCGAGCGGCGCACGAGCGCCGAGGGCCAGGAGGGTTTGCGCGCCTTCCTCGAGCGCCGCTCTGCCGACTGGGGCTAGCGGACGGTCAGCAGCGGGCTCGCGACGCGGTCGCGCGGATACCAGAGCCGGAGCTTCGATCCCTTGCCGGCACGGACGGTGCGGTTGAGGAACCCCCGTGACGTCGTCGTGCGAACGCCGCCGACGGCTCTCCAGCCGCCGTCCCGGAACTGCTGCAGGACGTAGCGCTGGGGACCCTCCTCGGGGCGCACCTGTCCCCAGACGGTCGTCCGGAGGCCGGCGCGCGACACCTGCGCCAGCGGCAGCACCGCGGCCCGTCGCGCTGCCTTGGCGCTGCCGCCGGCGGTGACGAGGCCGCTCTGCCAGCGGGCGGCGTCGGGCTCGTCCTGGTAGAGGTACTGGATCAGCATGTCCACGTACGGCGTCGCATACGCGCGGTGCGCGGCGTCGGCGAGGTAGCGCGCCTGCAGGGCGGCCGAGACGCCGAGAAAGCCGTCGGTCTGGTAGCCGTACTCGGTCAGCCAGATCCGCTTGCGGCCAAACGCCTTGCCGACCTCGCGGACGAGCCGGTCGATCGTCGCCATCGTGATCGTCTCGCAGTGGTCGCAGCCGCCGCTCGTCGGCGTCTCGAGCGGGCGGAGCGGATAGGGGTTGTGCGCGTATGCGTCGAGCCGCGCGTGCGCGGCGTCCAGCCCGCGGATGAACGCGACCGGGGAGATGCCGCCGGTCGAGCCGCGCGGCGCAGTCACGCCGCCGCCCACCTTCGCTCCCGGCGTCGCGCCGTGGATCGCGGCGTAGGCCGGGTTGAGCAGCGTCTGCGCGTAGACGCGCGCGGAGGTCGGCCGCAGCCAGCGGCGCTGATTCGGCTCGTTCCAGACCAGCCAGTGCTTGACGAACGGGTAGCGCTCGGCGGCCCGGCGCGCGAAGCCCGCGAACGACCACTTCGACTTCGGGATCCAGTTCGGTGAGCGGCCGCCGTTCGCCCAGCGCGGCGTGCCCAGGAGCGTCACCACCGGCACCATCCCGCGGGCGTGGAGGCCGCGCAGGATCGCGTCCGAGCGGTCCCAGGCGTACGTGCCCTTGCGGGCTTCGATCTCGTTCCAGTGCAGCGTGTAGCGGACGAGCTTGACGCCCATCCCGTCGAGCGTGTCCAGGCGCTCATCGAGCGTCCCCGGGCCGTAGGCGATCCAGGCGTCGTCCTGGAGCCCGTAGCGCACGTAGCCGGACGCGCCGGCCGGCGCCGAGAGCGCCAGGAAGCAGACTGATGCGGCAGCGAGGGCGACGAGGGATCTCATGGCGCCCAACGTAGCCACGCTCCCGTGAGCAGCGTGTTAGTCCATGTAAGGGATCCGTCAGCGCAGCTTGACCGTGACGGCGCCGCCGGCGGCCTTCGGCGTCGCGAGCCGGTAGCTCGTCGTCCGCCGCGGGCTGACCGTGATCGTGAAGCGGCCGTCCGGTCGCGTCCGCACCGGCCGCACCGTCCTCCAGGTGCCGCCGTTCACCTGCTGCTCGAGCCGGACGCGCCCCAGCCCGCGCACGAAGCCGCGCAGCTCGACGGGACGGTCCGCGAGGGCACGCTCGAGCGGCGGATCGAGGTTGAGCACGCGCACGCTGAACCAGGTCGAGCGAAGGTCGAGCGCACGGCGGAAGTCCTGCGAGAGCATTGTCCGCGCCGAGCGCACCGCCTGCAGCCGCACCGAGGTGATCCGCCCCGAGCGCCCGCGCGCGACGACGAGGTCGCGCAGCCCGGGGACGCCGAGCTTCGCCGCCAGCTGCGCCCGCGTCAGCAGCACCGGCCCCAGCGGTGGTGCTTCGAGAGCGTGTCGTGCGGATCGGCGACGGAGACGAGATACGGCACCGGCGTCGCGCGCGGCCATGCCTCCTCGATCGAGACCGTCCGGCCACCGGAGGTCGAGTGGTAGAAGGTCGTCGCGACCCTGCCGTTCCAGAACAGTGCCTTGCCCGCGGTCGACCCGATCGCCCGGTTCGTCGACGCCTCCTCCGCCCGGACGCCGCCGTAGACCTGGCTGCGGGTGTCGGCGTAGAGGTCGAAGAGCGTGCCCGGCTTCAGCGTCGCGAGCGCGTACGAGCGCGCGACCACGGTCTGCGCGCGCAGCGCCTCGCGATGCCAGTCGTCCGGCATCTCCCACGGGACGACCCCGCGCAGATAGCGGTCGAGCGGGAGCCGGTTGACGACGACCAGCTTCGAGCCGCGCCTGTGCACGAGGAGTGAGCCGCGGTAGGCGTCGGCGCCGAGGCGGAGCGGGGCCGCGCCCGGGATGAAGCGGAGCGGCGAGCGGAGCCGTGCGAGCTTGGCGGCGGCGACGTTCTGCGTCCCCGGCTTCAGTTTCCGCACTTTGCCGCGCGCGTCGACGACCTTGAACGGCTTCGAGGAGCTGATCTTCACGGCGGCCCTGCCTTCGACGAGGAGGACGCGCACCGGCCTGGCGGGGACGAGCTGCAGCGTCGTGCCGCGGTAGTAGTGCTTCAGGATCCGCTGGTACCCCCAGCCGGCCTCCGCATAGCCACGCGCGCCGTACTGGCTCATGCCGACGCCGTGCCCCCAGCCGCGGCCGTCGATCAGGAAGACCGTGCCCGCGCCCGCCTGCGCGGGCAGCGCGAGGAGCACGAACGCGAAGAGGACGAGCAGCCGCCGCATCGAGCGGGCCAGGTTATCGCGGCCCAATACCATCCGCAACGATGGCGATCCGGAAGCTCCTGGTGGCGAACCGCGGCGAGATCGCCGTGCGCATCTTCCGCACCTGCCGCGAGCTCGGGATCACGACGGCCGCCGTTGTCGCACCCGACGACGCCGGCGCGCTCCACGCGCGCATCGCGGACGAGAAGGTGTCGATCGCGAGCTACCTCCACGCCGAGGAGCACATCCGTGCGGCGGG
>DASQKK010000091.1:0-10003 GCA_035630545.1 Gaiellaceae bacterium
GGCGCCGACGTGGACGAGAATGTTCGACTTCGAGTCGGCGGCGCCGCGGCCGTAGATCGCGCCGTCGCGCTCGGTCGCCTCGAACGGCGGCGATTCCCACTTCGACTCGTCGCCGGCAGGGACGACGTCGTAGTGGCCGTACAGCAGCACCGTCGGGGCGCCCGCCGGTGCGGGGATCTCACCCATGATCACCGGCGCCGTGTCGGGCAGCTCGAGCGCTTCGATCTTCTCGACGCCCGCATCGCGCAGGAGGCCGACGACCAGCTCATAGGCGTCGAGCAGGGGCTGGCGCGGCTCGGGGTAGCCCGAGGACGAGACCGAGGGGATCGCGACCAGACGCGTCAGGTCCTCCTGCAGCTGCGGCATCAGTCCCCGGACGAGCCCGGCGATCGACGAGCTCATCACCGTCGAGTCGTTGTCGGGCTTGGCACCAAATGAAGTCTCCTCGTTCGCTCGAGCGCAGCTGGATGCAGACCATAACCCGGGCCTGCTCGCACGCAGGCTGGGAACCGTGGGTTAGTCGGGCAGCCGGACGTTCGCCGTGCCGGTCGAGACGCGGGGCGAGAGGCCCTTCGGCCACGTCTTCAGGTCGACGGCACCGCCGGGCCTGGCCGGGGAGGTGGCGAAAGCCTGGAAGCTGCTCTGCCAGAGCCGCACGGTCTTCCCGCGCGTCGTGGGCGGCAGCAGGAGCCGGAACCGCCCCTGCCGGTCGGGCCACTGGGCGGCCAGCGGCTGGACGACCCGTCCGTTGACGGAGGCGCCGACGAGCAGCCCCTGGTAGATGGCTCCCGGGTACGACGTGGACGTCGGCAGGGGCAGCACGCCGCCGACGCGCGCCGGCAGCTGGACGTCCATGCGTGCGCTTCGAAGCCGCTTGAACTTGACCGTCGGGATCAGGCCCGAGGAGTACGAGACCGACCCGAGCGCGACCTGGACGCTGAGCGGAACCGGATCGTCCTGAGACTTGTCGGACGCGGCGAAGAAGGACGTGTAGTTGCCGTCCGCGTCCGAGGGCTCGGAGAACGTCCAGAAGTCGCGGTCGACGGTGCGCGTGACGACGGTCGCGCCAGCGACCGGCTTCCCGTCCGCGCCCGTGATCCGACCCGAGAGCCGGTACGTGAACAGGCTCACGCCGGCGGGCGCGAAGCCGCCCCGCGTCGCGATCCGGCCGGTGATGACGACGTTGCCGTTCCTGCCGGAGCTCGCCTTCAGCTCGTTGACCCGGTAGGCGACGGAGAAGCCGCCGGTCGCGGCGCGGGCAGCTGCGCGCTCCGCGCTCGTGAGCGCGCGCCCGCCGACGCGCGCTCGTGACAGGTCGACGACCTTGACGACATGGCGGCGGGCGAGAGTGACGTCGATCGGCGCGCTGAAGCGGCCGTCGGCGCCCGTCGGTTGCTTGAGGACGTAGCGGTCGACCGAGACCCGAGCGCCGGAGACGGCCCGACCTCCGACGAGCAGGCGTCCGCTTGCGATCTCCGTGTTGTCGCCCGACGGGAGCCAGGCACGCACCGCGATCGGGCCGCCCGTCGAGAGCCGGGCTCCCCTCGCGACCGCCGCCGGCGCCCGGGCGGCCGCCGGCGTCGCCGTCGGCGTGGCGACGACGTTCGGTGCAGCTGCGGCGGCGAACGCCGCGCGTGTCAGCGCGGACGGCGGCGCAGACTGCTGCTGGCTGCCGCCGATCGCGAAGACCTGGAGCTCGGCTGCGACACCGCCGTTCGACGAGGTCGGCGTTCCCCCGACCGTGATCGCGAGGTACTCCTTGCCGCCGCTCAGGTAGAGCGTCGGCCCGGCCGCGATCGGGGCGCCGGTCTGGAAGCGCCAGAGCACCTTCCCGTTCCGCGTGTCGAACGCGCGCAGAACGCCGTCGCCGCCGCCGGCGAAGCCGAGGCCGCTCGCGGTCGTCGTCACGCCGCCCCGCTCCGGCTCGGGCGTCTGGAACTTCCACACCCGCCTGCCCGTCGCGACGTTGATCGCGCTGATCGAGCCGTGGTCGTGCCAGCTCTCGAGGCCGGTGCCGAAGTTGCCGTTCTGGAGCCCGAGGAAGACGTCGCCCTGGATCAGCTTCCGCCGCTTCTGCGTCGGCGTCAGCTTGTCCTGGATCAGGACGGCCGCCGTCTCCGCCGCCGCGTTGAAGACATAGTTGGTGGCAGGGTCGTACGAGGCCGGCGAGTAGTTCACGCCGCCGAGCGCCGAGGGGAAGATCGTCACGGGCTGGCCGGGGCGAAGCGGCGGGTGCTCGACCCGGTCGATCACCTTCACCCGCTGGTGCAGCATCTCCCCGCTGCGAGCGTCGAGGGCGAACCAGACGCCTTCCTTCGACGCGACCGAGACGATCCGGCGCGTCTTGCCGCCGATCCTCGCGTCGTAGACGAGTGGCGGCTGCGCGACGTCGTAGTTCCACTGGTCGTTCGCGACGAGCTGGCGCCACCAGCGCTGCTTGCCCGTGTTCAGGTCGACCGCGATCAGCGAGTTCGCGCGCGGGTTCGGGCCTGGATGCAGGTCGTGGTAGAAGTTCGGCGTCCCGGAGCCGGTGCCGAAGTAGACGGTGCTCGTGCGGGTGTCGATCGTGACCGGGGTCCAGACGACGCCGCCGCCGACGATCCGGGAGAGCCGCCGCCACTGCTGCTGTTCGGGCGGGATCGTCCAGTAGGGGTTCGGCCAGGCGGGCGTCAGATCGGTGTTGAACGCCATCACGTAGCCGCGGACGCCGTACTCGGAGCCGGCCGCTCCCATCACGAGCTTGCCGCCGGCGCAGATGGGCGCGCTCGTCTGCGAGTAGCCGTAGTTCGCCGAGGCGTTCGGGACGAACTGGCTGATCGCGATCTTCCCCACCACCCCGCCGTCGCTCGGGCGCAGCGCCACGAGCTGCATGTCGAGCGTCGTCATGAAGAGCTTGCCGCCGCAGTAGGCGAGCCCGCGGTTGGCGGCGACGCCGAAGTTGACGAAGAGGCCGCTGTTCCGCGGCTTGTACTCCCACTTGACCTTCCCGGTGACGCCGTCGAGCGCGAAGACGAAGTTGTTGTTCGTCGTCACATAGAGCGTCCCGTCGATCGCGAGCGGGTACGACTGCTGCCCGCGCCGGACGTCCGGGTCGACGCGGCGAAGGTCGACGGTGAAGACGCGGCCCATCCGATCGACGTTTGCCCTGTCGATCTGGGTCAACGGGGAGTGCCGGAGGTTGTCCGGCGTCCGGCCGAACCCCGTCCAGTCCCCGGTGGCATCGGCCGCGACGGCGCCACCGCCTCGGCAGAGCGCGAGGGCGACGAAGAGCGCAGCTCCGGCCGCGTACCTCATGCTTCCACCATCGTACGGACGCCCCGGGGGTCGGGCAAGCGCGGGCGCCCGAACACGAGGCCGAGCACGAGAAGGATCCCCGCGAGCGCGAGATACGGCGCCAGCGCGACCTTCCGCTCACCCGCGGCGGCCGCCGATGCAGGTCCGTCGCCGACCGCGGACGCGAGCAGCTCCCGCGCGCGGCCCAGGTCTCCCTCGCGCGCGACGGGCCCGAGCTTCGCCGCGGCCGCGGGCGCGGCGTCGTCCGGCCGGTACTGCGGCTCAGGCTCGCCGTCGCGATAGACGCGCTCGGCCGCGTCCCAGAGCTGAACGACGACGAGCCGGCAGCCCGCGGCCGGGCCGGAGAAGGGCGCGCTCTCGCCGTCGGTGATGATCACGCAGACACGCCGGTCGAGGTTCGGCGTGAAGAACCCCCTCGTGCCGAGCCCGGCGAGCGCGTCGAAGCTCGTGGCGACGCGGGCGACCTGCTGCGGCGGCGGCGACTCGGCCGCGACCGCGTCCCGCAGGGTCGAGGCGAAGGCACCCTGGTCGAGCGTCGGGAACAGGTACGGGAGCGCCCGGTCGGTCAGCCCGGCCAGGCCCGCCCGCACCTCCGGGATCGCCGCCCTGAGCTCGAGCGCCGCGTTCCGGGCGCGCTCGAGCCTGGTCGGGTCGGCCGGACCCCTCGCCGCGAGCATCGAGCGGGAGACGTCGAGGACGAAGAGCGCCTCGACGTCGTCGCGCACCTCACCTCCGTCGTCGAGGCTGATCACAGGCTGGGCGGCTGCGAGCCCGAAGGCGCAGCAGGCCGCGACGAGGACGAGCAGGCGGCCGCGGCCGCGCCGGTGCTCGGGCAGTCCGATCGCAGCCGCCGCCCGCCCGGCACGCCGGCGCGCGAACGCGACGGCGGCGAGCGGAAGGATCGCGGCCAGGCACGCGAGCGCGCCGAGCGGGCTGAGGAAGGTCAGCTCGAACGCCCGCACGTCAATAGCCCCGTCCCGGGAGTCCGGCTCCGGCGCCGCGCCGCCCGCCGCCGCGCGGCCCCGAGCCCTGTCCGGCCCCGGTGCGAGTACCGACCGCGCGCAGCCGCCGCACCGCGAGCTCGAGGTCGAACTTGGCGGCGACGTTGTCGTTGTCGAGCCGGACCGCCGTCTCGAAGAGGTCGCGGCTCAACTCGTCGGGCGTCTGCCCGGCCGCCGAGCGGCCGCCGCCGGCGGCGAGCACGCCGAGAAGCACATCCGCCTGCGCCGCCGCCCTCCGGTCCTCGGCCACCGCGATCTCGGTCAGCAGCCCCTGCGCCCGTGAGCGGAGGATCGTCCGCGTCAGGCCGCTGTCGAAGCCGCGCCCGGCGCGGGCGGCAGCCTCGTACGCCGCGACGGCGGCGCGCAGCCGCGCGCTCTCGTCGTTGCTTCGCGCACGCATCGTCAGGGCTGCCGTGACGAGCAGGACGGCGCCGGCGAACGCAGCCGCTGCGAGCACGAGCCGTGACCGCCTCATGCGCGCTCCACTCGCGTCACGAGCAGCTCCCGGAGCGCGAGCGCAGCGGCCGCCGCGACCGCGGCCAGGAGCAGCGGCAGCCGCAGCTCCCCCCGCCCGGCCGCTTCCTCGTCGTCCGGTAGCGGCGCAGCCGAGAGATCCGAGGGACGGCGCAGGAGGCGCTCGAGATAGCGCTCGTCCTCCGGCGCCGCATTCAGGCCGACGACCCGGACGGGGATCTCGAGGCGACGGAACGCGAGCGCCGTGCTCGTCAGCCGCTCGAGATCACCGACGTCGTCGTCGAGGTCGCTGACGAGGAGCACGGCGGGCCGGCCGAGCTGCTTTGCCTCGATCGTGTCGAGCGCGAGCTGGAGCCCGGTCGAGATCTTCGTGCCCGCGCTGAAGGCGTTCGTCCAGGGATTCGTCGGCACGGTGATCGCACCGCCCGTCTGCTCGGGGAGGTCGAAGCGCCGTGCGAAGGCACGCAGCTCGGCGGCCGGCGTCCCCGGTGGGAGGGCGAGATAGGCGGTGTCCGAGAAGACGATCAGCCCATAGCGGCCGCCCGAGTCGGCGAGCTCATCGAGGGTGGCGCTGATCCGGGCGTAGGTGTCGGTCGAGATGCTCGCCGAGAGATCGAGGACGACGAGCCCGTCCGTTCCCGCCGGCAGCGGCCCTGCGGGGGCCGTGTCGCCGCGGCCGAGCACGACCACGGCGGCGGCGGCGCCGATCGCAACGACCGCGAGCAGCACCCGCAGCAGGAGCGTTCTCCTGGTCGAGCGTGCGACCGAGCCGAGCTCGCCGTAGGGGATCGGCTTCACCGCGCGACCTCGTCGGCGAGCGCGAGCGTCGGCTCCGGCTCCGGCTCGGGGCGCGACCACGCGAGCCGCGTCGCCTGCGCGGCGGGCGGCACGTCCCCGAGCGTCGCGGCGAGATGGTCGAGCGCCCGCCGGCGGTCGGGCGGCGCGCGTCCGGCCGACTCACGGACGAGGCGGAGCGCACGCCGAAGCCGGTCGACCGGGGCCGCGGGCCTCCGCCGCCGGAGCTCGGCCGCGAGGAGGGCCGCGGCGGCCAGCGCGAGCACGGCCGCCGCGCCGAAGAGCAGCTCGTCCGCGAAGCCGCCGGCCGGCGACGCCGCGACGTCGGTCGGGGCGCGATAGTCCGGCAGGCGCGCGGCCACCTCCTTCGCCGTCACGCGCGGCAGTACCCGGACCGTGACGCCGCCCACCGAGACGGCACGGTTCGCGCAGGCGTCCGTGAGGCAGGCGAGCCGTCCGTCCGGGAGTCGGTCGAACGGGCCCGGGTCGGCCGCCTGCAGGGTGAACGCGTCCCCGAAGTACACCTCGCGGTCGGCGGCAGCCGCAGGCCAGGCGAGGGCGAGCGCGAGCACGGTGACGGCCAGCAGCCTCATGCGGCCCGCCGGCGCAGCGCCTGCCGCCGAGCCGCCCACGCGGCCAGCGGGGCGAACGCGTCCTCGCCGCCGACGACGACGGGATCGCAGCCGAGATGCCGGAACGTCCGCAGCGTGCGATCGAGCCGCCGCTCGTGCGCGAGCGCGAGCTCGCGCACCTCCCCTCGCGTGAACCTCGTCGGCGCGACCGCCCCGGTAGCCGGGTCGGCGAACGGAACGACGGCGCCGTGGACGTCGGGGAAGCTCTGCTCCCAGGTCGGGTCCTGGACGACCACGGGCACGACGTCCCAGCGGAGCGCTCGCAGGCGCGCCCAGTCCGCCGCGCGAACGGGCTCGAGGTAGTCGGAGAGTACGAAGACGAAGCTCCCGGGCGGCAGCACGTGGCCGTGCCGGAGCAATGCCCGCAGGCCGAGCTCGAGCGTACGTGCGGGCGCCGCGAACGTCGCGCCGGCAAGGCGCGTTCTGACGTCGGCCAGACGGCGCCGGCCGGCAGGTGGGAGCCAGGTGGCGTGACCCTCCGGGCCGGCGACGTCGAGATATGCCACCTCGCCGAGCGCGGCGACGGCGCTCGCTGCGATCGCCTCGGCCGCCGCGAGGATCGCGGCGGGCTTGTCGAGCCAGGGCGAGTCCGGCCCGTAGAGGCCGAGCGAGGGTCTCCGGTCGACGAGGATCGTGGCCCGAGGAGCCTCCTGCGCGAGGTACTCGCGGACGACGAACTCGTCGGTGCCGCGGGCAGCGGAGAGCCGAGCCGATGCGGCCCAGTCGATCCAGGCGACGTGGTCGCCCGGCCGGTACGGCCGCGAGCCGACGACCTCGTCGCCCTGGCCGCGCCGGACGCTCCGGTTCCGGCCGAACGATGCCCCGACGAACCGCCGGCGCGGGACGAGGGGAAAGGTCCGCGCCGCCCCCACTAGCTGGCGCCGAAGCGCTCCTCGTCCCAGTCCGGCTGCGGCCGCGGCGCGCGAGCGAGGCACGCCTCCCAGATCACGCGGCCGAGCTGCTCCCGGTCGAGCGACTCGGCATCGACGGCGAAGTCGACGCCGAGCACCAGCCGGTGGCCGACGACGGGCTCGAAGAGCCGTTCGACGTCGGCGGGCACGACGTAGGTTCGCCCCGCGATCAGCGCCCAGGCGCGCATCGCCCGCTCGAGCGCGAGGCTGGCGCGCACCGACGCGCCCACGTCGACCTGCTCGAGCTCGCGCGTCGCGCGGACGAGCTCGACGGCCCAGCGCTTCAGGAGCGGATCGACGTAGACGTCCTCGACGGCCGCGACGAGGGTGGCGAGATCCTCGAGCGTGACGACCGGCTGCAGCAGCTCGAGCGGATGCCCGTGCAGCTGGCTGTCGAGGATCCCGAGCTCCTGCTCGACGGTCGGGTAGCCGAGCGACGTGCGCAGGAGGAAGCGGTCGAGCTGGGCCTCCGGCAGCGGGAACGTCCCCTCCTGCTCGATCGAGTTCTCCGTCGCGATCAGCAGGAACGGCGTCGGCAGCGGGCGGCTCGTGCCGTCGACCGTGACCTGACGCTCGGCCATCCCCTCGAGCAGCGCCGACTGGGCCTTCGGCAGCGCGCGGTTGATCTCGTCGACGAGGAGGACGTTCGCGAAGATCGGGCCGGGGCGGAACTCGAACCGCCGCCCCTGTGGATCCCAGACCGAGAGCCCGGTGACGTCGGTGGGCTGGAGATCGGGCGTGCACTGGATCCTGGAGACGGACGCGCCCTCGACCGAGCCGGCCAGCGCCCGCGCCAGGACGGTCTTGGCCGTGCCGGGAACGTCCTCGAGCAGCACGTGGCCCTCGCAGGCGAGGGAAGCGAGGACGAGCGCGAGCTGGTCGTGCTTGCCGTGGACGACCGTCTCGACGTTGCCGAGCAGGCTGCGGCTGATGTCGGTCGCTCTGCCGAGCGCGGCGGAGTTCGCTGCGCTCCGCTCGACGCTCGTCATATCGGCCATCGTAATCGAGCCGCCGGGGGAAGCCGCCTCGGCGGGCGGCCTCCCCCGGCAGATATCAGGGGTTGACGGTCAGGCTTCCCAACATGCCGCGATCGATGTGGAACGGCACGTCACAGACGTAGCTGAACCTCGCCGGGGGCAATCCGACGGTGTAGGTCTCCGTCTGGCCCGGGTTGAGGATGGCGCCCACCTTCACGCCCTGGACGGTGAAGTTGTGCACCTCGCTGCCGTTGTTCCTGATCACGAACGTGACCTGGCCCGAAGGAACCGACTGCTGGGACAGGTTGTAGCCGTACTCGAACATGCCGACCTGCACGGTCGTGTTCGCGCTCCCGATCGGCCCCGTGGGCGGCGGCGTCGTCGTCGTGGTCGGCGTCGTCGTCTTCGTCGTCGTCGTCGCGACGGGCTTGGTGGCGACGGCGTACTTCCCCTTCATCCCTGCCTTGGCGTGGCCGAAGAGGGTGCAGAGGTACGCGTACTGACCTTTCTTCGTGAACTTCACGGTCAGCTTCGCCGACTTGCCGGGAAGCAGCGACTTCGTCTTCTTGCCGTTGATCTTGAAGTCGTGCGAGATCTTGCCCTTGTTGATCACGGTGAAGACGACCGTTCCGGTCGGAACGCTCCGCCGTGAGAAGACGTACTTGAATTCCGACGCCTTCACGGTCACTTTCGTGGGCGCGACGACCTTGGTACCCGCCGCGCCGGCGGGCAGGAAGACGCCCGCGATCACGCCGGCGAGCGCGAGTGTCGCCAACCCGGTGACCCCGGCGACACGCTTGAACTGACTTCGTTTCCTCATCTGGATCCTTCCCCCTGGTGGCTAGCCCCGTCTGGAGAGTAGCCGCCGTGGGCGTTTCCTCGATTGTTTTCGGTGGGGGCGCCAGTCGGCGCCCCCACCGGAGAGCTACTGCCTAGGGCAGCACGTAGGTGTAGATGCTGTCGCCGCGCAGCCGGGCCGGGTTGGTCAAGCCCAGAGGCCGCGAGACGTCGTTGTGCGACTGGCCGCCGACCGCGATCGACACGTACTGCTTGCCGCCCACGGTGTAGGTGACCGGCGCAGCCGCCGCCGGTGCGTCCATCAGGCCCGACTTCCAGAGCTGGGCTCCTGTCTTCGTGTCGTACGCCGCGAGGTAGCCGAGCCCGTTCTGGGCGTTGCCCTCCCCGAGGTGGCCGACCCACGTCATGCCCGCAGCGGTGTTCATCGTGCCGCTGTAGCACGGCGCTTCCCAGATCTGCTTCCACGCCAGCTTGCCCGTCGTCACGTTCAGCGAGGCG
Organism: Gaiellaceae bacterium; assembly: GCA_035630545.1. Lineage (GTDB taxonomy): Bacteria > Actinomycetota > Thermoleophilia > Gaiellales > Gaiellaceae > Gaiellasilicea. The sequence continues at coordinate 9,381 of DASQKK010000091.1, forward strand.
AAGTTGCCCCTGTTGGACGTGGACGTGTCGCCGACTCCGAGCCGGCCGGCGCCGATGCCGCCGAAGGCGCCCTTCACCTGCGAGGCCGCCGGGATCTGCTCGAAGGACGTCGCCCGGTCGGTCACTCCGCACGTGATGAAGGTCTGGTTCTCCGGGCTGTACGAGCTCGCGGGCCAGTCCATCATCTCGAACGGCTGCACGACGTACTGCGTCGTGTCGTACGGGTCATAGACGCACCCGATCTTGAACGGCTTGCCGTCCGGTGCGATCGCCGTTGCGAACGGCACGTACGCGTTGGTCTGCGTGCGGTTGCCGTCCGTACAGGGCCGCCGGTCCTTGTCGAGCCGGTTGCCGAGGACGTTGTCCGCCAGCGGAATCGGCTGAGTGGGCCAGGTGTTCACGTCCAGAGCGGTGCTCTGCGGCACCTTGACCTCCGGGATCGGGAGCAGCGGCTTGCCGGTCTGCCGGTCGAGGATGAACGTCATCCCGTACTTGTTCACGTACGCGACGCCCGGACGCGAGACCATCTTGCCCTTGATCCTGTACTTGCCCGTGAACATGACGCCGTTGTTCGGCAGGTCGGCGTCCCACAGGTCGTGGTGGGTCGTCTGGTAGTACCAGAC
>DASQKK010000092.1:0-7660 GCA_035630545.1 Gaiellaceae bacterium
CTCGACGTCGGCGCGGCGGACGGCGTGCCAGCGGTCGCCGATGCGGACGAACGGCTCCTTGGCGGCTGCGAGGTCGGCGAGCTCCTCATCGGTCAGCTCGGTGTCGCCGACGGCGAGGCGCCAGTCGAACCGCGCCACCTCGGTCGGGGAGAGGAAGCCGCTCGAGCGGGCGCGCGGCGCACTCGTCGCCGTCAGGTTGACGCCGACGCGCGTCGGTGAGCGGAGCCACGAGGCCGGGAGGAGGACCGGCACGTCGCGCTCCTCGAGCTTCGGCATCGCCTCGCGGAGGAAGAGCCGCACCTGCTCCGGTCCGAGCTCCGCCTCCGACGGCTCGGACGCGTCGAACTCGACGCCGACCTCGGCCAGCACCGGCTCCAGCTCGTCGAGATGGCGGACGAGGTCGCGGCGCGGATCGCCGGCGCGCAGGAACGCGAAGACGTCGCCGTCGCGACCCCAGAGCAGCGAGGCGGGGAGGCCCAGGGTCGGATCGTCGCTCGCCTGCAGCCACAGCTCGAGCACGAGCCGCGGCTCCTCGCCCTCCGCGAGGGGCGCGTGCTCGTCGAGATGGAGGCCGACCCGCCACTCGGTGCGGGTCAGGGTCCCGAGCCCGCCGTCGACCCAGTCGGAGAGCCTGCGTTCGAGCGCGGCCAGGCCGGAGTGGCGCGGGAGCACGGAGTCGGCCGCCGTCAGCCCCTCGAGCAGGTGGTCGATCGCATTCGCGCGCCCCGCCTTCGCGGGCGCAAGCCGTACGCGGTCGGCGCGCAGGCAGTCTCGTGCGATCTGGTCGACGAGAACGGGATAGAGATCGTGGACGGTGGCTTCACGGTCGCCCGCGAACGCACCGGCGCCGACTGGCGGCAGCGCCGCGGCGATCGCCGCGAGCGCGGTCTGGACGCCTTCGTCCAGCGTCGCGCCCCAGAACGCGTGCCACCAGCCGTCGCCGTGGTCGAGGAACGGATGGACGAGGCCCTCCGCGACCGAGCGCCGCGCCAGCTGCACGACCGCGAAGACGGCGCGTGTGCTCGCGCCGAGCTCGAGGCCCTCGGGCGGCGACTCCGCGAGCGCGACGAGCTGTGCCGGCTCGAGCCGGCGTGCCGGGATGCCGCGGCCCGCGAGCGGGAGATCGGCGATCGCCGGCATGCCCGCCCGCAGCTCGCCTGCGGAAAGCTCGCCGTCCCCGGCGCGCATCAGGACGAGCGCCGTCGCGTCGTCCTGCCAGACGACTTCCAGGGTCGGCGCTGCGTCGCTCGGGCGCAGTTCGGTTGCGGGCTGAATCGACACCGACCTATCAGAGTAGGCGTAAGCGACGACGACCTGCGTCCCCCCGGCCGCGTATGTCGTGTCAGCTGTGGGCGAGCGTGAGCTTCATCTCCGCCTCGCCGCCGTGCACTTCGCCTGTCGCCTGGAAGCCGCAGCGCTCGTAGAACGCCAGCGCGGAGTGGGAGCCGGGGACGACGCTCAGCGTCACCTCGCCGACGCCGTCGGCGCGCGCCTCGTCGAGCAGCAGCTCGAGCGCGCGCCGGCCGACGCCCTTCCCCTGGAAGCGCGCGTCGACCATGAACCGCCAGATGTAGAAGGTCTGCTCGTCCGGATCGCGCCAGACCATCGCGAAGCCGGCGGGCTCGTCGCCGAAGTAGATCGCCCGGAACCAGGCTTTCGGCTCGAAGTAGGCCTCCGCGATCGAGATGCTGTTCGGCGCCACGAGGCCGTGCTGGTCGGGCCCGACGTCGAGCGCGGTGACGAGACGGACGGTCTCCTTGGTGATCTCGCGCAGGCTGGTCTCTGCGGCCATGCCGTGACTCTAAGGTTGACGCGATGCCGTTGCAGAACCGCGTCACGCCGCTCGGGGAGCTGATCGCGGATCCCGCGCGCGGTCTCGTCTACGGCAACCGGGGCTGCTTGCACGACGAGACGGGCAGGATCCGGCGCAGCTTCGCCGTCAAGCGCTGGATCTCGTGCAGGCTCGAGTTCAAGGACTGGCGGCGCGGGCCGCTGCTGCAGCCGGGCCGCTTCACCGAGCTCTTCTTCCTCGACGAGGCGACGGCGTTCGCTGCCGGCCATCGGCCGTGCGCGCTCTGCAGGCGTGACGACTACGACCGCTTCGTCGCGCTCGTCGGCGTGCGGGCCGACGCGATCGACGAGCGCCTCCACGCGGAGCGGCTCGACGCGTCGAGGAGTCGGCGCCTGCACCCGGCCCGGCTGCCCGAGCTTCCCGACGGCGCCTTCGTGCTCGAGCGGGGCGAGCCCTGGCTCGTGCTCGGCGGCGAGCTGAGGCGCTGGACCCCGTCCGGCTACGCGGAGCGCCGTCCGCGAGCGGGGGGTGAGGCGGCGCTGATCACGCCGCCGTCGCTCGTCGAGGTTCTCCGCGCCGGCTGGAGCGGGGCCGTGCCACTGCTGCATCCGTCGGCATGAGCTGGCTCGATGCCGCCGAGCTGCGAATCGGCCTCGGCTGCATGCGCCTACCGCCCGAGGCCGCGTCCGAGACGATCGCGGCGGCGGCCGAGGCTGGCATCACCGTCTTCGACACGGCACGCGCCTACGACGGCAACGAGCAGCTGCTCGCCCGCGCGCTTCGGAACTGCCGCGCGGAGAAGCGTGCCCGGGTCGTGACGAAGGGCGGGATGGCGAGACCCGGCGGAGCCTGGGTGCCGGACGGCCGTGCCAAGGCGATCCGCGCCGACTGCGAGGCGAGCCTGGAGGCGCTCGACGGGCTGCCGATCGATCTCTATCTTCTCCACGCGCCCGATCCGCGCACGCCACTGAAGACGTCCGTGCGCGCACTCGCCCGGCTCGTCGACGACGGACTCGTCCGGCGGGTCGGGCTCGCGAACGTCAACCGTGGGCAGCTGGACGAGGCGCTCGAGCTCGCGCCGGTCGCCGCGGTGCAGGTCGCGCTCTCGCCGTTCGACGACCGGGCGCTGCGCGGCGGTGTCGTCGCGCGCTGCACGGAGCTCGGGATCGCGCTGATCGCGCACTCGCCGCTCGGCGGGCCGAAGCGGGCGGGGCGCGTCGACGCGGCGGAGACGCTCTCATGGCTGCTCGGCCTCTCGCCCGTCGTCGTCCCGATCCCGGGCCCTCGCCGTCCGGAGACGGCACGCGCCGTGGCGCGGGTGGCGGCGACGGTCACGACGCCTGCGCCGCGCCGGCGTCGCCGCGTGGAGCCGGCGACGCGGAGTGACGCCGAAGTCGTCCTCGTGATGGGCATTCCCGGCGCCGGGAAGAGCCGCGTCGCGGCGGACTACACGGCGCGCGGCTACGTCCGGCTCAACCGCGACGAGCGGGGAGGGTCGCTGCGCGACCTCGCCGCGACCCTCGACGAGACGCTGGCCTCCGGCGCGCGCCGGGTCGTGCTCGACAACACGTATCTCACGCGTGCGGCGCGGAACGAGGTGATCGAGATCGCCGGCCGGCACGGGACCGCGGTCCGGTGCATCTGGCTCGAGACGCCGCTCGCCCAGGCGCAGGTCAACCTCGTCGAACGCGTGCTCGATCGCTTCGGCCGGCTGCCGGATCCGGTGACGTTGCGCGAGCTCGCGCGCCGTGAGCAGGGCGTGCTCGCCCCGACCTCGCAGATGCGGGCATTCCGGGAGCTCGAGCCGCCGTCGCCCGACGAGGGCTTCGCCGGCATCGAGCGGGTGCCCTTCGAACGCATCCCGTCGTCAGGCCGGACGGGCGTCGTCGTCGCCGCCCGCGCGCTGACGGAACCCGGCTGGGAGGACGCCCTCGCGCTCTGCGACCCCGACGCGCCCCACCTCGTCTACGACTGGAATCCCCACGCCGGCAGGGATGTCCTGGACGACGCCGCCGAACGTCTCGCAGCCGAGGTCGCCGGGCCCGTGCACACCGCGCTCTGCCCCCACCAGGCCGGCCCGCCCGCCTGCTGGTGCAGGCCGCCCCTGCCGGGCCTGCCGCTCGCCTTCGCGCGCGAGCACGCGATCGAGCTCGCGCGTTCGACCCTCGTCGGTTCAGCGCCTGCGCACAGGACGCTCGCGACGACGGTCGGCGCCCGCTACGTCCCGGTCACAGGGTGACGACGATCTTGCCGCGCGCGTGGCCCTCGCCGAGGTAGCGGAAGGCATCGGCCGTCTCGCTCAGCTCGTAGCGCCGGTCGACGACCGGCTTGAGCTTGCCGGCCTCGAGCAGCTCGCGGAGGATCTCCATGTCCGCCCTGTTCGTCTTCGCGATGAAGAAGACGGCCTTCTGGCTGCCGCGTAGCGAGGCGAGGCGGAGCCCGACGATGTGGCCGATCGGGCCGAAGAGGCGGTTGCGCTTCTGGGCGCCGACGATCACGACCGTCGCCTGCGGGGTCAGCACGCGGCGGCACTCGGACCAGGACTTGCTCCCGGCGATGTCCAGCAGCAGGTCGTAGCGCCGGTCGCTTCGGGTGAAGTCCTCGCGCGTGTAGTCGACGACGTGGTCGGCGCCGAGCGAGCGGACGAGCTCGACGTTTCGCGTGCTGCAGACGCCCGTGACCTCGGCGCCGAGCGCCTTCGCGATCTGCACCGCGAACGTGCCGACGCCGCCGGAGGCGCCGTTGATCAGCACCTTCTGGCCGGCCTCGAGCCGGCCCTTGTCCCGGAGACCCTGCAGGGCGGTGATCGCCGCCACCGGCACGGCTGCGGCCTCCTCGAAGCTGATGTTGGCCGGCTTCGGCACGACCGCGTCGCGCACGCTCACGTACTCGGCGAGGGCGCCGTTCCGGGCGCCGAAGACCTCGTCGCCGGGGCGGACGTGCGTGACGTCCTTGCCGACCGCCTCGACCGTTCCGGCGAAGTCGATGCCCGTCCGGTCGTTCCGCGGCTTCAGCAGGCCGGTGGCCGGACGGACGATCAGGGGGCCCGTGACGCCGTACCAGTCAGCGGGGTTGATCGACGCGGCGCGCACGCGCACCAGGGCGAGGTCGTCGGTGACGGTCGGCTTCTCGACGTCCTCGACCTCGAGCACGTCCGGGGAGCCGTATCTGCTGACCACGATCGCTTTCATGGTTGAGCTCTCCTTTGACCGACGTACATTGTAAGTGTACGCTGTAAGTTAGACATACACCGTAAGCTTGTCAAGCCGATGGCGAAACGAACGCCGCTCAACCGCGAACGTGTCCTCCGTGCAGCCGTCGCGCTCGCCGACGCCGGCGGGATCGACTCGCTCAGCATGCGCCGGCTGGGGCAGGAGCTCGGCGTCGAGGCGATGTCGCTCTACAACCACGTCGCCAACAAGGACGACCTCTTGAACGGAATCACCGACCTCGTCCTCGGCGAGATCGAGCTGCCCGACGACGCGGACGACTGGAGGGACGCCCTGCGCCGTCACGCGATCTCGGCGCACGACGTCCTCGTCTTCCACCCGTGGGCGTGCAGCCTTGCGCTGTCGCCGGACCGGTTCTCGCTCGTCTCGGTGCAGCGGGCCGAATGGATGCTGAGCCGGCTGCGCGAGGCGGGCTTTTCGCCCGAGGTGACCTACCACGCCTATCACGCCCTCGACAGCCACATCCTCGGCTTCACGCTGTGGCAGCTCGGCCACGGGATCGCCGACGCCGAGCAGCTCGAGGAGCTCGCCGCGGAGTTCTTCCGTCGGTTCGGCCCGGACGAGTTCCCGTACCTGCGCGAGCACGCGGGCCAGCACTTCGCGGGCTTCGGGCGCACCGGGAAGGGTGCGTACGAGCTCGTCCTCGACCTGATCCTCGACGGCTTCGAGCGGGAGCGGGACGCGGCCTGACCGTCTGACTCACCCGACCGTCAGGACGACGTTGCCGGTCTTCTGGCCCGTCTCGACGTAGCGGTGCGCCTCGACGACGTCCTCGAGCGGATAGGAGCGGTCGACGACCGGCCGGTACTCGCCCGACTCGATCAACTCCTTGAGCAGCTCGACGTCCTGCTTCGCGTACTTCGTGATCCCGAGCGCGACCGTCTTGTCACCGACCCAGCGCGTCACGAGCGACAGCGCCGGGACGTGCCACATGAACCCGGGATCGGTCTCGGTGTAGGTCCCGCCGGGCTTCAGCGAGCGCCGGCAGCGCCGGAACGAGTGCATGCCGACCGCGTCGAAGACGACGTCGTACGCCTTCCCGTTCCTCGTGAAGTCGTCTTCCGTGTAGTCGATCACCTCGTCGGCGCCCAGCGAGCGCACCAGTTCGATCGTCTTCGTGTTGCACACGGCCGTGACCTCGGCGCCGAAGTGCTTGCCGAGCTGGACGGCGGCCGTGCCGACGGCTCCCGACGCGCCGTAGACCAGCAGGCTCCGCCCCTGCAACGTGACCGCCTTCCGCAGGCACGCGAGGGCGAGGCTGGCGCCGTCGCACGCCGCCGCTGCCTCCTCGAAGCTGAGTCCGGCCGGCATGCGGGCCAGCGGGCTGCTCTCGCGCACGCAGGTGAACTCGGCGTGCGCGCCCGCGCCCTTGACGCCAAAAACGCGGTCGCCGACCGCGAACTCGGACACGGCCGCCCCGGTCGCCTCGACGACGCCGGCGAACTCCATTCCGGGGATCCGCTGTTTCGGGCGGAGCACGCCGGTGAAGAAGCGGGTCACGAACGGCCGGGCGCTGCGAAAGCCACAGTCGGTCCGGTTCACGGTCGTGGCGTGGACTCTGACGAGGATCTGATCCTCGTCCGGGACGGGTCGCTCGACCTCCTCCAGCCGGAGAACGTCCGGCGGCCCGTAGCGGTCCCAGACGACGGCTTTCATCGACGTCCCTTGCTCGGCTCTTCGGCCTGCGGGTGCCGGATCGGTCCCCCGTGCCGCCACATCCGACCGGCCCGGAACAGCTCCGCGGGCTTGCCGCCGGCCGAGCCGGGCTGTGCCCGGCGCCCCGTCGGGATCACCCAGCCGGCGTCCGAGAGGAGGCTGCGCCGGAAGTTCGCGCTGTCGAGCCGCACGCCCCAGACGGCCTCGTACACGGCCCGGAGCTCGGCCAGGGTGAACGTCGGGCCGACGAAGGCCGTCGCGATGCCCGTGAGCTCGAGGTCGATCCGGACGCGTTCCACCGCGTCGCGCACGATCCGGTCGTGGTCGAACGCCAGGTCGATCCTCCCCTCCAGTGCGTCGGCGACCGGCACGAGCGCGGCGCCCGCCGCATCCGTCCCCGCGACCACACCGTCTACTGCCCGCAGCACCGCCAGATACCCGACCGTGACCACGTTCATCCGCGGGTCGCGCCCGGGATCGCCGTAGGCGCCGAACTGGGTCAGCAATCCCGTGGCGTCGACGCCCGTCTCCTCGGCCAGCTCGCGCTGCGCCGCCTCGTCCAGTGTCTCGGTGGGGCGCTTGAAGCCGCCCGGGATCGCCCACATCCCTTCGAACGGCGGCACTCCGCGTCGTACGAGCAGAACGTGCAGCCGGCTGTCGGACATGGTCAGGATGACCACGTCGACCGTGACGGCGAAGGCCGGGAACTGAGCGGGGTCGTAGTCCGGCGTGACTCCCGGATCAGGAGTTTGGGTCGACAAGACTCTTACCGTATCAGTGCGTAATGGTCTTGTCGACCCAAAACGATCTACGTCCACGCCGTCCTCCGCGATCGCGATCCCGGCTGTCTAGGATCGGGGCATGACCAGGTTCGTGGTCGACGTCGGCGTCGTGCTCGAGCTCGCGCGCGCGGAGACCGAGGTCTCGGGCGAGCACGAGCTGCTCGCGCCGACGCTCCTCCGCTCGCAGGTGCTGTCGGCGC
>DASQKK010000093.1:0-5320 GCA_035630545.1 Gaiellaceae bacterium
ACGTGGTCGTGATGGACTTCCGGCTGCCGGGGATGGACGGTGTCGAGACGACGCTCGCGCTCGTGAACGAGTATCCGGAGGTGGCCGTCGTCTGCCTCACCGCGTCGGCGAGCCCACGCGAGCTCGACGCGCTGCTGGCCGCGGGAGCGATCGACTGCCTGCGCAAGGACGAGGAGCTCGACGTCATCGTCGCCGCGATTCGGCGTGCGGGCGAAGCGCGGGTAGCGCGATGAACCTGACTCTCGAGAACACCGCGATCGTGCTCGACTCGACCGCCGACTTCCCTGACGCGCAGATTCGCTTCCCGAACATGCGCGTCGTGCCGCTCTATGTCCGTTTCGGTGAGGAGAGCTTCCGCGACTACGTCGAGCTCGACCCGCACGACTTCTACGCACGGCTGAAGACCGCGTCCGAGCTGCCGACCACCTCGCAGCCGACGCCGCAGGACTTCCTCACCGTCTACCACGCCCTGGCCGGCTACGAGCGGATCTACTCGCTCCACATCTCGGCGAAGCTCTCGGGCACGTTTCAGAGCGCCTCGCTCGCCGCCGAGGGCGAGGGCGACAGGATCAAGCTCGTCGACACGGAGTCCGCGTCGGTCGGGATCGGGATGCTCTCGCTCGCGATCCAGGAGCTCCTGGCGCGCGGCACCACCGACGAGGAGGTGGAGGAGCTGATCGCCGGCTACCGCGAGCGCTCCGGGATCCTCTTCACCGTCGACACGCTCGAGTTCCTCGCCAAGGGCGGCAGGATCGGGCGCGCGAAGGCGCTGATGGGGAGCCTGCTGAACGTGAAGCCGATCCTCTCGATCGAGGACGGCGAGGTCGTGCCGCTGACGCGAGCCCGCGGCCGGGGCAAGGCGTTCGAGGAGTTCCGCAAGCGCTTCGAGGAGGCGACCACGGACGGCCCCGGGCTCTCCGTCGCGATCGCCCACGCGGAGGCGGCGGACGCCGTCGAGCAGCTGCGCGCGATCGTGCTCGCGAGCCGGCCGCAGGCCGACGTGAAGCTCGTGACGAGCCTCGGCGCGGTCGTCGGCACCCACGCCGGCCCGGGTACCGTCGGCTTCTTCTGGTTCCAGCCCTGACGCACCTGGCCGGCTGCGCCTCCCGGCCGGCGGAGCCCCTCCGGCACAGCCGGCCAGGAGCGTCAGGAGGGCTAGCCGGACCTGGTGCGATACTCGGACGATGAGCCGGCCCCAGCCCGGTTTCGCCGCCGTGGACCCGCCTGAGCGCTGGGCGGCGACGCGCGGCCGCTTCCGCCCGGAACGGCTGGAGGCGCCGCTGGACTCACTGTCCGGCGTCGGGCCGACGCTGACGAAGCGGCTCGCAAAGCTGGGGCTCGAGCGGACCGGCGACCTGCTCGACCACCGGCCGCGGCGCTACGAGCGGCCCGCGCCGGAGAAGCGGATCGCCGACCTCTTCGGCGACGAGGAGGTGCTGATCGAGGGCGAGGTGCTGCGGACGTCGCTGCGCCGCGGGCGCGGCCGGCTCCAGATCCTGACCGCGCAGGTCTCGGACGGCACGGGCCAGATCAGCGCGACCTGGTTCAACCAGCCGTGGTTGCAGGAGAAGCTGAAGCCGGGCACGCACGTTCGCCTGCGCGGGGCGCCGAACCGGTTCGGCTTCGCCGTCCGTTCGTTCGACCTCAACGGCGGTTCCGCGACGGCCGACTTCGCGCCCGTCTACCCGGCGAGTGAGGAGATCTCGGCCGCGAAGCTGCGCGAGCTCGTCGAGGCGGTGCTACCGCTCGTGACCGACCGCCCCGACCCGCTCCCGGCGCGGCTGAAGGCGGAGCGCGGGCTGCCGCTCCGCGGCGATGCCCTGGCGTCGATCCACAAGCCGCGCTCGCTCGACGAGGCCGAGGAGGGGAGGCAGCGGCTCGCCTTCGACGAGCTGCTCGTGCTGCAGCTGGCGCTCGCCCGGCGCACCGCCGAGCGCGAGCAGCAGATCGCCGCGGCGCTCCCCGAGCCGGGCGAGCTGATCGGCCGCTACCGGCACGCGCTGCCGTTCGAGCTGACCGAGCATCAGGAGGAGGCGATCGCGGAGATCGACGCCGACCTCGCGCGGACGACGCCGATGCAGCGCCTGCTTCAGGGGGACGTCGGCTCGGGCAAGACCGTGGTCGCGCTCTACGCGCTCCTGCGTGCGGTCGAGGCCGGCCGCCAGGGAGCGCTGATGGCGCCGACGGAGACCCTCGCGGAGCAGCACTTCCTCACGATCGAGGGGATCTGCATGGAGCTCGGCGTCAGCTGCGCCCTCGTCACAGGCTCGGTCAAGTCGAAGATCGGCGGCCAGGCGGACGTCGTCGTCGGCACCCACGCGCTGATTCAGAAGGGCTTCGACTTCCGCGACCTGGCCGTCGCCGTCGTCGACGAGCAGCACCGCTTCGGCGTCGAGCAGCGCTCGGCGCTCGTCGAGGGTCGCGCGCCGCACGTGCTCCATATGACGGCGACGCCGATCCCGCGCACGCTCGCGCTGACGGTGTACGGCGACCTCGCGGTCAGCGAGATCGCGAAGCCTCCGGCCACGCGGAAGCCGGTCGTGACTGCCTGGGTGACGGACGAGCGCAGCTCCGAGGCATACACGCGGCTGCGCGCGCACCTGACCGAGGGCCGGCAGGCCTACGTGGTCTGTCCGTTGATCGAGGAGTCCGCCAGCTCGACCGCACGCGCCGCCGAGGCGGAGGCGGAGCGGCTGCGCGACGGGGAGCTGAGCGGCTTCCGCGTCGGCTGCATGCACGGCCGGCTGAAGCCGGCCGAGCGGCGCGAGCTGATGGCCCGCTTCAAGGCCGGCGAGCTCGACGTCCTCGTCGCCACGACCGTGATCGAGGTCGGCGTCGACGTCCCGAACGCGACGATCATGATCGTCCAGGAGGCCGACCGCTTCGGGCTCGCCCAGCTGCACCAGCTGCGCGGACGCGTCGGGCGTGGGGGCGAGCAGTCGTACTGCCTGCTCGTCTCATCGGGGTCGAAGGAGGAGCTGACCGAGAGCGCGCGGGAGCGGCTCGAGGCGATGGTCTCGTCCACCGACGGTTTCGAGCTCGCGGAGAAGGATCTCGAGATCAGGGGCGGCGGCGCGCTCGTCGGCGCACGCCAGTCGGGGCTCTCCGACCTCCGCTTCGCCCGGATCACGCACGACCGCGACCTGCTCGAGCAGGCCCGTGAGGTGGCTCAGGGGCTGCCGCCGGAGACGATGGCTGCTGAGGTCGACGCCCTGCTCGGCGACGCCGAGCACCTCGGCGCCTCCTGAAGAGTACGGCTAGCCGTACGGCCGAGCCCCACGTCTCATGGGCAGGCTGGTGGGCATGGACGCAATCGCCCTCAGACCGCTCCGCAACGGCGAGCGCACGCCGGTGCTCGACGTGTTCGCCGGCCTTTCCGAGCGAAGCCGCAGGCTGCGCTTCCTCGGCGCGAAGCCGCGCCTCGCCGAGCGCGACGTCGACTGGCTCGTCGATGTCGGCTGCTGCGGTCGGGAAGCCGTGGTCGCCACGGACCAGGCCACCGGCCGCACGGTCGGGCTGGCGCGCTTCGTCCGCGACGCGGACGCCCCCGAGGCCGAGATCGCCTTCGAGGTCGTCGACGAGTGGCAGGGCCGCGGTGTTGGCAGGGAACTGCTCGCCGAGCTGCGGGTGCTGGCGCTCGAGCAGGGGATCCTCCGCTTCCGGGCGCTGATCGCGCACGGGAACCGGCCGGCGTTCGCGCTCGTCCACGGCGTCGGCGAGGAGCTCGGACGGGCCTACGAGGACGGCGCGGTCGAGCTGGTCGTCCGCCTCGCCTAGCTAGAGCGCCTTCCAGAAGTAGGTCGTGTCGCACGGCCGCCCGTCCGGGTAGAGCGCGAAGTTCGGGACCACGCCGACGGTCGTCCAGCCGAGCCGGTCGTAGAGGCGCGCCGCGTCGCCGCCCGTGACGGCATCGAGGACGAGCAGGGTCTTCCCCTCCGCGCGTGCCTCCGCCTCGGCATGCTCCATCAGCCGGCCTGCGATGCCGCGCCCGCGCGCGGAGCGGTGGACGAGCACCTTGGCGACCTCGCCCCGGTGCGGCTGGTTCGGCATCAGCTCGAGGATCACCTGCGCGGTGCCGACGAGGAAGCCGTCCGCGAACGCGGCCAGGATCAGCCGGCGCCCCTGTTCGGCCTCGGCCGCGAAGCCCTCGAACGCCGCGAGTGCGTCCTCGTGCGAGAACGGGGCCATGTAGCCCACCGACGCGCCGCCGGCGACGCAGTCGTGGAGGACCGCTGCGAGCGCGTCGAGCTGCTCGCGAACGTCGGGCGGGGAGAGACGGCGGGTCTCGATCTCGTCGGTCACGGTTGCCCGAGAGTCTTGCACCGTGGTGTGGTACAGCCACGGCATGAGAGTCATCGCCGGCACCCATCGCGGCGCCCGGATCGCGGCGCCGAAGGGGCTCGCGACCCGGCCGACGGGCGACCGCGTCCGGGAGGCCGCCTTCAACCTGATCGGTCCGGTCGACGGCGCGCGTGTCCTCGACCTGTTCGCAGGCTCGGGGGCGATGGGGATCGAGGCGCTCTCACGCGGCGCCGCGAGCGTCACCTTCGTCGAGAGCGACCGCGCGGCCTGCCGCACGATCTCGGAGAACCTGGAGCGCCTGCGCCTGACCGGCGCGCGGGTCGCGTGCGCCGACGCCGTCTGGGAGCTCCGGCGCGAGTCGCGGACGTACGACCTCGTCCTCGTCGACCCGCCCTACGAGGCCTGGGCGGAGCTGGAGCCGAAGCTCGCCGAGCACCTGCCGAAGGTGATCGCACCGGACGGATTGCTCGTCGTCGAGACCGGCGCGCGCACCGCGCCTGCGCTTCCCCTGCCGCTGCGTACGTCGCGGCGGTACGGTTCCGCGCGGCTCACCCTCTTCGAGCCGACCCCATGACGACATTGACCTTCCCCAGGCGTCCCCCTCGCGTTCCCGGCGCGTCAGCGCCGCGAGCCGAGGCCGGAGGCCGGCTCCGCCGGCCGGGAGGCGTCGGCGGCCGGGGGCGCGAGGGATGATCACCGCTATTTGCCCAGGAAGCTACGACCCCGTCACGATGGGACACGTCGACGTGATCGCGCGCGCCTCGGCGATCTTCGACCGGGTGGTCGTCGGCGTGGTCGGCACGCCGCAGCACAAGCAGCCGATGTTCACCCTCGACGAGCGGGTCGGCTTCCTCAAGGAGGCGCTCAGCGACCTCGGCAACGTCGAGGTCGACGTCTTCTCGGAGCTCGTCGTCGAGTTCGCGCGGCGCTGGCAGGCGAAGGTGATCGTGAAGGGGCTGCGCGTGATCTCCGACTTCGAGTGGGAGTTCCAGATGAACCAGCTCAACCGCCACCTCGC
>DASQKK010000094.1:0-32413 GCA_035630545.1 Gaiellaceae bacterium
CTCGAACGGCTTGTAGATGAGGCTCTGCAGGGCCGGCAGGCCCTTCGAGATCTCACCGTAGAGCGCGCTCGCGACCTGCGCGCGGTTCATGCCCTGGATCAGGGCCTGCCGCACGTACGGCTGCTTCAGGGCCGGGTGACCCTTGGCGCCGAACTGGAAGTCGATGTGCTCGTAGGTGTAGCCGACCTTCGTGTCGACCTTGAACTTGCTGTCCTTCATGAAGTCGGCGATCTGGAGCTGCGGCTGCGGCTCCATGACCTGACCCTCGCCGGCCTTCAGCGCCTGGAAGCGCGAGTTCGTGTCCAGGATATAGCGGAAGACGAGGCGGTCGAGCTTCATGGCCGGGCCGGCCTTGAACCGCGTGTTCTTCGTCACCGTGATCTGCACGCCCTTCTGCCAGCTGGCGAACTTCCACGGGCCGCTCGAGACAGGAACGTTGTTCAGGAACGTGTCGTTCATGTCCTTGCCCTTGACCACGTGGGCCGGGTACGCGCCGGTCGAGACGAGGGCCTCCCAGTCCGCGTACACCTTCTTGAAGACGACCGTGACGGTCTTCGCGTTGCCGCGCGTCACGCTCTTGATGTCCTCCCAGCCGGTGCGGCTGATCGGGTTGTTCTTCGGGTTGACGAAGACCTGCCACGTCGCCCAGAAGTCCTCGGCGACGACAGGCTTGCCGTCACTCCAGACCGCTTCCTTCTTGTACGTGAACTTGACCGTCAGCGGGTTCGCCTTCGTGACGGTCGGCTTCGCCGTGCAGAGCCGGGGCACGAACGCCGCCGCGGCGTTGCGGATCTGGCAGCCATACCAGATGTTGTTCAGCACGAGGCTGGTCGCGTACAGGTTGTTGCCGACCCACGGACCCTGCAGGTTCGGGGGCTCCTGGTCGTGGATGAACACGACTGTGCCGGCGTTCGACTTCGCCGGCGACGCAGTCGCGCCCGGCCCTACGATCAGGCTCGCGACGAGCACCAGGCCCGCCAGAAGCCAAAGTGAGCGTTTGCTCATGTATCCCCTCCGTTAACGATTCTTCCTGCCGACTCGCCCGTGCCGAGTGCTGGCCCGTGCCGCGGTTCGAGTGCAGGATCATGATGTGTGACGTTCGCGAGCAGAAATAGTTAGGAGAGAGAGATGAAACTTCCGGATCGAGGTCAAGCACCGAGAAAGCCGGCCGACGACTTCGTCGCCGCCGAGGAGGCCGGGCGGCTCTCCGAGCGCGCGACAGCCGCACTCGCACGGGCCGACGGCGTCGACTGGTACGTGGAGAACGGCACCGCGATCGACGAGGCCGCGTTCGCGCTCACTCGTCTGCGCAGGGCTCAGGCGGGCCTGCGCGGCGGCCCGCAGCAAGGCGACGAGGCCGTCCGCCGGGTGCTCGAGCAGGCCAGCCCGGAGGCGGTGCGCTGGCTCGCGAGCCGGGCGATCTCGTACATGGACGAGTCGGGCTATCCGGAGGCCGTCGAGCCCTGGTTCCAGGAGCTGCTCGACCCGCACGGCTGATTGCGCGCGGAAGATCCCTGAAGGGGCGCTTCGCGGCCCGGCCGGCAAGCGGACCGACCGCTGCTAGCGGTCGCGGCGCCAGAGCAGGAGCGCCAGCGGGAGGAAGATCGCTCCCGCGAGGTACGGCGCCAGCGCGAGCCTGTTCTGCTTCTGCCCCTGCACCACCGTCGTGCCCTCTCCGAGCGCGTTCCTCGCTGCCGCGATCGCGTCGTCGATCTCCTCCTCCGCGTAAACGCGGCCGCCGAGCGTGTCGGCGGCGGCGTCGAGGATCCCCCGCGAGCGCGGGTCCGGGCTGTACTGCGGCTCCGGCTGGTTCCCGTCGAAGACGCGCTCCTCACCGTTCCAGACGTGCAGGAAGATCGTGTCGACGCCCGGTGGGCGCTGGAAGGCGGCTGCGATCTTCGCCCCCGAGAGCGGGATGCTCTCGCCGTCGGTGATCACGAAGATCAGCCGATTGCGCACGGTCGGCGTGAAGAAGCGGCGGCTCACGATCGTCTCGAGCGCGGCGAGCCTCGTCGCCGTCGAGACGAAGGAGCCGTGCGGCGGCGGGCGGTCGACGCCGAGCGAGCGGCCCAGCGTGGCGGCGAAGACCTGTCCGTCCGGGCTCGGGAAGAGGTGCGGGAGGACGCGGTCCGTGAACGAGGCGATCCCGACCGGCACGTCGTCGAAGGCGGCGCGGAACCGCAGCGCCGCATCGTTCGCCCGCGCGTAGCGGATCTGCGAACGCGGGGTCTTCCGCGCCAGCATCGAGCGCGAGGTGTCGAGCACGACGATCGCCTCCGCGTCGTCCCGCACGCGCTGCTCGGACGTCCACTCGAGCCGCGGCTGCGCCGCCGCCAGCCCCAGCAGCGCCGCCGCGGCCACGAGCGCCGCGACGGCCGCGCCGACGACCCGCGGGCGGGGCTCCGGGAGCCCAATCGTGCGCCGCACCGACTCGCCCCGGCGGTGGAGAAGAGCGAGCGCGACGAGCGGAACGACGACGCCGACGGCGATCAGCGCACCGAGCGGCGTCAGCAGCGTCAGCTCCATCAGTACCCGCTGCCGGGCGCGCCTGCGCCGGCGCCTCGCGATCCCTTGCCGCCCGCGGCCGGGTTCTTGCCGGCCGCGGCCTCGGTCGGCAGCAGCCCCTGGCCCCGCTGCAGCATCAGTTGGAGGTTGTACTTCGCGTCGTCGTTCTCGGGATCGAGGCCGATCGCCTGCTCGAAGCTCGCGATCGCGGCCAGCAGGAGCTCGGAGCGGTCGAGCTGCTGCGTCCCCTGCGACGGGGTCGAGTTCCACGAGACGACGCTGACAACGCCGAGCAGGCTCATGGCGCGCGAGCGCAGCACCGGGTCCGGGTCGTGCACTGCGATCGACTCCAGCCGCTCGGCCAGCTCGGTCCGCTTGATCGCGAGCATCGGGTCGGAGACGGTGTAGTCGAGCAGCTTGCTCGCCCGCAGCGTGCGCAGCATGTGGCGGAACGCGACGTCGTCGCGCACGCCGAGCAGACGCTCGCCGGCTCCGAAGGGCGCCACCGCCCGCGGGCTCCAACCGCTCGTCGGCGCGCCGGCGGCGAAGCGGACATCGTCGGCCGGGATCGCGCTGCGCGAGCGCGCGACGTCGACCGCGACGAGCGCGAGGAACACGGCGACGAGCACGCAGCCGGCGGCGGCGACGAGCAGGAGCTCACGCGGCAGGTGCGGCAGCCTGAGCCTCACGCCGCCGCCTTCCGCCGTGCCGCCGTCGGCAGCGCGAGCCGGCCGGCATACCGCTCGTGGCCCGCGAGCGCGAGCAGGAAGAGCCCGCCGAGCAGGAGCAGCGTGCGCGGCAGTGGCCGCCTCCCCGCCTCGGGCGGCTCCGGCTCGCGGACCGGGCCGTCGGCGAGCGGCGCGAACGCCTCCTGGCCGAGGATCCCGCCGAAGAGGGCGCGCGCGTCGCTCGACGGGCCGAGGGCGAGCAGCCGTACCGGCGTGCCCGCGCGCTTGATCGACCGGAGGACGCGGGCCGTCTCGGGCACGTCGTCGGGCGATGTCTCCAGGTCGCTGACGAGCAGGATCGAGCCGTCCTTCACCTTGTCGCCTTCGAGCATGTCCTGCGCGAGCTGGAGCGCAGTCGAGATCCGCGTACCGGCGCGGAAGGTGTCCGACCACGGGCTGACGACCTTGCCCGAGCCGTTCGGAGTCAGCAGGCGGATGATCGGCCGCAGCTCCCGTGACGGCGTCCCCGGCGGCATCAGCTCGTAGGGCACGTCGGAAAAGACGACGACGCCGACGGGCGCGTCCGAGTCGACGAGCGACTGGAGCGTGCGGCGCACGACCCCGGACTGGTCGTCGAGGATCGAGAGGGAGAGGTCGAGGACGACGACGCCGGTCGTGCCCGTCGGGAGCAGGGCTCGATCGCTCGGGTCGAGCTCGCGCGCACTCAGGACTGCGGCGACGAGCAGGACGATCGCCGCGCCGCCGAAGAGCACGCGCAGGGCGACCGTGCGCAACGCCGGGCTCCGGAACGAGCCCGCGTCGTGCGTGTCGACCGCCGGGCGCCTAGTGAGTCCGAACACGTGCCTCCTCCAACCGGCGCCGGCGCTCCTCTTCCTCGCGCAGCCGCTCTTCCTCGAGCTGGCGCAGCTCCTCCTCGAGCGCCGCGCGGACGCGCGCGGCGAGATTCTTCGTCTTGTCGGGCCCCGGAGCCGTCGGCGACCAGGCCAGCGCGCGGGCCGCCTCGGCGAGCCCGTCCTCCTCCCCGCGCTCCGCGAGGACCTCGGCGACGAGCTCGAGCGAGCGGCGCTGGTCGGCCGCGCCGTTGGCGCGCGCGGCATTCTCGAGCAGCTCGAGCGCCTGCTCCAGCGGCGTCGGCAGCAACTCCGGCTCGGGCTCCGGCTCAGGCACCGCCTCGACCTGGCGGCGTGGCCAGCCGGCGTACGCCAGTGCACCGCCCGCGGCGAGCAGGACGAGGCTGCCGCCGATCAGCAGCCCCAGCAGCAGGATCGGCGAGGCGCGGTAGGACGGCTCGGGGACGTCGGCCACGTCCAGCCGCCACGGCGCCGCGTTGGCGAGATCGTTCGGCTGGATGCGGGTATGCACGGTCAGGACCGGGAACGGCGCGCGCAGGGCGCCACGGCCGCCGGCGCGGTTGTGGAACTCGACGAGCGCCGGCTCGAACTCGAAGGGGAGCGTCTCGCGTTCGGGCACGCACGGCTGCTTCACGCAGCGCAGCACGTAGGTCATGCGCAGGTGCGAGGTCGAGCCGGCATCGGTGCGCATGACCTGGGGGGCCTCGACGCGGCGCCAGGGATCGAAGCCGACGCGGACCCGGACCGAACTCGGATCGACGTGGCGGTTGTCGAGCGCGACGTCGACCCGGGCACGGACCGTGTCGCCGAAGACGACGATCCGGTCGGAGAGCATCGCGCTCGCCCGCACGGGCCGGATGCCGGTCTCCTCACCGCCGTCGTCACGAAGGAGCAGCAACGAGGCGCCCGCGACGGCCGCCGACACGAGGACGAGGCCGGCGACGACCGCGACGCGCCTCCCGGTCACGCTACGCCACCACCCCGCGCCTGGCACGGCGGAATTCGTTCCAGTCGAGGAAGGCGCCGAGCACGTCGGACGGCTCGCTCGAGGAGAGCAGCACCGGATCGAGATCGAGCAGCGTCAGCTCCTCGAGCAGCGCCTGCAGCCGTTCCTCGTTGGCGCGTCGCTGCGCGCCGACCTCCTTCTTCGTCAGCCGCACGTGCGTGATCCGCCCGGTGCGCGGGTCGCGAAGCGGGACGACGATCCCGCTGACGTCGGGAAAGCTCTGCTCCCAGACCGGATCCTGGATCACAACAGGTATGACGTCCCAGAGGTGCTCGACGGCTGTGAGCCAGGTCGCGCGGGCCGGTGGGTCGAGGAAGTCCGAGAAGACGAAGACGAAGCTGCCGGCGGTGACGTTGCGGCGGTGCTCGAAGAGATGCTCGAGCGAGCGCTCGACCCCGTCGGTCGGCGCCCTCCACCCCGCTTCCCGGGCCCGCTCCTCGCGCAGGTAGGCGAGCCGCCGCTCGCCGCGCGGCGGCAACCAGAACGGCTCGCCGTCCGCGAAGTCCAGGTAGCCGACGAAGCCGCCCGCCTGGGCCGAGCTCGCGACGACGATCTCGGTCGCACATCGCATCGCCTCCGCCTTGTCGAGCCACGGCAGCGGCGGCGAGAAGAACGAGAGCTCGGGGGAGCGGTCGGCGACGATCACGACGCGCGGCCCCTCGTCGGCGTAGCGCTCGCGGACGACGAATTCGTCGGCGCCGCGCGCGGACGACATCCGGGCAGACGCGGCCCAGTCGATCGAGCGGATGTCGTCGCCCGGCCGGTAGGGCCGCGAGCCGGCGACCTCGGTGCCGCGCCCCCGCCGTACGCTCCGCATCGTCCCGTGCGTGAGGCCGATCAGCCGCCGGCGTGAGATGAGTTGGAACGTCTGGCTGCTGCTCATCGGCCGACTTGTCGGCCTATGAGCAAGGGAGGGGGCGTGGGTGAACCGGGAGGTTCCCCCACGGGAGCGAGCCAGAGGTGAGCGACGCTCACGCGCGGCGCGGCTCGACGGGCCGCTCGTGAAACAGCGGATCCTCGTCGGAGCCCGGGCGGGGCGCGAGCTCGAGGCACGCCTGGCGGAACTCCTCGATCGCCGCGGGCCAGCCGGCGGCGCGCGCCCGGGCGACGAGCGCAGGCGTGAAGACGACGCGGTGCACGAGCACGGGGACGAACAGGCGCTCGACGTCCTCGGGGACGACGTAGCCGCGGCCGTTCAGAAGCGCCCAGGCGCGGGCGACGCGCTCGACGGCGAGGCTGCCGCGCACCGAGCTGCCGATCGAGACGACGTCGAGCTCGCGCGTGGCGCGAACCAGGTCGACGATCCAGTTGTGGAGGACGTCGTCGACGTAGACGTGCTGGGCGGCGTCGCGGAGGACGCGGATGTCGTCGAGGCTGACCGCCGGCTGCAGGTCGCCGAGCGGATGCCGGTAGCGCTGCTCCTCGAGGATCCGCCGCTCCTCGAGCACGCCCGGGTAGCCGAGCGCGGTGCGGAGCAGGAAGCGGTCGAGCTGCGCCTCGGGGAGCGGAAATGTCCCCTCGTACTCGATCGGGTTCTCGGTCGCGAGCAGGAAGAACGGGTTCGGCAGGTGGCGGGTCTCGCCGTCGACCGTGACCTGGCCCTCGGCCATCGCCTCGAGCAGCGCCGACTGCGTCTTCGGCGTCGCCCGGTTGATCTCGTCGACGAGCAGGACGTTGGTGAAGATCGGCCCCGGCCTGAACTCGAAGTCGCGCGTCTTCTGGTCGAAGACGGACATGCCGGTGACGTCGGTGGGCTGGAGGTCGGGTGTGCACTGGATCCGCGTGATCGAGACGCCCGCGATGCTGCCGCCGATCGCGCGGGCGAGCACCGTCTTCGCGGTGCCCGGCACGTCCTCGAGCAGGACGTGGCCGCCGCACATCAGGGCGGCGAGGACGAGCTTGACCTCCTCGCGCTTGCCGTACACGACGGTCTCGATGTTGTCGAGCAGGCGCGTCGCGACGTCGATCGCGGGCGCGAACCGCTCGGGCTCCTCCTGGATGCGCTCGACCCCGGCTTCCATCGGCCCGATCCTAGTCGTACCGCCGGAAACCGCTGTTAAGTCCGAGTTACGAGAGCTTCGGCGCCCGCGACCAACGCGGCGCTCGACTCCGCCGAAGCGGGCCTCCCGCCGGGCAAAGCCCGGCTCCGGCCGCGGTCCCGCAACGACGAGTCAGCGAGTGCTACGAGAGCGCTTCGGCGCCGGCGACCACTTCCAGGATCTCCTGGGTGATCTCGGCCTGGCGGGCGCGGTTCATCTGCAGCGTCAGCGAGTCGATCAACTCGCCCGCGTTCTTGGACGCGTTCCGCATCGCCGTCATCCGCGCGCCCTGCTCCGAGGCCGCCGACTCGAGCAAGGCCCGGTAGACCTGGGTCTCGAGGTAGACCGGGAGCAGCCGCGCCAGGATCTCCTCCGGTTCCGGCTCGAAGATGAAGTCGCCGCGCAGTGCGTCGTCGCGGCGCTCCTCCTCGTCCGTCTCGAGGATGTCGGCGGAGATCGGGAGCAGGTCGAGCTCGGTGACCGTCTGCACGAGCGGCGAGACGTAGGCATTGAAGACGAGGACCGCCCGGTCGATCTCGCCCTCGATGTAGAGCTCGCCGATGCGGTGTGCGATCGCCTGCGCGTCGGCGTAGGCGGGCCGGTCCGTGAAGCCGACGTACTCGCCGGCCGTCTCGTAGCGGCGGAACGCGAAGGTGGACCGCCCCTTCTTGCCGACGGCGACGAACTTGACCTCCATGCCCTCGCCGCGCAGCTGGCGCTCGAGCGCGAATGCCCGGCGGATGATCTGCGCGTTGAAGGGGCCGGCGAGGCCTCGGTCGCCAGTGAGCGCGACGATCGCGACCGTCCTCTCCTCCTCGCGCTGCTGCAGCAGCGGTAGCCCGCGGACGGAGCTGCTGGCGCGGCCGACGCCGGCGATCAGCTCGCGCATCGTGTCGGCGTAGGGGCGCATCGCCTCGATCCGGGTCTGCGCGCGCCGCAGCCGGGCCGAGGCGACGAGCTCCATCGCCTTCGTGATCTTGCGCGTGTTCTTGACGGAGCGGACGCGCCGCTTCAGGTCCTGGACGGAGGCCATGGGTCAGGCGACGAGGCCCTTGTCCTCCTCGACGCTGAAGCGGTTCTTGAAGCTCTCGAGCTCCTTGTCCAGCGCCGCCACCGTCTCGTCGGAGAGGTCACTCGACTCGTCGATCGCCTTGTAGATCGATCCCTCCGCGCGCAGATGCTCCCGCAGCTCGTCCTGGAAGCGCGGCACCTGGGCGACCGGCACCTCGTCGAGGTGGCCGTTGATCCCGGCGTAGAGCGCCACCACCTGCTCGGCGTGCGGCCACGGCTTGTACTGCGGCTGGTTCAGCGTCGCCACCATCCGCTCGCCGCGGGCGAGCGTGTTCTGCGTCGCCTGGTCGAGCTCGGAGCCGAACTGGGAGAAGGCCTCCAGCTCGCGGTACTGGGCGAGCTCGAGCCGCAGGCGGCCGGCCACCTTCCGCATCGCCTTCGTCTGCGCGGAGCCGCCGACCCGGGAGACCGAGGTGCCGACGTTGATCGCGGGGCGGATCCCCGAGTAGAAGAGGTCGGCCTCGAGGAAGATCTGGCCGTCCGTGATCGAGATCACGTTCGTCGGGATATAGGCGGCGATGTCACCGGCCTGCGTCTCGATGATCGGCAGCGCGGTCAGCGAGCCGCCGCCGAGGTCGTCGCTGAGCTTGCACGCGCGCTCGAGCAGCCGCGAGTGCAGGTAGAAGACGTCGCCCGGATACGCCTCGCGGCCCGGCGGGCGGCGGAGCAGCAGCGACAGCTGCCGGTAGGCATCCGCGTGCTTGGAGAGGTCGTCGTAGATGATCAGCGCGTGCTTCCCGTTGTAGAGGAAGTACTCGCCGATCGCGGCGCCCGCGAACGGGGCCATCCACTTGATCGGCGCGGCCTCGTGGGCGGCGGCGGAGACGATGATCGTGTAGTCCATCGCGCCCTCTTCCTTCAGGCGCTCGTAGACCTGCGCGACGGTCGAGCCCTTCTGGCCGATTGCGACGTAGATGCACACCACGTCGGTGTCCCGCTGGTTGATGATCGCGTCGATCGCGACGGCCGTCTTGCCGGTGCCCCGGTCGCCGATGATCAGCTCGCGCTGGCCGCGGCCGACGTTCGTCATCGAGTCGATCGCCTTGACGCCGGTCTGGAGCGGCTCCTTCACCGGCTGGCGCTCGATCACCCCCGGCGCCTTGAACTCGAGCGGGCGGCGCTCGGCGGACTCGATCGCGCCTGCGCCGTCGAGCGGGTTGCCCAGCGGATCGACGACGCGGCCGAGCAGGGCGTCGCCGACGGGGACGTCGACGACGGCGCCAGTACGCTTGACCGGCTCGCCCTCCTTGACCTCCTGCCACTCGCCGAAGAGGGCGACGCCGACGTTGTCCTCCTCGAGGTTGAACGCGATGCCGACGACGCCGTGCTCGAACTCGAGCCGTTCCAACGAGACGGCGTTCTCGAGCCCGTGGACGCGGGCGATCCCGTCGCCGACCTGGAGCACGGAGCCCACCTCGGAGAGGTCGGTCTGGACGTCGTACTGCTCGATCCGCGACTTGAGGATCGACGTGATCTCTTCCGGGCGTAGCTTCAACTTCAGCTCCTTGTCACGAGGTCGTGTCTCAAACGGGTGAGGCGGCCGCGCACGCTGGCGTCCAGCCGGTGCGAGCCGACCTGGAGGACGATGCCGCCGATCAGCTTGGGGTCGACGGCGCGGGTCGCCTCGACGGTGCGGCCGGAGGACTGCTCGATCTTCTTCACGATCGACGCGGCGTCGTCGTCGGAGAGTTCGAAGGCGGTGGTGAGCTCGACCGTCAGCCGCCCTGCGTCGGCGGCGACGAGCGCGTCGAACTCGCGGTAGACCTCGTCGAGCTGGGCCGTGCGGCCCTTCTCGGAGAGGAGGAGGACGAAGTTGCGCACGAGCTCGTCGGCATCGGCGAGGATCTCGCGCAGCGCAGCGGCCCGATCGTCGCGCTCGATCTGCGGGTTCGAGAGCAGGCCGCGCAGCTCCGGCACCTCGTCAACGGCGGCGACGAACTCGCCGAGCTCGGCGTGGACGACGTCGAGCGAATTCGTCTCCTTGGCCGCCTGGAACAGTGACCGGGCGTACATGCGGGGGGCGACGGCCACTAGACCTGCTCGGTCTCCAGGGCGGAGAAGTCGAGCTCGCCGATCGCGTCGTCGATCAGACGCTTGTGATCGGCCTGGTCGAGCACCTTGCCGGTCACCTTCTGGGTCGCGATCAGCGTCAGGTCGGCGACCTCGGCGCGAATCTGCTCGAGCGCGCGGACGGTCTCGGCCTCGATCTGCTTGCGGGTGTCCTCGAGCCGGCGCTGCCGGTCGGTCTCGACCTCCTCGCGGGCGCGCTCGCGCTGCGCCTCGCCGTCGGCACGGGCCTGCGCGAGGATCGCGGACGCGTCGCTCTTCGCCTGCCCCATCAGCTGCTTGTGCTCCTCGAGGAGCGCCCGCGCTTCGCGGCGCGCGTTCTCGGCCTCCTCGACGGACGAGCGGATGCGCTCGCGGCGCTCGTCGATTGTGTTCTGGATCGGCCCGAACGCGAATTTCTTCAGGACGAAGAATGTGATCGCGAAGCAGACGAGGGTCCAGATCATCAGACCCGGGACGACTTCGATCAGCGGTGAAGCGGCGAGCAGCATCTTCTAAGGCCCTCTCTCTCTAGACCAGGACGAAGGCGAGCAGGCCGCCGATCAGGCCGTAGAAGACGACGGCCTCGGTGAGTGCGAACCCGAGCCACTGGATACCGGTCAGCTCACCCTTGAGCTCGGGCTGCCGGGCGACCGCCTGGATCATCGAGCCGAAGATGTTGCCGATGCCGATGCCGGCGCCGAGCGAGCCGAGGCCGATACCGAGCGCCAGCGCGATCGCCTTGCCGGCGTCGACGTTGCTCGCGGCCTCCTGTGCAATCAAGTTGAACACGTACTCCTCCTTGGTCAGTGCTCCGGCTCGATCGCCGAGCCGATGTAGATGGCGGAAAGGGCGGCGAAGATGAATGCCTGGATCGAGACCACGATCACGACCTCGAACATGTAGAAGGCCGCGGCCGCCGGGACGGCGACGACGGCGATCGCGAGGTTGCCGATCACGAAGATCAGCCCGATGAAGGTCAGGATCAGCATGTGGCCGGCGAGCATGTTCGCGTAGAGACGAACGCTGAGGCTGATCAGCCGCATGAACTGGCCCAGGATCTCGAGCGGGATGATCAGCGGGTACATCGCCTTCGGCACGTCCGGGATCCAGCTCTTGAAGTACTTGCGCACGCCGTTGTAGCGGATGCCCTCGACGTGGGTGAAGACGAAGGTCATCAGCGCGAGCGCGAGCGTGACGCTGATCGACGACGTGGCTGCGTAGACCGCGAGCGTCGGCAGCTCGACGCCGAAGATCTCGAACGTCTCCGTGGAAAGCGGCAGCGGGATGAAGCCGAGCATGTTGATCGTCCAGATGAAGAGCATCAGCGCGGCGACGTAGGGGAACCAGAGCCCCATCGCCT
The DNA here is from genome assembly GCA_035630545.1 of Gaiellaceae bacterium. Classification (GTDB taxonomy): domain Bacteria; phylum Actinomycetota; class Thermoleophilia; order Gaiellales; family Gaiellaceae; genus Gaiellasilicea. Next base: position 11,571 of record DASQKK010000094.1, read on the forward strand.
TGTGCGGCAGGCCCTGCTCCGCGACCTGGACCTGCGCGATCTCGTAGATCATCTCGCCGACCGCCTGCCGCCGCCCGACCTCGTTCTTGGTGCCGATCCGGGCGCGCATCAGGAAGATCCCGAGGGCGATCGTGCAGATCGTGCCGAGGATGAGATAGGCGACGGCCTTGTTGATCGAAAGGTCGATCGGGCCGAGGTGGATCGGGATCCACTCGCCGAGCTCGAAGTCGTGCTCGGGGTTGAACTCCTCCTCCGGGTTCTCGCTCGTCGACGCGAGCGCCAGGGAGGGCAGCGCCAGCCAGAGGAAGATCGCGAGCGCGCTAAGCCGTCTCACGGGTCTCTCCGGAGAAGTAGAGCGCGAGCGAGACGGCGAGCTCGAGCGTGTAGGCGAGGGCGTACAGCAGCGTGACCGCAAGCGCAAGCTGCGCGTCAGTTGCCGCGACTGCGATGACGACGACCAGCACCGCAATCGCGCGAAAGGTCATTCCGAAGCCCACCACGCCTGATCCGGCGAGGTTACCCATGCCCGAAGTGAGGTGCGTCAGTAGCGCAGCGAGCGCGCGCGAGGCGAGCCAGAGCGTGGCCCCGATCACCCAGCCGCGCAGGTCCCAGCCCGCGGCGAGGAAGACGGGGAGCGCGAGCGCGATCACCGCCGCGCCGGCGACGAACGGCAGCCGCTGGTCGGGCAAAGGGCGTGGAGTGGCGAAGACGCCGGCCATCACGCCTGCCGCTCCTGGCGCGCAAAGCCGCCGGAGCCGGGCTCCGCCCGCCGGGAGGCGGCTGCCCAGGGGCGGCCGGCGATCACGCCTGCCGCTCCTGGCGCGCGGCTCGCGGTGCTCGGCCGGAGAGGACAGTACGGATGCACGGACTCGGAGAGCCGGGTGCCGCGAGCGGCGCGAAGCCGCCGGAGCCGGGCTCCGCCCGGCGGGAGGCGGCTGGCCAGGGGCGGCAGGTCACAGGGCGTGCCCGTAGCGCTTGTAGGTCATGTAGACGCCGAACGGCAGGCCGAGGATCGCGCCCACGAGGAATCCCCAGGCGACCGAGCCGAAGGCCCAGCCGATCAGGATCCCGAGCACGATCACCGCCGCGGTCGAGCCGATCAGGACCGAGCCCGCGGCTGCGAGGCTCAGGTTCGGGGTCGGCTTGGGCTCCATCGGCGCGGCGAGCATAGCAGAGCTTGTGACAGTCGAAAACCGCCTAGTTGAAGGAAAAAACGCCGACTTTGTACGGGCCGGGAGCTACGCAGGTGCGCGGTGGCCGAGCTCGGCCGAGATCGCCGCGGCCGTGCGGCGCACCGGCGGGCCGTAGCGTTCGATCAGGTCGTCGATCGAGACCATCGAGCGGTGGACGGCAAGGTTGACGGCCGCAACGACGTCACCGGGGCGCGAGCGGATCGGCGACGCGATCGAGCGGAGACCGTATGCCAGCTCCTCGTTGTTGACCGCGACGTCGAGCTCCCGGACGCGGGCGAGGTCGGCCGCGAGCGTCCTCCGGTCGGTGATCGTGTTCGGGCCGCGGGCGACGAGGTCGACCCCGTCCAGGATCTCGGCCAGCCGCTCCTCGGGGACGAATGCGAGCAGTGCCTTCCCCATTGCCGTGCAGTACGCTGGCAGCCGCGAGCCGACGTGGAGGTTGAGGTCGATCGCGCGCTGTCCCGCGTGCGACGTTCGGCAGCGCTCGATGTAGACGACGTCGGCGCCGTCGAGGATCGCGAGGTTGACCGTGAAGCCGGTCGCATCGGAGAGCTGCTGCAGGTGTGGCACCGAGAGGTCGCGGATGTCCATCGCGTCGATCGCGGCGAAGCCGAGGTCGAGCACGCGCGGCCCAAGCCGGTACCGCTTCGAGTCGGCGTCCTGCTGCAGGTAGCCGAGCGACGTCAGCGTCGCGATGTAGCGGTGCGTCGTGCTCCTGCTCAGCCCGAGGTCGCGCGAGAGCTCGCTGACCCCGATCGTCGACCGGTCGGAGCCGAACGCGGCCAGGATCGCGAGACCTCGTTCGAGCGACTGCGACCACGACGCCTGCTTCGGGCTTCCGCTGACGGCGACCACCGGGCAGACGCTAGCACGGTGTTCCGATAACTAGAACGACGTATTGCCCACTCGAACAGCTTGATAGGGTCGAATTCGTCGCCCGGACAGAGGAGGTCGAGATGGAGCTCCAGCAGGAGAACGTGATCGAGAGCCGTCAGTTCATCGGGGGCGAGTGGGTCGATGCGGCCGCGGGAGCGACCTTCGACGACCTCGATCCCTTCAGCGGCGACGTCGTCGCCCGCGTGCCGGCCGGGGCGCGCGAGGACGCCGCGCGCGCCATCGAGGCCGCGCGCGACGCGTTCGGCGCCTGGTCGCAGACGGCGCCGGCCGTGCGCCAGGGGATCTTCCTCAAGGCGGCCGACGCGCTCGAAGCCCGTCAGGACGAGGTGGTCTCGCTGCTCGCGCGCGAGACCGGCTGCACGTTCGGCTTCGCGATGTTCCAGACCCACTTCGTCCCCGGGCTCCTCCGCCAGGCGGCGGCACTCGCCTACGCGCCGCTCGGGGAGATCATCCCGTCCGACACCGGCGTCTTCTCGATGGGCCTCCGCAGGCCGGTCGGCGTCGTCGGCGCGATCGCGCCCTGGAACGCGGCACTGATCCTGTCAGCGCGGTCGATCGCGGCGCCGCTCGCACTCGGCAACACGGTCGTCCTGAAGCCGTCCGAACTCTCCCCCGTCGTCGGCGGCCTGCTCTGGGGCGAGATCTTCACCGAGGCCGGCCTGCCGCCGGGGGTGCTGAACATCGTCACGCACGCACCGGGCGAGGCCGGCCCGATCGGCGACGAGCTCGTGGAGAGCCCACACGTCCGCCGCCTCAACTTCACCGGCTCGACCGAGACCGGGCGCAAGCTCGCCGAGGCGGCCGGACGGAACCTGAAGCGGATCGTGCTCGAGCTGGGCGGCTACAACCCGCTGATCGTGCTCGCCGACGCGGACCTCGAGTACGCGGTCGACGCGACCGCCTTCGGCGCCTTCCTGCACCAGGGCCAGATCTGCATGTCGGCCCGGAAGATCGTCGTCGAGCGGCCGATCGCGGACGCCTTCGTCGAGCGCCTGACCGCGAAGACGAAGACCCTCAAGACGGGAGACCCGAAGGAGCACGACACGATCATCGGCCCGCTGATTACCGAGGGCGCCCTGCAATCGGTCAAGGACCGGGTGGCGGATGCCGTCGCGAAGGGTGCGCGGGTGCTCGCCGGGGGCGAGGCCGACGGGCCGTGCTTCCAGGCGACGCTCCTCGCGGACGTTCCCGCGGATGCCGAGTTCGCGCAGCAGGAGACGTTCGGGCCGGTGGCGGCGATCGAGATCGTCGACTCGGCGGACGAGGCGGTGGCGTCGGCGAATGCGACCAGGTACGGCCTCGCCTCGGGGATCCTGACCAGTGACACCGACCGGGGGCTCGCGCTGGCGCGGCAGATCGAGGCCGGCATCGTCCACGTCAACGACCAGCCGGTCGGCGACGAGCCGCAGATGCCGTTCGGCGGCGTCAAGGACAGCGGCTTCGGGCGCTTCGGCGGCTCGGCGGTCGTGGACGAGTTCACCGAGGTCCGCTGGGTGACGGTGCAGAGCGGCCCGCATCCCTTCCCCTTCTGATGGCCGAGCTCGTCTCGCTCGCCGAGGCGGTTGACGAGCTCGTCCACGACGGGGACGCCGTCGCGCTCGAGGGCTTCACCCACCTGATCCCGCACGCCGCCGGGCACGAGCTGATCCGGCAGCGGCGGCGCGCGCTGACGCTCGTGCGGATGACGCCGGACATCGTGTACGACCAGCTGATCGGGATGGGGTGCGCGCGCAAGCTGGTGTTCTCCTGGGGCGGCAACCCCGGCGTCGGCTCGCTGCACCGCTTCCGCGATGCCGTCGAGTCGGGCTGGCCGGTCCCCCTCGAGCTGGAGGAGCACTCCCACGCCGGGATGGCCGCGCGCTACGCGGCCGGGGCGGCCAACCTGCCGTTCGGCGTTCTCCGCGGCTACGCCGGCACGGAGCTCGCCCGGCAGAGCGGCTCGATCGCGACGATCACCTGCCCCTTCACGGGCGAGGAGCTGGCCGCGGTCGAGGCCCTGCGCCCCGACGTCGGAATCGTCCACGCGCAGCAGGCTGACGAAGCGGGGAACGTCCAGATGTGGGGCATCACCGGCGTCCAGAAGGAGGCCGTCCTGGCCTCGCGGAAGGCGATCGTGACCGTGGAGGAGATCGTGCCGGAGCTGGAGCCGCGCCCCGGCGGCCTCGTCCTTCCGGGCTGGGTGGTTGCTGCGGTCTGCCTCGCGCCGGGCGGCGCGCACCCCTCCTATGCCGATGGCTACCACGAGCGGGACAACGCCTTTTACGTCGAATGGGACGCGATCAGCCGTGAGCGGGAGACATTTGCGGCATGGATGGCGCAGCATGTACTCGGAACGGCCGACGTGGCCGAGTACCACGCCTCCCTCGGAGTCGCCGCGTGAGCGCGACCACCGTCACGTTCACGGCCGACGAGATGATGGCCGTCGCGGCCTCGCGGCTGCTGCGCGACGGCATGGTGTGCTTCGTCGGGATCGGCCTCCCCTCCCAGGCCGCCAACCTCGCCCTGCGCACGAACGCCCCGGAGCTGGTGCTGATCTACGAGAGCGGCACGATCGGGGCGAAGCCGTCGCAGCTGCCGCTCTCGATCGGCGACGGCGACCTCGCGGAGACGGCGACGGCGGTCGTCTCGGTGCCAGAGATCTTCGCCTACTGGCTGCAGGCCGGCCGCATCGACGTCGGCTTTCTCGGCGCCGCCCAGATCGACCGGTACGGGAACCTGAACAGCACCGTGATCGGCGACTACGAGAAGCCGAAGGTCCGGCTTCCCGGCGCCGGCGGCGCCCCCGAGATCGCGACCTCGGCCCGTGAGGTGTTCGTGATGCTCCGCCAGACGCCGCGCACGTTCGTCCCCGAGCTCGACTTCCGCACCACGCTCGGCCGCGCCGTCTCGACGGTGGTCACGGATCTCGGCGTGCTCGAGCCGCGCGGCGCCGACCGCGAGCTGACGCTGACCGCGGTCCACCCCGGCATCGAGCCGGACGCCGCGCGCGAGGCGACCGGGTGGAAGCTGCGCGTGGCGGACGGCCTCGAGCGCACCGCCCCGCCGACCGACGCGGAGCTGACTGCGCTGCGAGCACTCACCACCCGGGACGACCGTTGACGGACGTCGACCCGCCGTACCTCCATCCGGAGTACCGCTCGACCGTGACGAGGGCGCCCTCCCGCGTGCTCCTCACGATGCCCGAGGAGCTGCACGCGCTGGCAGGACCCGTGTTCGGCGAGGACGCCGTCGCGGCGGCCGACGCCGACCTGACCGACGGACCCGGGGGCGAGCCGCTCGGCGAGCGGATCATCGTCACGGGCCGCGTGCTCGACGACGACGGGCGGCCTGTTCCGAACGCGCTGCTCGAGATCTGGCAGGCGAACGCCGCCGGCAGGTACGCGCACAACGGCGACCGGCACCCCGCGCCGCTCGATCCGAACTTCACGGGCGCCGGCCGGACGCTCACCGCTGCGGACGGCAGCTACCGCTTCGTCACGGTGAAGCCGGGCGCCTACCCCTGGCGAAACCACGAGAACGCCTGGCGCCCCGCCCACATCCACTTCTCCGTCTTCGGGCGCGCGCTCAGCCAGCGGCTCGTGACGCAGATGTATTTCCCGGGCGATCCGCTCTTCGAGTACGACCCGATCTTCAACTCGGTCCGCGAGCCGCGCGCCCGCGAGCTCCTCGTCGCCCGCTTCGACCTGCCGACGACCGAGCCGGAGTGGGCGCTCGGGTACCGCTGGGACATCGTCCTTCGCTCGACCCCGTTCGAGCCGTGAGGACACCGTCACAGACGGTGGGGCCGTTCTTCTCAATCGGACTCTGCGGCACGCCCCAGCACGAGCTGCCGGACGGCAGCGTCCGCGTCGAGGGCCGCGTTTACGACGGCGAAGGGGCGCCCGTCGACGATGCTCTGCTCGAGCTCTGGAACCCCGAGCACGGGTTCGGCCGTGCCGGGACGGATGCCGAGGGCCGATTTGCATTCCTCGTCCCTGAAGGCGCGCGCCGCTTCGAGCTGCTGGTCTTCGCACGCGGCCTGCTGAAGCCCGGCGTCACCCGCCTCTACCTCGACGATGAGGACGCCGAGGACCCGACGCTCGTCGCACGTCGCGAGGACGGCGTCTTCCGCTTCGACGTCCGCCTTCAGGGCGACGCCGCGACCGCGTTCTTCCAGCTGTGACCACGACCGAGGAGACCCGCCCGATGATCCGCACGAAGCCGCCGTTCCGCGCCGACCACGTCGGCAGCCTGCTCCGACCGCAGCGCGTCCTGACCGCCCGCGACGAGGCGGCCGCCGGCCGGATCGATGCGGGCGAGTTGCGGGCGATCGAGGACGAGGCGATTCGCGAGGTGGTCCGCCGGCAGGAGGAGGTCGGGCTGCGCTCGGCGACGGACGGCGAGTTCCGCCGGGCCTCCTGGCACATGGATTTCATCTATCAGCTCGACGGGATCACGAAGGAGGCAGGACACATCGCCGTCACGTTCCACAACGAGCAGGGCGACATCGAGTTCACACCGGCGGCCCTGCACGTCGACGGCAAGCTCGGCGTGTCGACGACGATCTTCGGCGACGATCTCCGCTTCCTCCAGCAGGCGGTGACCCGCAACCAGCCGAAGCTGACGATCCCGTCGCCGAGCATGGTCCACTATCGCGCCGGCAAGGCGGCGATCGACCCTGCCATCTACCCCGACCTCGACGGGTTCTGGTCCGACCTGACGGCCGCGTACAGGGAGGAGGTCCGGCGGCTCGGCGAGCTCGGCTGCAGCTATCTCCAGGTCGACGACACGAGCCTCGCGTACATGAACGACCCGCACCAGCGCGAGTACATCGCCTCGATCGGCGGCGACCCCGAGCGGCAGCACGTCGAGTACATCCGCCACATCAACGAGGCGCTCGCGGACCGACCCGCGGGGATGGCGGTGACGACGCACATGTGCCGCGGCAATTTCCGCTCCTCGTGGGCGGCAGAGGGCAGCTACGACTTCGTCGCCGAGGCGCTCCTGAACGAGCTCGAGGTCGACGGCTTCTTCATGGAGTGGGACGACGAGCGGTCGGGCGGGTTCGAGCCGCTGCGCTTCCTGCCGAAGGGCGAGAAGCAGGTCGTGCTCGGGCTCGTGACGACGAAGCGTGGCGAGCTCGAGTCGAAGGATCTGCTCAAGCGCCGCATCGAAGAGGCAGCCGCCTTCGCCCCGATCGAGCAGCTCTGCCTCTCGCCGCAATGCGGCTTTTCGTCGACCGTCGAGGGCAACGCGCTCAGCGAGGACGAGCAGTGGGCGAAGCTGGCGCTGGTCGTCGAAGTGGCCGACGAGGTCTGGGGGTCGTGAGCCGCACCGTCCGGGACGCCACCTTCGAGGTCTTTCGCCGCCGCGGGCTGACGACGCTCTTCGCGAATCCCGGGTCGACCGAGGTGCCATTTCTCGCCGGGCTGCCGGACGACCTGCGCTTCGTGCTCGCGCTCCACGAGGGTTCGGTGCTCGGGCTCGCGACCGGCTGGGCACTGGGGCGCGGCGAGCCTGCGCTGGCGCTCGTGCACACGACGGCCGGCCTCGGGAACGCCGTCGGCGGGATCGCGACAGCCCGGGTCAACCGCGCCCCGGTCGTGCTCCTCGTCGGGCAGCAGGACCGCCGTCACCTCGTGTTCGAACCCTTCCTCGCCGGGCGGCTGCAGGGGCTCGCGGGCGAGTACCCGGTCTGGAGCGACCTCCCGGTGCGTGCGCAAGACGTACCCGGTGCGATCGATCGCGCCTGGCACGAGGCCGCGACCGCGCGCGGCCCGGCGCTCGTCGTCGTCCCGATGGACGACTGGCTCCAGGAGGCCGACGACGAGCGCGAGGACGCCGCCGCCGGCCGAGTGCTCCGCACGCATTCTGCGGACGAGAATGCGATCGCCGAGCTCGCAGCCTTCCTCGACGAGGCCCGGACGCCCGCCGTAGTCGCGGGCGCCGGCGCCGCAGACGAGGACACGTGGACGGCGCTCACCGCGCTCGCCGAGCGGCTGTCTGCTCCGGTGTTCCAGGAGTCCTTCGGCGCCCGCGCCGGCTTCCCGCAGGACCACCCCCGCTTCGCGGGCTTCCTCCCCGCCGACCGTCCCCGGCTGCGCGCGCTGCTCGAGCCGCACGACGCCGTGCTCCTGGTCGGCGCCGGCGCGTTTCGCCAGTCGCCGTGGGCGCCCGGCCGCTTCACGGAGCCCGGAACGCGGCTCGCACTGGTGAGCGACGACCCGGTCGAGGTGCACCGCAGCCCCGTCGAGCTCGCTGTCCTCGCCCCGCCCGGGCCGACGGCGCGAGCGCTCGCGGACCGCGTCTCCGCACGCGACCCAGCGCCGCCCGCGACGTTCGTTCCTCCCCCGCCCCCGACGCCGCCTGCGCCCGGCGAGCCGCTCACCGCGAGCCACGTGCTCGCAGCGCTTGCCGAACGCCTGCCGGCGGAGACGATCCTGGTCGAGGAGGCGCCCGTCGACCGCCCCGAGATCCACGACCGGCTGCCCGCGCGGACGCCGCTCGGATTCGTCAGCGCCGCCATGGGCGGGCTGGGCTTCGGCGTCCCGGCCGCAACCGGGCTCAAGCTCGCCATGCCGGACCGCCCCGTCGTCGCCGTGATCGGCGACGGCTCGTCGTTGTACGGGATCCAGGGGCTCTGGAGCGCCGCCCACTACCGGGCCGGCGTCCTCTACGTGATCCTCTCGAACGGCGGCTACGCGATCATGGACCGGCTCGCCGAGCGCAGCGGCCAGGACGGGCCCTGGCCGGGGTTCGCGGAGGTCGACGTCGCCGCTCTGGCGCTCGGCTTCGGCTGCCCCGCCCGCCGGATCTCGACGCATGACGAGCTCGCCGAGGCGCTCGACGAGACGATCCCGGCACTCGCCGGCCGCACCGAGCCGCTCCTGCTCGACGTCGCGATCGCACCCACGCAGACGTTCGCCCCCTGACGACAGAGGGCGCCCGGATGGACGCCCTCTGCGGGTTCGGAGCTGCTCCGTCCTAGGTGACGCGGAAGGTCCGCTTCAGCGACGAGCGGCCGCTCGAGCTGAAGGTGTACGTCCCCTTCTTGAGCGTGACCGTCCAGGTGCTGCGGCCGGTGCCCGACGCGCTCGTGGTCTTGTTGACCCCGGGCCCGGCCAGGCGGAAGTTCTGCGTCTTCGACGAATCGGTGACGACGAACGTGTACTTCCCCGCCGGTAGCTTCGTCACCGCCTTGCCGTCGATGCGCAGCAGGATGTACCGCTCGCCGACCGCGCCCTGGAGCGTCTTGCCGGACGTGATCGTGCTCGGCAGGAGCCTCGCCAGGTTCGGCAGCGTCGAGATGACCCCGTACTCCTTCGCGTACCGCGAGAGCTGGAGGACGAGGCCGCGGTCGACGACCGGGCTCCAGATCGGCAGCCGCACGTTCCGCGTCGCCGCCGGCAGCAGCTCGCGGATCTCGTCCGGATGCGTCTGCGAGTACGTCAGGGACTTGTTGATCGCGGTCCGGAACCTCGCCGCGAGGCCCGGGTTGCGGGCGGCCCACTCGTCGCGGGAGACGTAGCCTCCGATCGGGAAGAAGCGGCCGAGCACCGGGCCCGGCGCCATCACGATCCGGGCGCCGTCGATCGTCAGCGCCTGCGTCATGAACGGCTCCGGTGTCCAGATCGCGTCGACCTGGCCGTTGTTGAGCGCGGAGCGCATCGCTGGGAACGGCAGCGCGAGCAACCGCACGGAGTTCGGGTCGACCCCGACCTTCTTCAGCGCGGCCTTGATCATCACCTCGCCGACGCCCTTGAGCGCGTTGACCGCGACCGTCTTGCCCGACAGGTCGGCGGGCGTCCGGATCGAGCTCGAGCCCTTGACGAGGATGTTCTGCCAGTTGTCGCTCTCGGAGGTCCCTTCCACCTCGCTCGCGGCGACGCCGGTGAGCCCGATCCCCTGCGTGCGGGCGATCATCGCCGGCACCCATCCGAGGTAGCCGATCTCACCCGTGTCGTTCTGGAGCGCCAGGACGACGTCGTTCCCGCTCTGCAGCGTCCGCTTGGTGATTTCGATCCCCTGCTCGGCGAAGAATCCCTTCTTGATCCCGAGATCGAGCGGCAGCGCGTTCGCGATTGGCAGCGTGTTCACCGTGATCGTGACCGTCGCCTGCCGGCCGGCGGGCGCGCTCGCCGCCGTCGCACCGAACACCACAAGCACCGCGAGCACGCCTGCGATCGCCACCCCGCAGAGCCGCGCCCGCTGGTCGCCACGTGCGATTACCGTCATTCCTTCCTCCTCGTTGCCTCTTTCGCGGTTGTCGGTTGCACGAACTAGCCCTCCGCCGCGGCGAGCCGCGGCACGGGATCCTGCTCTCGCTTGATCAGCCGGTAGACGTGCGCGCGCAGGTGCGCGAAATCGGGGAGCTCCTTCGTCGCGAGCTGGTCGCGCGGATGCGGCAGATCGACCGGGAGGATCTCCTTGACCACCGTCGGTGCATGGGTGAGGACGACGATCCGGTCGGAGAGGTACACCGACTCGTCGATGTCGTGGGTGACGAAGACGATCGTGACGCCGAACTCGTCCCGCACTCTCAGCACGAGGTCCTCCAGGTCGCCCCGCGTCTGGGCGTCGACGGACGCGAACGGCTCGTCCATCAGCAGGATCGACGGTTGGTACGCGAGCGCGCGTGCGATCGCGACTCGCTGTTGCATCCCGCCCGAGAGCTGCCACGGGTAGTAGTCGAAGAAGCCCGCAAGACCGACCGCAGCGAGCGCCTCCTCGACGAGCCGGCTCCGTTCGGTGCGGGACAGCTTCTTGTGGCGGAGCGGCAGCAGCACGTTGTTGCGCACCGAGGTCCAGGGCATCAACGAGCGCCCGTACTCCTGGAAGACCAGCGCCATCTCCTCGGGTGGAGCCGTCACCCGCCGGCCGTGCAGGAGCACCTCGCCATCCGTGGGTCGGAGCAACCCAGCCAAGCACTTGAGCAGCGTCGTCTTGCCGCAGCCGGACGGCCCGACGACGCAGACGAGCTCGCGGTCCTCGACCGAGAACGAGACGTCCTCGATCGCGCGGGTCTCCTTCTGGCCGGTGCCGTACGTCTTGCCGAGAGACTTGATCTCGAGCATCAGAGCGGGGTCGAGGCCCTCCAGCCGCGATGCCATGCGAGCGCCCGCCGCTCTGCGAGCAGGAAGGCGAGGTTGAGCACGTAGCCGAGCAGGCCGATCAGGAGGATCGCCGCCCACATCGGCCCCATCTCGAACGTGTTCTTCGAGATCAGGAGCACGTAGCCGACGCCGCTCGTGCTGGAGAAGTACTCCGCCAGCACCATCATGATCACGGCCAGCGCGAGGCTCGTCCTCATCCCGGCCACGATCTGCGGCAGCGCCGCCGGGAGGACGATCCGCCGGATCCGCTCGCGCCGCGGAATCCGGTAGGACCGTGCCGTGTCCACGAGTGTCCGGTCGATGCTGCGCACGCCGTCGATCGTGTTCAGCAGGACCGGGAAGAGGCAGAAGAAGGCGATGAAGGCGACCTTCTGCTTGTCGCCGATGTCGTGCAGGAGGACGATCGAGATCGGCAGCAGCGCCGGCGGCGGCATCGCCCGCCAGTACTCGATGTGCGGCATCGCCAGCTTGCGCGTCCACTCGGAGAGCCCGATCGGGATCCCGAGCGCGATTCCGGCGACGACGGCGATCCCGAAGCCGAGGCTGATCCTGACGAGGCTCGGCACGACGTGCGTCGAGAACTCGGAGAACAGCCACATGTCCTTGAACTCGACGAGGATCGTCGACAGCCGCGGGAAGTGGTCGCTGTCGGCCTGCACCGTCCACAACTGCCACAGCGCGAGGATCAGGAGCGGGACGAGGATCTCGGCGCCGACCGCGATCGAGCTGTAGACGCGGCGGCTCACATGGCCTCCAGCCGCTGCGACGGGTGCCAGTGGAGCACGCGCCGCTCGAGCGCCGTCATCGCGAAGTGGACGGCCAGCCCGAGGAACCCCGCAGCGATCGCGAGTGCGTAGAGCTGGTCGTTGAGCCCGTACGCCTGCGCGTAGTTCATCGCCTGGCCGAGCCCGGGCGTGCCCATGAAGAGCTCGGCCGTGAACGCGAGGATCAGCGAAACCGTGGAGGAGATTCGGACGCCCGTCATGATGTACGGGAGCGCGCTCGGCAGTGTGATCCGCCGGAGGCGCTCGAGGCGGCCGACTCCGAAGCAGCGGGCGGTGTCGAGTGCGATCGGGTCGACGTCGCGGACGCCGTAGATCGTCTGCACGAGCAGCGGCCAGAAGGCTCCGAACGCCGCCAGGAAGACCTCGCTCTTGAGCGAGGTACCCAGCGTGAGGAAGAGGAGCGGGATCAGCACGGCAGAGGGGATCGGCCTCAGGAACTCGATCGGAACCCGGAACGCCCGGCCGGCGAGCTCGCTCGAGCCGAGCACGATCCCGATCGGGACCGCGAGGACGGTGGCGATCAGAAGCCCCAGTGCCCAGCCGCGCACCGTGTAGGCGAAGTCCTTCCAGAACGTCGCCGTCTGCATCATCGACCACAGCTCCTGCATGGTCGTCGTCATCGAGGGCAGGTCGTTCGTCGAGATCAGGCCGGCCCGCGAGACTGCTTCCCAGAGCACGAGCGCGCCGAGGATCGAGAGGACGGGCACGAGGATGTCGGCCGCTCTGGAGGGCCGGTTCGTGCGGGCTGCCGGAGCCTTTTCGGGGACCGTTGTGCCGCGCGCGACCTCCCCTCGGACGACCATGGCGAGATGTATACAACACGCCATGTCGACTATCACGACACCGTTCCGATAACCGGAACAGGCCGCCGGAGAGGATTTGGCGCGCCGTGACCCACTACGATCGCGGCATGGCGGCGTTCGAAGCGCTGTTCGTCCCTTCCGGCCTGCGCGCCGCTGTCTCCGGCCGCGCGTGGCTCGAGGGGATGCTCGAGTCCGAGCGCGCGCTCGTGCGCGCGGCCGCCGCCGCCGGTCTCGTGCCCGCCGCGGCCGCGGCCGAGATCGAGGCGGCGTCCGACCCGGCCCGTTTCGACTTCGAGCAGCTGCTCGAGGGCGGCCGAGCGGCCGGCAACCCTGTCGAGCCGCTCGTCCGAGCCCTCGCCGCATCTGTCGGAGACGACGCCTCGCGCTACGTGCACCGCGGCGCCACGAGCCAGGACGTCCTCGACACCGCGGCGATGCTGGTCGCCCGGAGGGCGATCCGGCTCGTGCTGGACGAGGCCGACCGCGTCGTCGCGGCGTGTGCCGTCCTGGCTCGGGAGCACCGGTCGACGCCGATGGCCGCGCGCACCCTGCTCCAGCAGGCCGTGCCGACGACGTTCGGGCTCAAGGCGGCCGGCTGGCTGACCGGGGTCGCCGAGGCTCGAGCCCTCCTGGCCGAGATGACCGACGAGCGCCTCGCCGCCCAGCTCGGCGGCGCCGCGGGCACGCTCTCCGGCTTCGGCCACGACGGCATCCGGGTGCTCGAGCTGTACGCCGACGAGCTCGATCTCGCGGTGCCGGCCCTCCCCTGGCACACGAATCGCGCGCGCATCGCGGAGCTCGGCGGTGCGCTCACGGTCGCCGCCGGCGCGGCAGCGAAGATAGCCCTCGACGTCCTGCTCCTCGCCCAGACGGAGGTCGGCGAGGTCTCCGCCGGCGCGGGCGCGTCCTCGACGATGCCCCAGAAGCGCAACCCCGTCGGCGCGGCGCTCGCGCGCGCCTCGGCCCGCCTTGCCGCCATGCACGCCTCCGTGCTGACCGATGCGCTCGTACACGAGCACGAGCGGGCGGCCGGCGCCTGGCACGCCGAGTGGGAGTCGCTCTCCGGGGCCGTCGCCCACACGGGCGGCGCGCTCGCCGCGATCGCTCAGACCCTCGAGGGGCTCGAGGTGCATCCCGAGCGGATGCGCGCGAACCTCGATCTCCTCGGGGGGCTCGTGCTCGCCGAACGGGTCGCATTCCGGCTGCTCGACCGGCTCGGCCGCGCCGAGGCGCAGGCGATCGTCCGTGAGGCGGCTGCGAAGGCCGGCGACGGGGCGAGCTTCCGCGGCGCGCTCCTGGCCGACGAGCGCGCCGGCTTCGACGCGGTCGAGCTGGACGAGCTGCTCGACCCGGCGACGGCGCTCGGCGCCGCGGAGGCGCTCGTCGACCGCGCGCTCGAGCTCCACGCCGGGGCCGTTGCGTGAGGCTGCACCATCGCGTCGACGGGCCGCCGGACGCGCCCGCACTCGTACTCTCGGCGTCACTCGGGTCGACGCTCGCGGCCTGGGAGCCCCAGGCGGCCGCGCTCGCCGGCACCTTCCGCGTCGTCCGCTACGACCGGCGCGGGCACGGAGGCTCGGAGGTTCCGCTCGGGCCGTACTCGCTCGACGATCTCGGCCGCGATGCGCTCGAACTGCTGGACGAGCTGGAGGTCGAGCGCGCCTCCTGGTGCGGCCTCTCGCTCGGCGGCCTCGTCGGGATGTGGCTCGGCGTGGAGGCGCCGGAGCGAGTCGACCAGCTCGTGCTCGCCTGCACCGCACCTGCCTTTCCTCCCCGCGAGCAGTGGCTCGAGCGCGCCGAGCGCGTCCGTGCCGAGGGCGTTGCCGCCATCGCGGACGCCGTCGTCGCGCGCTGGTTCACGAGCGGCGCGGCGGTCGAGCTCGTCGGTCGTTTCCACGAGCAGCTCGCGGCAACGCCGGCCGAGGGGTACGCGGGCTGCTGCGAAGCTCTCGCCGACGCCGACCTCACCGGCAGGCTGAAGGAGGTCGCCGCGCCCACGCTCGTCCTGACCGGCTCGGACGATCCGGTGGTCTCGGCCGCCGACGGCGCCGCGCTCGCGGCCGCGATCCCGCACGCGCGCCACGAGTCGATCGCCGCTGCCGCTCACCTTGTGAGCGCCGAGCAGCCCGGCGCGTTCACCCAGGCCGTGCTCGGCCACCTGACCGAGGAGGCGCGATGACCGACACCGACGACCACGGTATGGAAGTGCGCCGCGAGGTGCTCGGCGACGAGCACGTCGACCGCGCGCTCGCCCGCAGAACCGAGTTCACCGCCGACTTCCAGGATCTGATCACGCGCTACGCCTGGGGGGAGATCTGGACGCGCCCGGGGCTCGACAGGCGGACGCGCAGCTGCATCACGCTGACTGCCCTCGTCGCCGGCGGGCATCAGCACGAGCTGGCCATGCACGTTCGCGCCGCGCTTCGGAACGGCCTGACGCCGGACGAGATCAAGGAAGTGCTCCTGCACAGCGCGGTCTACTGCGGCGTCCCGGCGGCCAACTCGGCGTTCGCGATCGCGCAGGAGGTGCTGGCCGAGGAAAGCCCCGCGTGAGCCGCACCGAGCGCACGCAGGTCGGAATCGTCGGCGCCGGCCCGGCCGGCCTCGTCTTGGCCCACCTGCTCCACCTGCAAGGAATCGACTCGGTCGTCCTGGAGGCACGCGGCCGCGAGTATGTCGAGGGTCGTATCCGCGCCGGCGTCCTCGAGCACGGGACGGTCGAGTTGCTCGACGAGATGGGCGTCGCGGGACGACTCCGCGAACAGGGCCTCCCTCACCACGGGTTCGAGCTCCAGTTCGGCGGCGCGCGGCACCGGATCGACCTCAGCGGCCTGACGGGCCGGCACATCACGGTCTACGGGCAGCAGGAGGTGGTGCGAGACCTGATCGCGGCACGGCTCGCGACGGGTCGGCCGCTCGTCTTCGAGGCCGAGGACGTGAGCCTGCACGAGCTCGAGTCCGAGAGCCCGCGTGTCCGCTACCGGCACCGCGGCGCGGAGGTCGAACTCGTGTGCGACGTCGTCGCAGGGTGCGACGGCCACCACGGCACCTGCCGGGACAGCATCCCGGACGGGGTGCTCAGCGTGTTCGCGCGCGACTACCCCTTCGGCTGGCTCGGGATCCTGGCGGAGGTCGCGCCGTCGAGCGAGGAGCTGATCTACTGCTGGAGCGAGCGCGGCTTCGCGCTGCACAGCATGCGCACGCCTCGGCTGACGCGTCTCTACCTCCAGTGCGCGCACGACGAGGAGATCGAGGCGTGGCCAGACGACCGGATCTGGGAGGAACTGCACGCCCGGCTCGATCTCGACGGCTGGACTCTGGGTGAGGGCCCGATCGTCGAGAAGGGCGTGACCGGCATGCGGAGCTTCGTCGTCGAGCCGATGCAGCACGGCCGGCTGTTCCTCGCGGGCGACGCCGCCCACATCGTCCCGCCGACCGGCGCGAAGGGCCTCAACCTCGCTGTGGCAGACGTGCGCGTGCTCGCCGCCGCACTCGGCGCGTGGTATCGCGAGGGCGACAACACACCGCTCGCCGCGTATTCCGAGACTGCGCTGCGCCGCGTCTGGCGCGCCGAGCACTTCTCCTGGTGGATGACGACGATGCTCCACCGACCGCCGGGCGGCGACGTGTTCGACGCGAAGCTGCAGCTGTCACAGCTCGCCTACGTCGCCTCCTCCCGGGCCGCTGCCACCTCACTCGCGGAGAACTACGTCGGCTTCGAGCCCGGCCCGGCCTGATCCAGCCAAGTGACATAGTGTCACTTGGCTCGGAGCGCGGTCGGGTCCGCAAGCAGCCGCAGCGGGTCTTCCGGGTGGCGGCCGCGCGAGGCGACGCCGAGGAGCACCTCGCCGGCGGTCGGCATCGCAAGCCGGCCGCTTCGCCGGTCCTGCACGATCAGCCGCACCCGCTCGTAGCTCGGCCGGGTCAGCGAGAGCGCAACGGCGATCGCGCCAAGGCGGCGGTTCAGCTCGGCGATCGGAACTGTCTCGTCCTTCAGCAGCTGGTCCAGGGCGGCAATGAGACGGGCGTCCAGGCGCGGTGCAGATGCGACCACCCAACTACCGTGGCCGACACCTCGTCACGAGAGCGCAACACGATCGTGCCAAGTTGCAAAGTGTTACTTGGCCGCGAGGGCGCTCACGCAGAGCGGCGCTCGTCCGCCGGCGCGTCGCGGCCGGGCCGCAAGAAGCGACGCGGGTTCGTCGACTTGACGATCTCGAGCACGTAGACGACGTAGAGCGAGAAGGCGAGCGCGACGAGGGCGATCGCGATCACCGCCAGTGTCTCCCAGAGGTGCCAGATGCCCCCTTCGCGGAAGGGGATGAAGCGCGTCGCGAGCGCCGCTCCAGCGAGCGTTGCGCACCACGCCCACATGATCACGGCCGCGCGCCGCTGCGAGTAGCCGCGACGGAGGAAGCGGAAGTGAAGATGGGACTGGTCGGGCGAGGAGATCCGCTGGCCGTGCTTCAGCCGCCGCGCGACGACGAACGAGGTGTCGAGAATCGGCACGGCGAGCACGAGCAGCGGCAGCAGGAGCACGACCGTGGAGGCGGTCTTCAGCAACCCCTGCACCGACACCGCTCCGAGCAGGAAGCCCAGGCAGAGCGCACCCGAGTCGCCCATGAAGATCCGCGCCGGGAAGAAGTTGTGGCGCAGGAAGCCGATGCAGGCGCCGGCGACGATCGCGGAGAGGATCGCCGGGTCGATCTTCCCGAGCGAGAGCGAGAGGATCGCGTACGTGATCGCGGCGATCCCACAGACGCCGGCGGCGAGCCCGTCCATGCCGTCGAGGAAGTTGACCATGTTCATGACGGCGACGATCCAGATCATCGTCAGTGGGACGCCGACGACCGCCGGCAGGTCGACCGGGCCGAGGAACGGGAACGTGAAGTGGTCGATCCAGACGCCGAAGAAGGGCGGGATCGCCGCCGCGACGAACTGGCCCGCCAGCTTCCGCCCCGGCGCGAGCACGCGGAAGTCGTCGATCGCGCCGACGACGGTCGCGACGGCGGCGCCGAGCAGGACGCCGCGCGTCTCGCGGCCGAGCTCGAGGAACGCGAGCGCCGGGACGAAGATCCCGAAGAAGATCGCGATCCCGCCGAGCAGCGGGATCGGATTCGGGTTCAGCCGTCTCGCCTCCGGCCGGTCGACGACGCCGAGCAGCCGCGCCATCCCGCCGACCGCGGGGGTGAGCAGGATCACGATCACGAAGGCCGAGATCGCGCCGTAGAGAACCTGCGGATGGTCGCGCAGCGCGTCCACCGTCAGTGGCTCGCCCGCTGGCGGTTTCGTGCGCCTGGCGCGCGAGCTGCAAGCGAGGCTAGGACGCAGGGAGCGTCCATACCGATTGGTATGGATGCGACTGAGGACGACGCCTCGCGCCGCACATCGCGCGTCAGGGGCGCCCTAACTGTCGGCGGGCGAGCCACGGCTACTTCGTCCCGTAGAGCCGGTCGCCTGCGTCTCCGAGGCCCGGCACGATGTACCCCTTGTCGTTCAGCTCGCGGTCGATCGCCGCGCAGACGATGTGCACGTCCGGGTGCGCGTCGTGCACGCGCTCGATCCCGACCGGCGCGGCGACGAGGCAGACGAGCGTGATCGAGCGCGCACCCGCCGCCTTGACCGCCGCGACGGCCGCGGCGCTCGAGTTGCCGGTCGCGAGCATCGGGTCGAGGATGATCGCGTCGCGCTCGGAGAGGTCGTCAGGGAGCTTGACGTAGTACTCGACCGGCTGCAGCGTCTCCTCGTCTCGGTACAGGCCGATGAAGCCGACGCGCGCGCTCGAGATCAGCGAGAGCACGCCCTCGAGCATCCCGAGCCCGGCGCGGAGCACCGGGTTGACCGCAACCTTCTTCCCCGAGATCCGCTGCGCCTGCATCTTCTCCAGCGGCGTCTCGATCTCGACCGGCTCGGTCGGGAAGTCCTTCGTCGCCTCGTAGGTGAGCAGCAGCGTCAGCTCGTTGACGAGCTTGCGGAAGTGGACCGTCGGCGTCTCCTGGTCGCGCAGGTAGGAGAGCTTGTGCTGGACGAGCGGATGCGTGACCTCGGTGACCCGCCGCGTCATGAGTAGGCGGTGTAGCCGCGGAACCCCGGGTAGAGCGGGCGCTTCGCGCACAGGGCCTCGGCGCGGTCGCAGAGCTCGCCGAGGTCGCCGTCGCCGAGCGCGCCGGCGATGATCCGGCCCACCTCGCGGAAGTCGTTCTCGTCGAAGCCGCGCATCGTCGCCGCGGGCGTGCCGATCCGAACCCCCGACGCGACGGTCGGCGGCCGCTCGTCGAAGGGCACCGTGTTGCGGTTCACGGTCACCTTCACCTCGTCGAGCCGCTCCTCCGCGCCCTTTCCCGTCCAGTCGGTCTTGCGCAGGTCGAGCTGGAGCAGATGCGTGTCCGTGCCGCCGGTGAGGACGTCGAGCCCGTTCGCGACCAGCTCGTCGGAGAGCGCGTCCGCGTTCGCGCGCACCTGCTCCTGGTAGGAGCGGAACGCGTCCGTGCCGGCGATCCGGAAGCACGCGGCCTTGGCCGCGATCGCGTGCACCAGCGGCCCGCCCTGCATGCCGGGGAAGACGGCGCGGTCGACCGCCTGCGCGTGCTCGCCCCGGCAGAGGACGAACCCGGACCTGGGACCGGCCAGCGTCTTGTGCGTCGTCGAGGTGACGATGTCGCAGTGCTCGACCGGGTTCGGGTGCAGCCCGGCCGCGACGAGCCCGGAGAAGTGGGCCATGTCGCACATCAGCAGCGCGCCGACGTCGTCCGCGACCTTGCGGAACTCGGCCGTCTCGACCGTGCGCGGGTAGGCGGAGCCGCCGCAGACGATCAGCCTCGGCCGGTGCTCCCGCGCAAGCGCGAGCACCTCGTCGTAATCGACCATCTCGGTCCGGCGGGAGACGCCGTAGTGGACGATCGTGTAGAGGCGCCCGGAGAAGTTGACCTTCAGTCCGTGGGTCAGGTGGCCACCGTGGTCGAGGCGAAGCGAAAGGATCGTGTCGCCCGGCTGCAACAGCGCGAAGTAGGCGGCCATGTTCGCCTGCGCGCCCGCGTGCGGCTGCACGTTTGCGTGCTCGGCGCCGAAGAGCTCCTTGGCCCGGTCGATCGCGAGCTGCTCGATCTCGTCGACGACCTCGCAGCCGCCGTAGTAGCGCTTGCCCGGATAGCCCTCCGCGTACTTGTTCGTCGGCACCGAGCCGACTGCCTCGAGCACGCTCGGCCACGTGAAGTTCTCCGATGCGATCAGCTCGATCTGACTCCGCTGGCGCTCGAGCTCGCGGCCGAGCAGCCGGGCGATGTCCGGGTCGACTTCCTCCAGGCCCGCGGTGCGGAGCCGGTCGAGCGTTTCCTGGGCGACGGCCATTGCCGTTCCTCCTTAGCCGGGGCGACGCCCCGATGCTAGAGCACCGACGCGACGACCCGGAGTGCCTCGTCTGCGGGAACGGCTCCCTCGCGGAGGACGCGCGGTTCCGAGCCGGTGAGATCGACCACGGTCGACGGCGTTCCCGGCAGCTCGCCACCGTCAAGTACCGCCTCGGCCGCGGCGCGCAGCTCCGCAGGCACGTCGTCGAGCGTGCGGGGGTCGGGACCGCCCGGCAGGTTCGCGCTCGTCGCGACGAGCGCGCCGACCCGCGCGAGCAGGTCGTCCGCGGCTCCCGTCAGCGCCGGGATGCGGACGCCGATCGTCTCCGGACGCGAGCCGCCGAGCCAGGCGAAGCGCCGGGCCGGGTTCGGCACGACCAGGGTGTATGGCCCCGGCAGGAGCGCGCCCGCCACCCGCTCCTCCGAGCCGGTCAGCTCCGGCAGGCATCCGCGCAGACGCTCGAGATCGTGGACGACGAGGGCGGTCGGCTGCTGCTCGACCCGACCCTTGGCGAGGTAGAGGCGGCGGACTGCGTCCTCGGAGAACGGGGTGGCGGCCAGTCCGTAGACGGTGTCGGTCGGGACGATCGCCAACCGGCCCGACTCGATCGCCGCGACCGCGTCGTCGACGTCAGTCACGACGGCCTTCGACCACGCGGTCGCGGCCGGAGAGGTCGGAGGTCGTGACCACGTCGACGTAGCCGAGCTCGGCGAGCATCGCGGACGC
>DASQKK010000095.1:0-11139 GCA_035630545.1 Gaiellaceae bacterium
CGAGGCGTCGATCAGCTCGGTCGAGCCGATGTTCTCCTTGTACTGCACCTTCAGCCCCTTCGCCTCCAGGGCCTGCTTGTAGAGCTGCCCGAGCACGTACTGCTCGGGGAAGTTCTTCGTCCCGATGATGATCGGTGTCGCTTGCCCCTTGTCGACCGCGGCCGGTGCCGCGGCGGCTCCACCGAGCACGATCGCGACTCCGAGGGCGATCGCGAAGGCCGCCTTTGCGGCCCGGCGATTGTGCTTCCTGATCACTACCCACCTCCTGTCGTTGATCCACCCGGTTAGACGACCGGGCGCACATCCGGTTCGAACGCCGGAAGCTCCTCTTTCAATCCAGCGGGTGTCAGCGACCGTTGCAGGACGCCGAGCGCCGCGTCGGCGGCAAGCGCGAGCAGCGAGACGCAGATGGCGGCGCCCACCAGCCCTTCGACGTCGTACGCGGCCTGGTTGACGAGGATCTCGCCGAGGCCGCTGCCGCCGGCGATCGCGGCGATCGTGGCGGTCGCGACGACGAAGACGGCCGCGGTGCGGATCCCGACGAAGAGCAGTGGCAGCGCGAGCGGCAGCTCAACGCGCCACAGCACCTGGGACGGCGTCATCCCCATCCCTCGCGCAGCCTCGACCGCGTCCCGGTCGACCTCGTCGACGGCGACGTACGCGTTGGTCAGGATCGGCGGCACGGCGAGCACCACGAGCGCGAGCATGACGGTCGTGAAGCCGATCCCGAGGAAGATGAAACCGACCGCGATCACGACGAGCGTCGGCAGCGCCCGGCCGACGTTGGCGACGTTCACCGCCACGAACGAGCCGCGGTGGAGGTGACCGAGGGCGAGACCGAGCGGAACGGCGATCGCGATCGAGACGAGCAGCGCCGCGCCCGAGAGGACGATGTGCTCCAGCGTCTTCTCGAGCAGCAGATCGCGCTCGTCGACGATGAACTGGAGGCTGTCGACGAAGACGTCGAGCGCGGCGGCGATCACGTCACCCTCCTGGCCGACGCCCACGGCGTCACCGCCCGCTGCGCGAGCACGAGCAGCGCGTCGGCGAGGATCGCGAGGCCGACGGCGAGCGCGCCCGCCGCGATGATCTCCGTCCGGAAGTCGAGCCGGAGCGCGCCGAGAATCGGACCGCCGAGCCCCTCGGAGACGACGAACGCGGCCACGGTCGCGAGCGCGATCGTCGAGACAACGGCGATGCGCAGCCCGGCCACGATCGCCGGCAGCGCCAACGGCAGCTCGACGCGCCAGAGGGTCTGATTCGAGGTCAACCCCATCCCGCGCGCGGCCTCGAGCACCTCGGGCGGCGTCGAGCGGAGTCCGGCGAGGTTGTTGCGGAAGAGGATCAGGAGCGTGTAGCCCACGAGCGCGATCTCGACCGTCGTCACGGTCAGCCCGGTGACGGGCACGAGCAGCTGGAAGAGCGCGAGGCTCGGGATCGTGTAGATCACCGCCGAGAGGAACGCGACCGGCCGCTCGACGTGGCGGAAGCGGTGGGCCAGGAGCGCCGCGACCAACGAGAGCACGAAGCCGAGGCCGACCGCGATCACGGTCAGCTTGATGTGCTCCACGAGCGCCGGCTGGAGCACCGGGTCCCAGTTCTCGCGCACCCAGTCCGTGCAGAAGAGCCGGTTCTCGGCAACGCAGTCGCTCGCCTCGCCGAAGTCGGGAATGACCGGCTCGGCCACTACCGCAGCAGCTCCGCCAACCGGTCGAGCGTCAGCTGCTTCCGCGTCCCGTCGCCGGAGTCGACGACGACCGCGCGGGCGCCGTCGGTCAGCATCGCGGAGAGCGCGTCGCGGAGCGTCGTCTGTCCGTCGAGCAGCGGCCCGACGAGGCCGTTCGCCGGCTCGAGCTCGACCTCGTCGAGCGTGGTCAGCGAGAGCCGCTTCAGGCCGCGGTCGGCGCCGACGAAACGGGCGACGAAGTCGTCCGCCGGGTGGGCGAGCAACTGCTCGGGCGTGTCGTACTGGGCGAGGACGCCGCCCTCGCGCAGGATCGCGATCCGGTCGCCGACGAGGATCGCCTCGTCGATGTCGTGGGTGACGAAGATGATCGTCTTGCGCAGCTCATCCTGGATCCGGAGCAGCTCGTTCTGGAGTCTCGTCCGCGTGATCGGGTCGAGGGCGCCGAAGGGCTCGTCCATCAGCATCAGCGGCGGGTCGGCGGCTAGGGCGCGCGCGAGCCCGACCCGCTGGCGCTCGCCGCCGGAGAGCTGCGACGCGTAGCGCGAGCGGTAGTCGCGCGCGGGCAGGTCGACGAGGTCGAGCAACTCGTCCGTGCGCTCGTCCGTCTCGCGCTTCGACCAGCCGAGCAGCTTCGGCACTGTGGCCACGTTCTCGGCGACGGTCATGTGTGGGAAGAGGCCGACCTGCTGGATCACGTAGCCGATCCCCCGGCGCAGGGTCGTCTCGTCGAGCGCAGTGACGCTCTTGCCGTCGACGCGGACATCGCCCGAGGTGAGCTCGACGAGCCGGTTGACGAGCTTCATCGCGGTCGTCTTGCCGCCGCCGGAAGGGCCGACCAGGCAACAGACCTCGCCGGCCGGAATCGTCATCGAGAGATCGTCGACCGCCGGTGTGGTGCGGCCGGGGTACCGCTTGGTCGCGTGATCGAAGACGATCTCGACCGCTTGACGCGGAGCCCTCACCGATCGAAGCCTAGACGCTGGTAGGTTCGCCGGGAGTGGCCGACGTCGCCTATATCCCCGGCCAGGCCGGGCGGGAGCGGCGACCCGCGATCGGCTACGCGATGGTGATCTCGGCGGCGCTGCTGTTCGCCCTGAACGGGACGGTCTCGAAGGTCGTGCTCCAGTCGGGGATCTCGTCGCTCGAGCTGACGCAGGTGCGGGCGACCGGCGCCTTTCTCGGCTTCGCGCTCGTGCTCGCGCTGACCCGGCGCGAGAGCCTGCGGCTGACACGGCGCGAGGTGCCGTATCTGATCGTCTTCGGGATCGCGGGCGTGGCGCTCGTGCAGTGGCTCTACTTCGTCTCGATCGGCCGGCTGCCGATCGGGATCGCGCTCCTGATCGAGTACATCGCGCCGATCCTGATCGCGCTCTGGGCGTGGTCGGTGTTCAAGGAGCCGATCCGGCGCCGGATCTGGGTCGCGCTCGTGCTGGCAGTCGTCGGCCTCGCGGTCGTCGTCGAGGTGTGGAGCGGGCTGACGCTGGACGGGCTCGGCGTGACCGCGGCGCTGTCCGCCGCCGTGGCCTATGCGGTCTACGTGCTGATGGCCGAGCGTGCGGTCAAGTGGCGCGACCCGGCCTCGCTGACCGCGTACGGCTTCCTCTTCGCGGCGCTCTTCTGGGCGTCTGTGCAGCCGGTGTGGCGGTTCCCGGCCGGTCGACTCGACGACAGCGTCTCGCTGCTCGGTCACCTGGAGCGCTTCTCGCTGCCGGTCTGGCTGCTGCTGCTCTACGTGGTCGTCGCAGGAACGATGATCACGTTCCTCCTGGTCGCCGCCGCCCTCCGCCACATCTCGGCGACGCGTGTCGGGATCGTGGCGATGCTCGAGCCGGTCGCGGCGAGCGCGGTCGCGTTCCTGTGGCTGGGAGAGTCGTTCGGCTCGGCCCAGCTGGTGGGTGGCGCGATCGTGCTGACGGCGATCCTACTCGCGCAAACGGCCCGCTGACCCGCTAACGTTTTCGTCCTGTTGGAGGTTTCGAAGGCAGTTTGCGCTGCAGTTGGCGCAGTTTTCGTCCTCGGCGCCCTCGCACCGGCAGCACGTGGGGAAGGTGCGGCGCTGAACCAGCGCGAGCGCTCGCTCCTGAGCGTCGTCAACGAGGTGCGGACGAACCACGACCTGCGCCCGCTCCGGATCGACGCTGCTCTGACACGGGCGGCCCGCTCGTACACGGCGACGATGATCCGCACCGATGTCTTCACGCACGGCGACATGTACGGACGTCTTGTCCAGTCGGGCGCGCGCGGTCCGATGTACGGCGAGAACCTCGCCTGGGGAGCGGGCGCCGCTGCGACGGCCCGCCACGTCGTCCGGGGTTGGATGACGAGCCCCGGTCATCGCGCCAACCTGCTGCGGCCGGGCTGGAACCGGATCGGCCTCGGCGTGCTGAAGGGGAACTTCCTCGGCTACGCCGGCGCCACGGTTTTCACCGCCGACTTCGCCGGTCGCTAGGAGGGTTTGGCGAAAGAGCGGCTGAGCGCCCTTCCGCCAAACCCCTCCTAGGTCTCGGCCATCAGGCCGCGCAGCTCGGTCAGCTTCTCGCGGCGAAGCTCGTCGCGCTCGCCGCGCTCGAGCCGGTCGAGCAGCCCGCGCACGAGCGGCGCCAGCTCGACGGGGTTGAACGGCTTCGTGATGTAGTCGACGCCGCCGATGTCGAGCCCGCGGGCCCGGTCGCGGAACTCGGCGCGCGCGGTCAGGAAGATGATCGGGATGTCGGCCGTGAGCTCGTCCTCGAGCAGCGCCTCGGCGACGCCCCAGCCGTCCAGCCCGGGCATCATCACGTCCAGCAGGATCACGTCGGGCGTCTCGGTCCGCGCCGTCTCGAGCCCTGTCGGTCCGTCCCCCGCCTCGAGCACCGGCATTCCCTCCGCCTCGAGGTTGACGCGGCAGAGCAGCCTGATCGGCGCCTCGTCGTCGATCACCAGCACCGTCGTCATCTACTGCCGCCTGTTACCCGGCCGTGTCATGTCTCACTCTCCGCAGCGCGTAGCTCGAGCACGAACGTCGACCCCCTGCCTTCGTCCGAGTCGACGCGGATCCTGCCCCCCATCGCCGTGACGAGACCCTCGGCGAGGAAGAGGCCGAGCCCCGCCGCACCGGCGCCGACGGCTCCGGCCGCCGCGTCGCCGCGGTAGAACTTGCGGAAGATCCGCTCCTGCTCGGCGTGCGGGATGCCGACGCCCTCGTCCTCGACGCTCACCTCGACCGCGTCCTCGCGGCGGCGGGCCGCCACCGTGACGGTGCCACCGGCCGGCGAGTACCGGACGGCGTTGTCGAGCAGATGGGCGAGCACCTGGCCGAGCTTCTCACGATCCGCCTCGGCGGCGAGCGGCTCGTCGGCGAGTTCGACGACGAAGCGGTGCCCGTTCTGGCCGTCGGCTCCCTGAGCGGAGCGCACCGCCTCGCTGACGACGGCGCCGACGTCCGTCTCGGCGAGCTGCACCGCCATCGCGCCGGTGTCCAGCTGCGCGACGGAGAGGAGCCGGTCGACGATCGACGTCAGCCGCTCCGACTCGGAGGCGATGTAGCGGAGGAAGGTCGAGCGCTCCTCGTCGCCGAAGAGCACGTCCTGGCGCAGCAACGTCTCGGCGAAGCCGTAGATCGAGGTCAGCGGCGTCCGCAGCTCGTGCGAGACCGTGGAGACGAAGTCGGACTTCATCTGCTCCACGCTCCGCTCGGCGGAGATGTCACGGAACGCGTAGATGCGGCCGGCGACCGCGCCGGCGGGGTCGGTCATCACCGCCTCGCTGAGCGAGAGCCAGACCTCCTCGGCGCCGCGCCGGATCGGCAGCAGCCTGCTCCCGCCGGGCGTTCCGCCGGTGGCGTCGAGCGGGCGCCCGAGCGCCTCCGTCGGCGTCTTCCCGAGCGCATCCGCCTGCGCGACACCGGTGACGCGTTCGGCGGCCGGGTTCCAGAGCACCACCTTCCCGTCCCGGTCGACCGCGACGATCCCGTCGGCGACGTTGGCGAGGATCGCCTCGCCGCGCTGCTGCTCGTGGCTGACGCCCTGATAGAGCTCGGCGTTGACGCGTGCGGCGGTGGCGGTGGCCGCGAGTGCGAGCAGCGCCTCGGCCTCCTCCTCGCGCCACTCCCGCGGGCGCGTCGAGTACACGGCCAGGATCCCGTGCGCCGACTGCTCCGGCCCGATCATCGGCACGCCGAGATAGCCCGCATAGCCGGCGCCGAGCATCGGGTCGGCTTCACCCACTCGCGGATCGACGCCGACGTCAGCGATCGACCGGGTCGCGCGCGTCTGGACGATGTCGCCCACGAGCCAGGCGGTCGACGGCGCGCTCGTGTCGATGGCGTCGCTCCCACCCGGCCCGGCCGCGGCGCGCACGACCACCTCGTCGCCTTCGAGCATCCGCACCGAGGCACCGTCGCTCCGCAGCAGCCGGACCGCGAAACGCACCGCCCGGTCGAGCACGTCGTCGGGATCCAGCTCGCCCGCGAGGTCCCGACCGGACTGGGCGAGGCGCTGGGCCAGGTGGCTGGACCGGCGCTCCCGCTCGTACAGGTCGCTGCGCTCGAGCGCGCCGCGGGCGGCTGCCGCTACCTGCGCCGCGAGCTCGAGCTGGTCGTCGTCGAAAGCGCGTTCCCCGCGGAAGAAGACCAGCACCAGCCCCGCCCCCTCGCCTCCCGGCTGCTGCAGCGGAACGGCGAGCAGCGACCCTCGGTCGGCCGCGGCGGCCGCGGCTCCGAGCCCGTCGCCGAACCGGTCGTCCTCGCGGAGCCGCCTCGACGCCAGCACCTTGCCGCCCCGCGCGCAGAGCGCCAGCGCCGACGCGTTCTCGCGGAGGTGGGCCGCCAGCCCCACCGACAGCTCGTAGCCGCCGGCGAGCTCGAGCTCCGCGCCGGCGGAGCGGAGCACGGCGGCCGAGTCGCCCCCGAGCGCCTCGGCGGCCGCCTGCGCGACCGCGTCGAGCGTCTCCTGCTCGGACAGCGGCTCGCTCAGTACAGCTGCGATCCGGTAGAAGCCGCGCTCGAGCTGTGTCCGCCGTGTGCTCTCCTCGTACGCCTCCGCATTCCGGAGCGCGATCGAGGCGAGACTCGCGAACGCCTCGATCAAGCGCAGGTCGGACTCCTCGAAGCGGCCGGGCTCGCGTGAGCAGACGCCGAGCACGCCGCGGATCTCGCCGAACGAGGAGATCGGCGCGTCCATCACCTCCGCGAAGGCCGCATAGCTGCCTGCCGGTGGCGGCTGTTCCGTCGCGGCGAAGTCGCGCCGCAGCACGGGCCTGCCGGTCGTGATCGCCTCGCCGATCGTGCCGGCGACGGGGGTCGTCCGGCCGACCTCGTCCTCCGGGAGCCCGAGCACGGCACGGCAGACGAGCTCGGAGCCGCCGGGGAGCAGCGTCCAGCAGTCGGCCGCATCGGCGTTGACGAGGGCTCGCAGCTCCGAGACGAGGCGTTCGATCACGGTGTCGAAGCGCAGATCGCTCGTGAGCGCCTCGCCCGCCTTCAGCAGGGCCTGCTGCTCGGCGAGACGGCGGTCGCTCTCGCGCAGCAGGCGCGACGTATCCAGCGCAACGGCTGCCTCACGGGCGACGGACTCCGCGAGCGCGATTTCGGTCGGGCTCCAGTCGGCGACGAGGGCGCGGTGGAACGCGAGCACGCCGAGCAACCGCTCCTGGGCGATGATCGGAGTCGCCAGCACCGCGCGGACGCCGTGCTCGGAGAGCCCGCGGACGTCGCCGAGCGTGGCGTCGTGTAGCGCCGGCGCGCCCAGGACGTCGGCGACGGCGACGGTGCGCCGCAGCCGGGTGGCGAGGTTGACGACCGGCAGCCGGCTGGCATCGCCGAGCGGCGGCACGCCCTCGGCGTCCCACTCGGCAGACACTCCCGCCGCGTCGTCCTGCTCGCCGAGCCTGACGAAGCAGCGGATCGCGTCGACCGCGACGCCGATCTCTGCGAGCACCGCCGGCAGTACCTCGTCGACGTTCCGGCGGGACCGAAGCTCGAGCGAGATGTGCGAGATCAGCCGCTCGCGCTCGAGCGCATCTGCGAGGGCGATCGTCGCGCGCGCGCGCTCGAGCGCCAGGCCGGCCTCGTTGACGAACGCCTGCATCCGGCCGAGCTCGTCGTCGTCGAAGACGCGCGGGCAGCGGACGGCGCCGAAGACGACGCCAACGACCTCGTCGCCGGCGCGAACCGGGACGAAGACGCAGCTCTTTGCCTTGGCGATCGCGTTCAGCCGCTGGTTAACGACGGCCGAGTGCTCGGCGTCGTAGACGGCGAACGCCGTTCCCTCGCGGACGGCCGCGTTGATCCCCGACGGCTCTCGGTCGAGCGCGACCCGCTTGCCGACCAGGCCGGTGTGATCCCTGCCGCCCTCACGGGCGGAGACGATCACGGCCGAGAGCCCGTCGTCGTCGATCAGGGCCAGGTTCGCGAGCTCGAGCGCGAAGGCCTGGGCGAGCTCGTCGAGGAGCACCTTCGCGACGTCGGAGGGCTCGGAGGCGTCGAGCAGCTGCTGCGAGAGCGCCGTGCTCATCGGCTCGCGGTCGTGCTGCCCGCCGGGCTCGCCCGCCCACGCCCGTTCCCGCCGCACGAGATAGCCGATCGCCAGGCCGACGGCCAGAGCGAGAGCCGCCACGATGAGCGACGGCACCGCGTCGAACAGCACCGCCTGAGTCGCAGCGTCCACTGGAGTCCACGATGATAGAGACCCGCATGCCGCTTTGAAAGATGGGCCGTCTGGCCTATTGGCACTTTGCCCACCGGGGAATAGCGTGGCTGCACTGGGCGATGCGACCCGCGTGCGCGCGGGGAGCATTGGAAGCGGCCCTGTCGCGACGACCCCCCCGACGCGGCAGGGCTGTTTTCCCTCGTGCCGCCGCATCAGAGCTACGATCGCGGCGATGGTCGAACGCGTGCTCCTCGCCTCGCCCCGCGGCTACTGCGCCGGGGTCGAGCGCGCCGTCGAGACGGTCGAGCTCGCACTCGACCACTACGGCCCGCCCGTCTACGTGCGCAAGCAGATCGTCCACAACATCCACGTCGTCCGCGACCTCGAGGCCCGCGGCGCGATCTTCGTCGACTCAGAGTCGGAGGCGCCGGAGGGGGCGACGATCGTCTACTCGGCGCACGGCGTCGCCCCGGCGGTCAACGCAGCCTCGGCCGGACTCGGCCACAACGTCATCGACGCCACCTGCCCGCTCGTGACGAAGGTGCACGTGCAGGCGCGCAGGTACGCCGCGGACGGATACACGGTCGTCCTGATCGGCCATGCCGGCCACGAGGAGGTCGTCGGGACGATGGGCGAGGCACCGGAGGCAACGGTGCTGGTCCAGGACGTCGCCGAGGCGGAGGCGCTCGACCTGCCGCCGGACGCCCGGCTCGCGTACATCACCCAGACGACGCTGTCGGTCGACGAGACCTCCGAGATCATCGGCGTTCTCCGCCGCCGGTTCCCCGCGATCCATGCGCCGAAGAAGGAGGACATCTGCTACGCCACCTCCAACCGGCAGTGGGCAGTGAAGGAGATGCTGACCGAGGTCGACCTGCTGCTCGTGATCGGCTCGCGCAACTCCTCTAACTCGAACCGGCTGGTGGACGTCGCACGCGCCGGCGGCGTCGCCTCGTACCTGATCGACGACGAGACCGAGATCGACGCCGGCTGGCTCGACGGCGTCCGCACCGTCGGCGTCACCTCTGGCGCGTCGGCGCCGGAGAAGCTCGTCAACCGCGTCTGCGAGTGGTTCCGGGCACGAGGGGTCGAGCGGATCGAGCCATTCCGGATGGTCGACGAGGACGTGACCTTCCGGCTTCCGGTCGAGCTCCGGCGCGAGCTGGCGCTCGCCGAGTCGCAGTCCTAGCGCCTAGATCTTCGCGATCCGCGGCTGCTCGACGCCGTCGGTCTCGAGCGAGACGGCGAGGACCTCCGTCTTGATCCACTCCGCGTGACGCTCGACGAGGTCGGCGTCGGCGGCCGGGAGTGTCACCGCGATCCGGTCGGTCAGCTCGAGCCCTTGCTCCTTGCGCATCGAGTTGAGCGTGTGGATCAGGTCGTAGACGCGTCCCTCGAGCTCGAGCTCGGGATCGACCTCCGTGTCGAGCGCCACGGTCACGCCCTCGTCCGAGGCCACCGCCCAGCCGGACTTGCCCGAGCGTTCGACGAGCACCTCGTCGGCGCCGAGCTCGTGGCCGAGAACCCGGAAGCCGCCGCCGTCGAGCTGCTCGAAGTCGCCGGCGGCGAGCGCTGCACGGACGGCACCGAGCTCCTTGCCGAGCTTGGGGCCGAGCACCGGCAGGTGCGGCTTCACGTGCAGCTCCGTCGCGTCGACATGGCCGAACTCGACGTCCTTGACCCGCAGCTCCTCGCGCAGCTCCTCGGCGTGGCCCTCGGCGAGCGGCGCTCCCTCGACCACCAGGCGGCGCAGCGGCTGGCGCAGCTTCAGCTGCGCGGCGGCGCGGGCCTGATGGCCGAGCCCGACGACGCGCCGCAGCTCGGCGACCTCCTCCAGCAGCTCCGTGTCGGGCGCCCCCGCCTCGGGCCAGCCCGCCAGGTGGACCGACGCGGGCGGATCACCGGCGGCCTCGCGCACGAGGCTCTGCCAGAGATGCTCTGCGAGAAACGGCATCACGGGCGCGACGACGCGGATCCCCTGCACGAGCGCGTGCCAGAGCGCCTGCAGCGCGCTCGCTTCGCCGTCCCAGAAGCGGCGCCGCGAGCGGCGGATGTACCAGTTGGAGACGTCCTCGACGAACTCCTCGAACGCGCGGGTCACGTTCACGGTCAGGAACGCCTCGTACCCCGCCGTCGCCTCGGCGACGAGCTGGTCGGTGCGCGCGGCGAGCCAGCGATCGAGCGGCCGCTCCGCCGGCGGCGCCGCGCCGTAGTCGGGTCGGAAGCCCCCGATCGTCGCATAGTCGACGAGGAATCGGGCCGAGTTCCAGAGCGTGAGCAGCTTCCGCTTGATCTCGTGCGCGGGGCCGAAGCCGAAGAGCAGGTTCCGGTCGGGCGGCTGGGTGCAGAACTGCCAGCGCATCACGTCCGCCCCCATCCGCGCGAACGCGTCGGGAGCGTCGATCGTGTTTCCCCACGAGCTGTGCATCTCGCGACCCGTCTCGTCGAGCATCTTCTCGTAGCCGAGCACCCTCCGGAACGGCGCCGTGCCCGTCAACGCGACGGACATGAAGAGCTGCGAGTAGAACCAGAGCCGGATCTGCTCGCGCATCTCGGAGACCCAGTCGGCCGGGAACCACTCCTCCCAGTAGGCGTGGTCGGGGAGATCGGCCCTCGTCAGGCCCCGGGCGGCGCCGGTCCCGAAGCCCTCCGGGATCCGTTCCGGGTTCTGCCAGCCGAGCGTCGAGAACGGGACGATGCCCGCATCGAGCCAGACGTCGCCG
Source organism: Gaiellaceae bacterium (assembly GCA_035630545.1). Lineage (GTDB taxonomy): Bacteria > Actinomycetota > Thermoleophilia > Gaiellales > Gaiellaceae > Gaiellasilicea. The sequence continues at coordinate 11,037 of DASQKK010000095.1, forward strand.
ACCTCGGGAATTCGCGACAGCTCCTCGCCGCAGGACTCGCAGGCGATCACGACGTCGTCGATCCAGGGCCGCCGCAGCTCCTCCAGCCCGTCGAGCCCGCGCA
>DASQKK010000096.1:0-29777 GCA_035630545.1 Gaiellaceae bacterium
AGCCGCCGGGCAACGCCCTTGGCGATCCCGAAGCCGCCGCCCTGCTTCCTGGCGAACGCCGCGACCGTCAGGTCGCTGTCACCACCGAGGAGCGGGCGCAGGTCGCCGTGGAGGTCGGCGTCGCAGAGCAGCAGGTCGCCCTCGGCCGCGAGCTGCTCCCCGGTCGTCAGTGCCTGTCCCTTGCCGCGGTGCGGGAGGCGGATGACGAGTGCGCCGGCGGCCTCGGCCGCAGCCACCGTCGCGTCGCGGGAGCCGTCGTCCGCGACGATCACCTCCGAGCCGGGGAACTGCCGCCGCAGCTCCGCGACCGTCGTCCCGATCCGCCCCTCCTCGTCGCGGGCGGCGATCAGGATCGTGACCGGGTCAGCCACTCGGCGCAGCGAGCGGCTCGATCGGCGGCAGGATCCGGTCGGCGGTGTCGCGGACGCCGTAGTCGCCGGCGGCGTCGAGATCGGCGAGCACGAGCAGCACGGCCAGCGCTCCGACCGGCGTGTCGATGCCGTCCACGGTCGAGAGCCGGTGGCGCTGGAAGGCAGGGATCGCGCTCTGCTCGACGCGGGTCGGCTCGACGCCGACCACTGGAACGCCGGCACTGCCGATGCCCTGGTAGAGGCCGGCGAGGAAGCGCGAGCTCTCGCCCGCCTGCGGCTCCGCCGTCCGCATCACGATCACCCCGTCGGCGGGATCGGCGAGCCCGCCCTCGCGCACTTCGACGAGTTCGCTCTCGAGCGCGTCCCAGAGCGGCGTCTCCCCTCCCGCGGCGAGCTCGCGGCCGAGGTCGCGACCGAGATTGCCGAGCTGATCGTCGCCGACGTAGCCGCCCAGCTCCGGCTTCTCGCTCAGCGCCGCCTCGACGGCATCGAGCCGCAGCGGCAGCTCGAGCGCGCGCATGCGGGACACGCGCCCGTCGGCGTCCTCCTCGACGGCCCGCTCGATCGCGCCCACCGACGGGTCGACCGGGCCGAGCACGAGGATCGCGACGTTCTTGCCGTCGAGCCGCCTCGCCGAGAGCGCGGGGTACGCGCTCTCGACGAACTCCTCGGCCGCCTGCTGCCGCCGCTCGAAGTCGTCGGCCGTCGCGTTGGCCGCGTCGACCTCCTCCTCGAGCCCGGCGATCTTGCGGTTGAAGTTGTTGCGCTCGGCGTCGTCGACGAAACCGCGGCCGGAGATTCCGACGCCGATCAGAATCCCGACGACGAGCATCAGGAAGACGGCCGCGAGCGACGCGACGTGGTAGCGGAGGTCGAACACCCGTGAAGCCTAGATGGCTAGAGGCCAAACACGTTGCGAACCGCCGGTGAGGCCAGGACCGCGACGAGGAGCGCCGCCAGCGCGGCGACCCCGAAGAGGGCGAGGGGCCAGACCCCGATCCGCCGGCTGACGAGCCGCGAGACCCCCTTCGCGTCCACCAGGATCTCCCCCACCTTCAGCCGCGTCACGAACGTCGAGGACATCCCGGCGCGGCTGCGCTCGAGGAACTCGACCAGGTTGAAGTGCGTCCCGACGGCGACGATCAGCTCGGCACCCTTGTCGTGGGCGAGCAGCAGCGCGATGTCCTCGGAGATCCCGGGCGCGGCGACGGTGTGGAACGGCACGCCGAGCCGCTGCAGCCGCGCCTCACCGGGGGCGTGGCCCTCGCGGTAGGCGTGGACGAGGATCTCGGCGCCGGAGCGGAGCGTCGCGTCGGTGACGGAGTCCATGTCGCCGACGATCACGTCCGGCTTCCAGCCTTCCTCGACGAGCGCCTCGGCGCCGCCGTCGACGGCGACGAGCACCGGCCGGAAGTCGCGGACGTAGCCGCGCACGATCTTCAGGTCGCGCTTGAACCCCGGCCCCCGCGCGACGACGAGCGCATGCCGGTCGCGGAAGCTCGTCTCGAGCGCGGGGAAGTCGATCCCCTCCGCGAGCAGCTTGCCCTCGTCGCGGAGGTAGCGGAGCGTATTGTCCGCGAACTCTTGCAGCGCCTCGGTGACGCGGCCCTGCTGCTCGCGGAGCGCACCGGCGAGCTCGTGCTCCTCGAGTGCCCGTCCCGTCGCCAGGCAGGTGCCGTTCCGGAAGAGACTCGCGCCGCGCACGGTCAACCGCTCGCCGTCCGAGAGTTCCTCGAAGAGATCCGCGTCGTCGACGTCGATCAGGCGCACGCCGCCGCGAACGAGCTGCAGCGGCCCGGGATTCGGATAGCTCCCCGACTGTGACGGGGCGACGTTGACGACCACGCGCACGCCGGACTCGACGAGCTCCTCGGCGGAGACCCGGTCGAGGTCGGTGTGGTCGATCACCGCGATGTCGTCCGGATGCAGCCGCCGGACGAGCTCCTTCGTCCGCTTGCCGAGGCGTGCCGGGCCGGTGTGCTCGATCAGGCTCATCCGGTCATCACGATCTCGATCATCTCAGGGTGGAGATGAATTCCTTGCCGCCGAGCATCCGCTCGAGCTCGTCACGGCGCTGCGCGTCGTCGAGCCGCTCGATCCGCGTGTGCACGATGTTGGAGGAATCAGCGTCGGCGGGCACCTTCACGACCTTGTAGTGGGTGTCGGCCACGCTCGCGATCTGCGGCAGGTGCGTGATCGTCAACACCTGCGCGCGCTCGGCGAGCCGCTTCAGCGTCGCGGCGACTGCATGCGCCGTCTCGCCCCCGATCCCCGCGTCGATCTCGTCGAAGACGATCGTCTCGCCGCCCGCGACGGCGGCGATCGCGAGCGCGACGCGCGAGAGCTCGCCGCCGGACGCTGTCTCGGCGACAGGCCCGAACGGGAGTCCCGCGTTCGGCCGGATCAGGAAGACGGCCTCGTCGGCGCCGGTCGGGCCGGGGTCGCGTTCGCGCAACTCGACGCGGAACTCGCCCTCGCCCATGCCGACGCCATGCAGCTCCTCGGCGACGGCGTCGGCGAACCCGGCGGCAGCAGTCTGCCGGGACGCGCGCAGGTCGGCCGCGAGCTCGTTCGTCCTCGCCTCCGCCGCCGCCAGCGCCTCCGCAGCAGCCGCGACCGGGTCGAGGCCTCCCTCGAGCGCCTCCAGCTCCTCGCGGGCGGCGGCGGCCCGTGCGAGCAGATCGTCGTAGTCGACGGCGGCGAAGCGGCGGCGCGCGTCCGAGATCCGCTCCAGCTCGCCCTCGACCTGCTCGAGCCGGTCGGGCTCAGCCTCGAGCGAGGCCAGGAACGCGCGGACGTCGGAGCCGACCTCGCGGAGCCGCAGCTCGAGATCGCGCAGCTCCTCCCCGGCGCGGGCGAGCTCGGGCGCGAGCCGCTCGAGCGGGGCCAGCGAACGCTCGGCGGCGGCCGTGAGCCCCGTCGCGCCCTCGCCCTCCTCGGGCGCGAGCGCCTCGGCGGCGCGGGCAGCCCCCTCGGCCAGCTCGGTGACGTGGCGCAGCCGCTCGCGCTCGTCGCGCAGCGACTGCTCGCCGTCCGGCTCGAAGCCCTCGGTCGCCTCGACGAGCGCGGCGAGCTCGCGCAGGCGCGCGTCTTCGGCGGCGGCCCCGCGTGTCAGCTCGTCGTGACGCTTGCGGGCGGCGGTGAGCTCGCGCCACGCGAGCCGGGACTCGCGGCGGCGGCGAAGCTGTTCCTCCCCGATCGCCGCGTCGAGAACGTCGAGCTGGTAGGACGGGCGGCCGAGCCGGCGCTGCTCGAACTGGCCGGACATCGCGATCAGGCGCTCGGCGGCCGCGGCGAGATCCTCGCGCGCCACGGCGCGGCCCCAGGCGTAGGCGCGCGTGCGACCGTCGCCGAAGACGCGTCTTGCGAGCACCAGGCCGGGCTCGTCCTCCGGCGCCAGCTCCGCGAGCCCGCCGAGCTCGTCGTCCTCGAAGAAGCCCTCCGGCACGTCGAGCTCGGCCTCGACGTACGCCTCCGTGCCGGTCGCGCCGACGATGGCCGCGTCGCCCTTCGCCCCGAGCAGGAGGCCGACCGCCTGCGTCAGGATCGTCTTGCCGGCCCCGGTCTCGCCGGTGATCGCCGTCAGCCCCGGCCCCGGGACGAGCTCGCCTTCGCGGACGAGGACGAGGTTCTCGATTCGGAGGCTACGAAGCAAAGGTCCTGCTGTAGCGGCTGAAGAACGTCACTTCGGGCAGGGTCGCGAGGAGCGAGCGCTGCTCGCCGAGGCGCGCGACCGCGCGGCCACCCGGTGCCAGGTCGCCGACGCGGTGGCCGTCGACCAGCGCCGTCGCGGGGACATCCGCGGTCCGGTTCCAGACGATCAGCTCGGAGCCGCGCGGGATCACGAGCGGGCGGGCGTGCAGCGCGTGCGGTGCGACGAAGGTGACGGCCATTGCGTCGATCCCCCAGACGAGGACGGGCCCACCGTTCGAGAGGTTGTAGCCCGTCGACCCGGACGGCGTCGAGCAGACGATCCCGTCGCAGCCGATCCGTCCCAGCGGCGCCCCGCCAACCGCCCACTCGAGCTGAACCATGCGGCCGAGGACGCCGCTCGTGACGACGAGGTCGTTGAGCGCCACGCGTCGCTCGTTCCCCACCTCGACGTCGAGCGTCGGCAGCCCGATGACCGTGTACTCACCTGCGAACGCGCGCGCCAGACCGGTCTCGATCTCGTCCCGCTCGATCGAGGTGAGAAAGCCGATGCGGCCGAAGTTGACGCCGAGCACCGGGACGCCTGTGCCGAGGAAGCGCGTCAGCCCGCGCAACATCGTCCCGTCGCCGCCGAGGACGACGGCGATGTCGACGTCCCCGTCGTCGATCCCCGGCTCCAGCCCGTGCTTCTCGGACTCGTCGGCGGCGAGATGCAGCTCGACGCCCGACTCGCGGGCGACGTTCGCGAGCCGCGCCAGGGCCGAGCCGATCGCCTGCGGCTTGCCGTGGGTGATCACGGCCGCCTGCTTGACGGCCCTAGGCTGCTGCGACGGCACGGTCGATGCGCTGGTCGATGTCATCGAGGAGCACGGGGTCGGGACGATTGATCAGGTGGACGAAGAACTCCCGGTTGCCCTTCGGTCCGGGCAGCCCGGAGTCTACGACGCCGACCGCCGTCCCACCCCAGGCGAGGGCGGCGTCGACGACGTCGCGGAGCACGCGCCGGTGGAGCGCGGCGTCGCGGACGACGCCGCCACGGCCGACCTCGTCCTTGCCCACCTCGAACTGGGGCTTGACGAGCACGACCGCGTCCCAGCCCGGCCGGAGCAGCTGCAAAACGGGCGGCAGCGCGATCCGAACGCTGATGAAGGAGACGTCGGCGACGAGCAGGTCCGGCCGGAACGGCAGCTGGGTCAGCTCGCGGGCGTTGGTGCGCTCCAGCACCGTCACCCGGGGGTCGTCGCGTAGCTTCGGATGCAGCTGCCCGTAGCCGACGTCGACCGCGAGGACACGCGCGACGCCGTGCTGGAGCAGGTAGTCGGTGAAGCCTCCCGTCGAGGCGCCGACATCGATCGCGTCCCGGCCGTCGAGCTCGACGTCGAGCTTGTCGAGCGCGTTGGCGAGCTTCTCGCCGCCCCGGGAGACGAAGCGCGGCCGCTCCTTCACGGCCAGTTCGGCGTCCTCCGGGACCTGGTGGCCTGGCTTGTCGTAGCCCGGCACGAGGCCGGCGAGCACGAGCGCCTGCGCCTGCGCACGGCTCTCCGCCAGGCCTCGTTCGACGAGCAGCACGTCGAGGCGCTTCTTCATCGGCGGAAGGGTAGTCGCCGCAGGTGTTACAAGACCGTCATGGAGTTGCGCGGAGATCGTGTCCGCCTGCGGCCGCTGACGGAGGCAGACGTGCCCCGGATCGTCGAGCTCGGGGGCGACCCGGAGGTCTCGCGCTGGTGGCGCGGGCTCACCCACGAGCACGTGCTCGACAAGGCGCGGGGCGAGGACGACGGCGCCGTGGTCTTCGCGATCGTCGTCGACGACGGCGTCGCCGGGCTGATCCAGTACTTCGAGGAGGACGACGAGGAGTATCGCCACGCCTCGATCGACCTCTTCCTCGGCCCGCGGCACCACGGCCGCGGCCTCGGCACCGACGCCGTGCGGACGATGGCGTACCACCTGATCCGAGATCGCGGCCACCATCGGCTCACGATCGACCCGGCCGCGCACAACGCGCGCGCGATCCGCTGCTACGAGAAGGTCGGGTTCAAGCGCGTCGGGATCATGCGCGAGTCCTGGCTCGACGCCGACGGCGTCTGGCGCGACGGCCTCCTGCTCGACCTGCTCGCCGGCGAGCTGACATGACGGTCGCCGCGTCCGCCGTCGACTGGCTGCTCGACTCGGATGAGCCCGGGATCGTCTTCCAGGCCAAGCGCGACCTGCTCGACGAGACCGAGCCGCCGGAGGCCGCGCATGTGCTCGACGGTCCCCTCGTGCGCGGGCTGCTTGCCGGACAGCGCGCCGACGGCGGCTTCGGCGTCCACGTCTACGGCAAGTGGGGCGGCGCCCACTGGCGGCTCGTCTCGCTGGTCGAACTCGGGGTCCCGGCCGGCGAGCCGCGCTGCATCGCCGCGGCCGACACCGTCCTCGCCTGGCTCACCGGCAAGGGCCACCGGGCGGGGATCCGCACGATCGACGGCCTCGTGCGCCGGTGCGGCTCGCAGGAGGGGAACGCGCTCGCGGTCTGCTGCCGGCTCGGGCTGGCGGACGACCCGCGCGTTCGGCTGCTCGCCGAGTCGCTCGTCGAGTGGCAGTGGCCGGACGGCGGCTGGAATTGCGACAAGAAGGCCAGCGGCTACCGGTCCTCGTTCAACGAGTCGCTCCCGCCGATGTGGGGCCTGCACGAGTACTGGCTCGCCACCGGCGAGCAGGCGGCGAGAGAGGCCGCCGAGCGCACGGCGGAGCTCTTCCTCGACCATCGGCTCTTCCGCACCCTCGCGACGGGCGAGCCGATCAAGTCCTCCTTCGTCGCGCTGCACCAGCCGCCGTTCTGGCACTACGACTTCTTCCGCGCGCTCGTCGTGCTGGCGCGGATGGGCCACGCCGGCGATCCGCGCGCAGCGGATGCGCTCGAGCTGCTCGAAGAGTGCCGGCTCGCAGACGGCCGGTGGCGCGCCGGCGGTCGCTGGTGGAAGCCGCCCGGATCGAAGGGAAGCAACGTCGAGGCCGTCGACTGGGGCTCAGGCCCGAGCGAGCTCCTGACCTTGGACGCCCTCCGCGTGCTGCGCGCCGCGGCCAAGTAACACTTTGTTACTTGGCGAGCGTGGTCGAGCCGTCCGCCTGGATCGTCCAGCCCGGGTTGTGCGCGACCTCCCACGGGTGGCCGTCGGGGTCGACGAAGATGCCCGAGTAGCCGCCCCAGAACGTCTCGGCGCCGTGGCGCGGGATCGTCGCGCCGGCGGCCTCCGCCTCGGCGATGACCGCGTCGACCTCCGCGGGTGAGCCCACGTTGTGCGCGAACGTGATCCCGCCCCAGCCGCCGCCGTCCTGGACGCCGCTGTCCTCCGCCAGCTGCTCGCGGCCCCAGAGCGCGACGATCATGCCGGGCGCCTGGAAGAAGACGACATCGTCGTCCGGCGCAGCGCCCGTCGTCCAGCCGAGCGCCTCGTAGAAGGCCCGCGAGCGCGCGAGATCATGCACGCCGAGGGTGACGAGGCTGAGCCGCTGTTCCACGACGCGATGTTAAACGGCCAGCGAGCACGCGAGCTCGACCGGAGCCAGGAAGCAGTCGTCCTCGTCGGATCGCCACGGCTCACCTGCGCGGAAGCGCGCGTCGACGACGGCGCGGAAGATCAGCGCCCGCAGCAGCAACTGCGGAAAGCCGTCCACGTGGTCGACCGCCTTCAGGAGACCCGCATCGGCGCCCTCCCAGAGCAGGGCGTCGCCGACGACGACGGCAGACGCGAACCCCGTCGGCCGCCAGAAGGGGGAGAAGTCGATCACCGCCGGCGGGAGCTCGTCGGCGAAGAGGACGTTTCCGGTCAGGTCGCCGTGCACGAGCTGGCTCCGAGTGACAGCGAGCGGCCGCAGGGCCGCGACGAGCCGCGGCACGTGCTTGACGTGAGCGAACTGCTCGGCCGGAAGCTCACCCCAGGCGACGCGCTCGCCGATCGCCCAGTGGTTCGTGCGGCGGTCGAGGAACGACGGCCGCGAGACGTCCGCGATCGCGGCGTGGAAGCGCTCCCCGACGGCGATCACCTCGGTCCAGGCGCGTGCTCGGTGCTCGCCGGCGAGGTACTCCCAGGCGCACCAGCCGTCGTTGACGCCGCGCAATCGCGGGACGCGGAAGCCGTCGCTCTCGAGCCGCTCGAGCAGGCTTCCCTGCCACCGGACCTCCTCCACGGACAGGTCCAGCGGCTTCACGACGAGGTCGCCGCACCGCCAGGACGTCTCCATGCCGCCGGGGAGCGGCTCGGGCTCGGCCGAGGCGCCGAATGCCGCCAGGACGGCCGCGGGCGGGCGCACTACGCCGTGCGGGCGGCGAGCGAGGAGACGATCTCCGCGAGGACGCTCGTGTCCGCGGGGATCGCTTCGAGCCGCGCCTGCGCGCGCTCGGCCGCCTCATCGGCATGGCGGCGCGCGCCCTCCGTCCCGTAGACAGCTGCGTAGCCGTCCCCGTCGAGCAGGTCGTCGACGATCTGGAAGAGGAGGCCGAGCTCGTCGCCGAACGCGCGCCACGGCGGCTGACGGGACTCCGGCACCTCCGCCACCGAGAGCGCGACGCCGACCGAGGCCGAGAAGAGCGCGCCGGTCTTCAACCGGTGCAGCGCAGCAAGATCTGCCGTGTCGCCGCTGACGTCGAGGTACTGGCCGCCAATCATCCCGAGCGTGGCCTGGGCGAGCTCGCGGCCGACCATCGGCGTCGCGTAGGAGAGCGCAAGCCGGAACGCCTCGGCGAGGAGCGCGTCGCCCGCCAGCAACGCCGTCGCCTCCCCGAAAGCGACGTGCGCGGACGGGCGGCCGCGGCGCTCGTCGTCGTCGTCGAGCGCCGGCAGGTCGTCGTGGACGAGCGAGAACGTGTGCACGAGCTCGACGGCGGCCGCAGCCGGGAGGACGTGCTCGGCAACCGCTCCGGCTGCCTCGCCGACCGCGAGCGCGATCACGGGCCGGAAGAGCTTGCCGCCGGACTCGAGCGGATAGCGCAGCGCCTCCTCGAGGCCGCCCAGCTCAGGCGTGAACGCCAGCTCGCCGAGGTACGCCTCGGCGAGCGCGCGAAGCTCGTCAGGGTTGCGGGGCATCCGCGCGGGCCCGAGCCTTGGCGAGCTCGGCCTCGACCTCCTTGGCGAGTTCGGCGAGCTCGGTCAGCACCTCGACTGCGGCCTCGGCGTCCTCCTGCGCCGCCAGCCGCTCCAGCTCCTCACGGGTCGCTTTCAGCCGCTCGAGCAGCTCTTCGGCGCGGCCGAGGGCCTCGTCTGCTGATCCGGCCCCGCTCATGCGACCTCCTCCCTGGCCACGCGGGCCAGAATCCCGTTCACGAGCCGTGCGGCGTCCTCGGACGCGTACCGCTTCGCCAGCACGACGGCCTCGTTCATCGCCACTTCGGGCGGCACGCTCTCCTCCTCCAGCTCGTGGATCCCGATCCTCAGGATGTTCCGTTCGAGCGTACCCAGCCGGTCGGCGGTCCAGCCCTCCGCCGACGCCGTGATCCGGCGGTCGAGCTCCTCGGCGCGGCCGGAGACGGTCTCGGCGAGGCCGAGCGCGAACGCGTCCGGCTGCCCCTCGTAGAGCGCGGTCAGCGGCTGGCCTGTGAGGTCCCACTGGTAGAGGAGGAAGAGTGCCGTCCGGCGCGCCTGGCGCCGCCCGGTGCTCATGCGTCGAGTTCCTCGATCGAGACGTCGACGCGCTCGACGGTCAGACCGGCCGAGGTCCGCAGCGCGTCGGCGACGCTCCGCTGCACCGCGCTCGCCAGCTCGGGCAGGACGGTGCCGTACCGCGCAGCCAGCTCCAGCTCGACCGCGACCTTCCCGTCCGTGACGCTGACGTCGAGACCGCGACGGGGCCGCCGGGCGCGGGCGCCGTCCACCAGCTCGGCCGCCGAGAGCACGAGTGCGGCGAGCGCGTCGCCCTCGATCCGAATCTCGCCGTGAGCGCTCTTGAGCACGTGTCCGTCGCGGCTCATGGGCCGTCCTCTGGCCCATGAGCCTTAGGGGGTGTGGGGGAACTTGGAAGTTCCCCCACACAGAGCAAGAAGAGGGTCCGTGGGGGATACATGGTTTCCCCCACGGGAGCGAGCCAAAGGCGAGCGACGCTCATCCGGCGGTGAGCGCGGGCAGGCGCCCCTCCATCTCCGCCAGGAAGCTCGTCGAATACTCGCCGCTCGCGAACTCGGCCGAGCGGAGGATGTCGAGCGCGAGCCCCCGCGTGGTCGGGACGCCTTCGAGGCCGATCTCCTCGAGCGCGCGGACGCCGCGTGCGAGCGCGGCCGGGCGATCCTCGGCCCAGACGATGAGCTTGGCGATCAGCGAGTCGTAGTAGGGTGAGATCGCCGAGCCCTCCTCGAGATGCGTGTCGATGCGGACGCCCGGCCCGAGCGGGGGCCGGAAGCGGGTGATCGTCCCGGGTGCGGGTGCGAAGTCGCGGGCCGGGTCCTCCGCATTGAGCCGGATCTCGAGCGCGTGTCCGCGACGCGGTGCCCTGCCGGTCAGGGACAGCGGCAGCCCCGCGGCGACGCGCAGCTGCTCGCGGACGAGGTCGACGCCGGTGACGAGCTCGCTGACCGGATGCTCGACCTGGAGCCGCGCGTTCAGCTCGATGAAGTGGAAGGTGCCGTCGGCGCCGAGCAGGAACTCGAACGTGCCCGCGTTCTCGTAGCCGATCGTCCGGCACGCCCGCTCGGCCGCTGCCTCCATCTCCTCGCGCGTCTCGGCGTCGAGCGCGGCCGAGGGTGACTCCTCGATCAGCTTCTGGTGGCGCCGCTGGATCGAGCACTCGCGCTCGCCGAGTGTGAGCACGCCGCCGTCCTTGTCGCAGAGCACCTGGATCTCGACGTGCCGTGCCGGGACGAGCGCCTTCTCGAGGTAGAGGGAGCCGTCCGAGAATGCCGCCTCGGCCTCGACGCGGGCGGTCGAATAGGCCGCCTCGAGCTCGTTCGGACCGTGGACGAGCCGCATCCCCTTGCCGCCGCCGCCCGCGGTCGCCTTCAGCAGCACCGGGTAGCCGAGCTCCTCGGCCGCGACGCGCACCTCGGCGAGGCTCGCGCCACCCTCCGTGCCCGGGACGAGCGGCACGTCTGCGGCCTTCATCTCCACCTTGGCCCGCGCCTTGTCGCCCATCCGCTCCATCACGTCCGCACCCGGGCCGACGAAGACAAGGTCGTTGTCCTCGCACGCGTGCACGAAGGCCGGGTTCTCGGAGAGGAAGCCGTAGCCGGGATGGACGGCCTCGCACCCGGTCGTCCCTGCGGCGGCGATCACGTTCGCGACGCGCAGGTAGCTCTCCGACGCGGAGGGAGGGCCGATGCAGACAGCCTGGTCGGCGAGACGGACGTGCAACGCGTCGCGGTCGGCCGTCGAGTAGACGGCGACGGCCTCGGCACCGAGCTCGTGGATCGCGCGGATCACCCGGACGGCGATCTCGCCGCGGTTCGCTACGAGGACGCGACTGAACATCAGGGCCACTAGAGAGCCGGCGGGGCGACGATCGGCTCGAGCTCGAAGAGGAGCTGCCCGAACTCGACCGGCTTGCCGTTCTCGGCGTGGATCGCGGTCAGGCGGCCGGCCGCGTCCGCCTTCAGCTCATTGAAGAGCTTCATCGCCTCGAGCAAGCAGAGCGTCTGGCCGGGCGTGACGACGTCGCCGACGTCGACGAACGGCGGCGTGCCCGGCTCGGGCTGGCGATAGAAGACGCCGACCATCGGCGACTCGACGCGGATCAGGCCGCTCGCCGCGGCCGGGAGCACCGGCAGCTCGCCGGGCTCGTCCTCGGCGAGGGGGGCGGCCAGCTGGAGCGGCGGACGCTCGTCCGCACGCCGGACGGAGACGCGCATCCCCTCGTCCTCGATCTCGACTTCGGCGACGCCGCTCTCCTGGACGATGCGGACGAGCTCGCGGATCCGCTGCTCGCGCGTCTCCTCGAGCGTCGTCTCGCCGCGGTCGTCGCGGTTGTGGCGGGCCCTGATCGTGCGCAGCAGCGCCTCGGCCTCCTCCCCGAAGAGCGCGATCAGGACGAGTTCCTCCTCGCTGGCCGCGAGACCCTCGGCCTCGAGCCGGACGTCCTCGGCGGTCGGCGGGTCGTCCACGAGCGGGTCGAGCCCGTCCGAGAGGAGCTCGACGGCCCGCGCGACGGTGGCGTCGACCGAGCCCGGCGGAGTGCCGAAGCCTCCCTGGACGAGCGAGCGGAACTCGTCGACGACGGTGCCGTAGCGGCGCGCGGAGAGGACGTGGATCAGCGCCTGCGAGGCGAGGATCTGGCCGATCGGCGCGGCGAGCGGCGGCCAGCCGGTCTCGCGCCGGATCTGCTGCAGCTCGTCGAGCGTCTCGAGCAGCCGGTCGTCGGCGGCGTGGGCGCGGAGGTGTGTGTCGAGGGCCGCCACGAGGCCGGTCGGCAGGTCGTACTCCGCCGCGCGCACGGCGATCCGGGGCGCGTGCGGCGTCACGATCTCGTCGCCGATGTGCTCGTCGACGAGGTCTGAGGCCTCCCACAGGCGCGCGACGTCGACGCCGGTGTCGAGCCCCATCCCGGCGAGCGCGGAGGCCAGCGACTCGCCCGCGACGCGGTGCAGCGAGAGGGCGAGCGGGTAGACGGCGCAGGCGATCATGTCGGCGCCTGCCCGGGCGGCCTCGAGCGAGTCCGCGAGCGCGGTTCCGCCGGCGCCCTGGCAGTAGAAGCCGACGGGCAGGCCGGAGGCTTCCCGCACCCGGCCGACGAGCTCGCCCGCCTGGTGCGGCTCGAGCCCGCCACTCGGGTCGTGCACGAGCGCCCGCGTGGCCCTGATCTCCGGCAGCTCCTTCGCCTGCTCGACGAGCTTGTCCATCGCACCCTCGTCGCCCGGGCTGTAGACGAGGCCGGCGTGGAACTCCTTACCGGCGGCGACGATCGCCTCGCCCGGCTCGCGGAGGTTGGAGACGTCGTTGAGCGGATCGTGCAGACGGAAGACGTCGATGCCGTTTTCCGCCGCCGAGGCGACGAAGCGGCGGACGAAGTCGGCCCCGACCGGGCGTGCGCCGACGAGGAAGCGGCCGCGCAGCGCCAGGCCGAGCGGCGTCGACGTGCGCGATTTCAGCGCCCGGATCCGCTCCCACGGGCTCTCGACGCCGCGGCGGACGGCCGTGTCGAAGACACCGCCGCCGGAGACCTCGAGGAGAGCAAAGCCGGCGCCGTCGAGCAGCTCGGCGATCCGGAGCAGCTCTCCGGTCGGCACGCGCCCGGCGAGCGGCTCCTGCGAGAGCAGGCGAATGGTGGTGTCGACGAGCCGCGGCACGTGCGGAGCCTACCGAGAGCCGGGCCGCCGGGAGACCTTGTGTTTCAGAAACACAACCCCCTTTCGCACCGCATAACCAAGCGGTCGATGGGGAGCTTGTGTTTCAGAAACACAAGCTCAGGAGCGCCGGCTGCCGAGCCGGATCCAGTTCGTGTGCGGCGACCAGGCCCTGGTTTACGCGCGGGAGATGTAGCGGCCTTCGCGTGGGTCGACCTTGATCCGGTCGCCCGGGTTCACGAAGAGCGGCACGGCGACGACGGCACCCGTCTCGAGCGTGGCCGGCTTGGTCACGTTCGAGACCGTGTCGCCCTTCACGCCGGGCTCGGTGTCGGTGACCGTGAGCTCGATCGAGGCGGGCAGCTGCACGCCCGACGGCTTGCCGCCGACGAACAGGAGCTGCACCGAGCTCGAAGGCTGCATGTAGGGAAGCTCGGCCTCGAGCGAGTTGTGCGGCAGCGAGAGCTGCTCGTAGGTGCCCTCGTCCATGAAGACGACCTCGTCGCCCGAGTCGTAGAGGTACTGCATGTTCTTGACCTCGGTGAAGATGCGCGGGAACTTCTCGCCGGCGCGGAAGGTCTTGTCGACCACGGAGCCGGAGTCGACGCTCTTCACCTTGGTGCGCACGAAGGCGCCGCCCTTGCCCGGCTTCACGTGCTGGAACTCGACGATGCGCCAGACCGAGCCCTCCAGCTCGATGTGCATCCCGTTCTTGAACTCGTTGGTGCTGACGACGTCGGCCACGGCGGGGCAGGTTACCTGACCGTCGTCAGCTCTTTGCCGGCGTTGGTGAGGCGCTCGCTGCCGTCGTCGGTGACGAGCACCATGTCCTCGATCCGGACGCCGCCGAGGCCCGGGATATAGATGCCCGGCTCGCAGCTGATCACGTTCCCCGACTCGAAGGTGTCCGTCGACTCGGCCCGGGCCGCGGGCAGCTCGTGCACGTCGAGCCCGATCCCGTGACCGAGGCCGTGGCCGAACTGCTCGCCCCAGCCGGCCGCCGTGATCACGTCCCGCGCGGCGGCGTCGGCGTCCCGTCCGCTCACGCCCGGCCCGTACGCGTCGAGCCCCGCCAGCTGCGCCTCGAGGCAGACCTCGTACGCGCGCCGGAGCTCGTCCGGGAGCTCGCCGGTGGCGAAGGTGCGCGTGCAGTCGGACGCGTAGCCGTCGATCCGGCACCCGGCGTCGATCGTGACGAGCGTGTTCGCCGGGATCTCGGCATCGCGGACGTCGGCGTGCGGGCTGGCGCCGTTCTCGGCCGCGGCGACGATCGTGTCGAAAGCGAGCTCGGAGGAGCCGAGCTCGTGGAAGAGCTCGCGCACACGCCAGGCCAGCTCCCGCTCGGTACGCCCGGTGAACTGCTCCTCCGCGAGCGCTTCGTAGACCCGGTCGGAGATGGCCGCCGCCTCGCGCATCGCATCGAGCTCCTCGGGCTCCTTGATCGCCCGCAGCCGCTCGACGAGCCCGGATGCGGCGACCGTGTCGACGCCGCCCCCGCGCAGCTGCTCGTTCGCGGCCACCGTGACGGCGTCGGCCTCGATCCAGATCGTCCTCCCGGCAAGCCGGGTCGAGAGGTCGCCGATGACGGCGCGCGCCGTCTGCTCGAAGCGGACGCCCTCGAGCGCCTGGGCCTTCTGCGCGTAGCGGAAGTCGGTGAAGAGCGTCGCCTCCCCGTCCGGCTCGACGAGTACGGCTGCGTTCGAGCTCTGGAGGCCGATCAGGTAGCGGACGTTGACCCCGTTCGTGACGAGCAGCGGCTCGTCCAGAAGCGCCGCGAGACGCTCGACCCTGCTCATTGCTGCGCCAGCCATTCGAGTGCCTCTTTGTAGCCCTCGGGGCCCTTGCCGAGGATCCGCTTGGCGGCGAGGTCGCCGATCACGGAATGCCGCCGCCACTCCTCCCGCTCCTCGATGTTCGACAGGTGCACCTCGACGACGGGGACGGAGAAGAGCTCGATCGCGTCGCGGATCGCGTAGCTGTAGTGCGACCACGCGCCGGGATTGACGATGACGCCGTCGGCCCAGTCGAGCGCGTCGTGGCACCAGTCGACGAACTGCCCCTCGTGGTTCGTCTGGCGGCAGCGAGTCGTGCACTCGAGCCGCTTCGACCACGCGTAGATCCGGCTCTCGAGCTCGGCGAGACCGAGCCCGCCGTAGATCTCCGGGTCGCGCTTGTCGAGCGCGTCGAGATTCACCCCGTTGAGGACGGCAACTCGCATCGCGCGACTCTAGCCGCGCAAGCGGATCACCCGTGGAAGCGGGTGATCCGCGCGCAAGATCCCTAAAGGGCCGCTTCGCGGCCGGCTCGTCTCATCCGGCGATGAGCTCGTTCAGCGCGGCGCGAACGTCCGCGGGCGGGACCTCGACGCCGACTCGCGGCTTGCCCGGTGCGTCGAGGAGCACGAGCCGCGGCGTGCCGGCGACGATCTTCTTGTCCCGCGCGAGCGCCGCCCACGCCGCGTCGTGGTCGACCCGGACCGGCTCCGGCCGAAGCGTCTCCTCGACGACGCTCGTGTCCAGGCCGGAGAGCCGCAGCGCGGCAAGCAGACCGAGTGCGACGGCGCGCCCGTGCGGGAGCGAGTAGTCCGCTGCCGCCTCGAGCGCGTGCGCGAACGTGTGGCCGAGGTTCAGCTGCGCCCGCTCGCCGCGATCGTGCGGGTCGCGCAGGCAGAGCGCGGTCTTGAACGCCGCCGTCCGCCGTACCTGGTCGAGCAGGGGCAGCTCCCAGATCGGCTCGCCCGCGAGCAGCCCCGTCTTGACGACCTCGGAGCGTCCGTTCGCCGACTCCTCCTCGGGAAGCGTCTCCAGGGTGGCGGGATCGATCACCGTCCGCACCGGCCAGTGGAAGGCGCCGACCAGGTTCTTCCCGTCCGGCAGGTCGATCGCGGTCTTGCCTCCGATCGCAGCATCGACCTGGCCGACCAGCGTCGTCGGCACGGCGACCCAGTCGATGCCTCGGAAGTACGTCGCCGCGGCGAAGCCCGCGACGTCGGTCGTGCACCCCCCGCCGAGCGCGACGAGCGTCCCCGAGCGCTCGAGCCGGAGCGCGTGCCAGAGCGCCTCGAGCGACTCGACGGTCTTCGCCTGCTCTCCCGGCGCGAGCTCGTGCACGGCACGGGCGCGCGCGCCGAGCGCGAGCTGGACGTCCATGCCGTAGATCCCGGCCACCCGCGCGTCGCTGACGATCTCGACCTGTCCGTCGCCGGGGACGAGCTCCCCCAGCTGCTCGAGCGCCCCGGTTCCGACGTGGACGCCGCCCGCGGCCAGCACGGCGCCCTCGAGGTCGCGCGTGCGTGCATCTGCGGCGCGGTCGTAGAGCGGCTGCCGCTGCTCGAAGAGCGTCCGGAACGACGCCTCGTCCTGCGCGAGTGGCCGGTCGCCGCCGCCGACGCGGCGCCACGCCTCCGCTGCGTCGACCTCGACCAAGATCGTCACCGCTCGATCCCGAAGCGCCTTCCGAATCTGCTCGGTGCCGACCGCGCCACCGCCGAGCGCGATCACAGCGGGACGAGTCGAGTCGAGCGCGTCAAGCGCGTGCTCGGCTTCGCGCAGGCGGAACGCGGCCTCGCCCCCGGTCTCGAAGATCCGCGCGATCGGCTCCTGCCGCTCGAGCTCGCGGTCGACATCGACGAATGGGCGCCCGAGCTTCTCCGCCAGCGTCTCGCCGAGCGTCGACTTGCCGGCGCCCATGAAGCCGATCAGCGCAACGTGACGCTCTAGCGCGTGCGTATGCGCTCCAGGTAGGCCGCGTGCGCTGCGAGCATGTCGACGAGCGCGTCGCCGCCGAGCTTCTCGCGCGCAGCGCGGGCGAGCTCCCACGCGACCGCCGCCTCCGCGACGACGGCGAGCGCTTCGACGGCGGCGACGTCACTTCGCTCCACGAGCGCCTGCGCCGGCTCGCCGGTGGCGAGGTCGACGGAGTCGAGCGGACGCATCAGCGTCGGCAGTGGCTTCATCGCCGCGCGGACGACGATCTCCTCGCCGTTCGAGATCCCGGCCTCGATCCCGCCGGCGCGGTTCGACCGACGCTTCAGCCCGGGCTCGATCTCGTCGTGCGCCGCCGAGCCGCGCTCGCGGGCGAGCCCGAAGCCGTCGCCGACCTCGGCTCCCTTCACCGCCTGGATGCCCATCAGCGCAGCGGCAAGGCGCGCGTCGAGGCGGTCCTCGCGGGCCGAATAGGAGCCCAGCCCCGGGAAGACGCCGGTCGCGCGGACCTCGACGATGCCGCCGAGCGTGTCGCGGTCGGCCCGAGCCGCGTCGATCGCGGCTTCCCAGCCTTCGCGCTCGCCGCCGATCTCGAGCACCGAGCCGGCGACGTCGATCCCGAACTCGCGCAGCAGCGCCTTCGCGACCGATCCGGCGGCGACGTGGACCGCCGTGTGGCGGGCGCTGGCGCGCTCGAGCGCGTCGCGGACGTCCTCGTGCCCGTACTTGAGCACGCCGGCGAGGTCGGCGTGGCCGGGCCGCGGCAGCGTGACCGGCTTCGTCCCCTTCCCGGACGGCTCGCCCTCGGGCGGCCACGGGTTCATCCCCCACTCCCAGTTCGTGTGATCCCGGTTGCGGACGACGAGTGCGAGCGGCGTTCCGAGGGTGCGCCCGTGCCGTAGTCCGGCGAGTACCTCGACGTGGTCCTGCTCGAGCTGCTGGCGCGGGCTGCGGCCGTAGCCCTGCTGGCGACGGCGCAGGTCGGCGTCGATCGCGGCGCGATCGAGCGTGAGCCCGGCCGGGAGTCCGGTCAGGATCGCGACGAGCGCAGGCCCGTGCGATTCCCCGGCAGAGACGAGCGCGAGCGCCATTCGGCGCATCGTACGCAGCGGTCGACGATGGTCAGCGTGGAGCGTCCCACCCGCATGGTCCTACGACTCGGCTCCGCAGTCCTTCGACTCGACGGTGCCGTAGCAGCGAGGCGCGCGCCTGCGGCGACGCTGGGCCTGCCTACCTTCCGACGGCGGCACGCATGACCGCGACCGGAGCCAGCACGCCCGTCCAGAGCTCAAAGGACGCCGCACCCTGCGCCACGAGGACCTCGAGCCCGTCCACGACCTCGGAGCCGGCGGCGCGCGCCGCCGCCGCGTGCGCCGTCTCGCCGCCCTCGGTCCGATACGCGAGGTCGATCAGCGTCTGACCCGACTTCGGCTCGTAGAGGAGCTCGTCCTGCACCGGCGTCGCGTTGACGACGAGGTCGGCGTCCTCGGTGCTGGGCGGCCACGCCGTCGAGCGCGAGAAGGCGTCCACCGCAGAGCCGCGCGCCTCCAGCTCGGCGATCCACGCCGTGGCCGCGCCGCCGCGCCCGATCACCGCCGCCCGCCCCGGCCTGCGGTCGCCGAGCGCAGCCGTGTCGGTGCTCGAGCCGAGTACGCGGCCGTCCCGGATCACGAGCGTGTTCACCGACTCGAGCTCACCGTCGAGCTCATCGCAGAGCGCCACGACGGCCTGCTTGTGCGGCGTCGTCACGTTCGCCCCCGCGAAACCGAGCGCGACGAGACCGCTCACCGCCGCCTCGAGCCGTTCCGGAGCGACGCCGAGCGGCACGTATGCGTAGTCGAGCGCCAGCGCCGAGAAGGCGGCGTTCTGCATCCGCGGCGAGAGCGAGTCGACCTTCGGGTCGCGCAGGAGCCCGACGAGCCGTGTCGTGCCGCCGATCATCTGATCATTCTCGACCCTGACGCGCCTCCGGCGCGTCGGGAGCCGCCGCCGGCCGGTGGCGCGTCAGCCGCAGCCGAAGCCGTATTCGCAGGCCTTGGCGTAGAACTCCGATTCGCTCGCGGTGAAGAAATGGTGCACCTTGTCCGGCTTGCGCACGAAGTAGAGGTAACCGACCTTGGCCGGGTGCGCGGCCGCCTGCATCGAGGCGAGGCCGGGGTTCGCGATCGGCGTCGGCGGCAGCCCGGTGCGGTTGCGCGTGTTGTAGGGGTTGTCGCTCTCGAGCTGCGAGACGCGCAGCGCTTCGGTGCCGGGGACGTCGAGGCCGTAGCGGATCGTCGCGTCGATCCCGAGCGGCATTCCCGCCTTGAGCCGGTTGTAGATCACCGCCGCGACCTTCGGCCGCTCGTCCGGCGCGATCGTCTCCTTCTCCACCATCGAGGCGATGATCAGCACGTCGTAGGGCGTCAGGTTCTTCTTCTTCGCGGCGGCGAGGTCGACCTTGGCCCAGTTCGTCTCGAAGTGCTCGATCTGGTCGTCGACCAGCTGCGCGCCCGTCGTCTTCGGCGTGAACTCGTAGGTCGCCGGGAAGAGGAACCCCTCGATCCCCTTCGCGTCCTTCCGGAACCCGGCGGGCACGGGCGCGGCCTTCGAAGCCTTCGCGTAGGCGTTGCCGGAGAGCTTGGGCGTCACCTTCCGCTTCGTCTTCGCGATCTGGCGCACCTCCGCCACGCGCGTGACCATCTCCTTGCGCGTGAAGCCCTCGGGGAAGACGACGCGGAGGATCGTCGGCTTCGGCGCCGCGACGGTCGTGGCGGGCGGCGGGTCCTCGGTCGCGTTGTCGCCGAACGCGCTGACACCCAGCCAGAGCGCGAGCCCGAGGAAGCCGACCAGCAGCAGCGCGGCGACGGCACGGCGGCGCGCGATCTGCCCCTTCGGCGGCCCCTGTGCGGGCCGGCCGGGCTTCGGCGGCATTACGCCTCGCGGCTCGTCCATGCCAACCAGCTTTCGAGCAGGTGTGCGGCGGCACGCGCGTCCTCCGGTGCCTTCGAGGATGGCCCGGAGGCGGCGAGCGCGGTCGTGAAGCGCTCGTCGAACGACTCGACCGGCACGTCGAGGACGGCCTCGAGCGAGGCGACGAATGCCTCCGTCTCCTGCGCCTGCGCGCCCGCCGCCCCACGCAGCGTCAGCGGCAGCCCGACGACGACGCGCTCGGCGCCCTCGGCCGCCACCAGTGCGGCGAGCTCGTTCAGGCCCGCCGGCGATGCTGCACGCTCGACGACGCCGAGCGGCCGTGCCAGAGTCCCCGTCGCGTCGGAAACGGCGACGCCGGTGCGCGCCGAGCCGTAATCGAGGGCGATCACCTTCAGGCGAGCGCCTCGAGAATCGCCTGCTCGGCCAGCGCGACGGCGTTGTCGAGGCCGGCGGCGTCCTTGCCGCCTGCGCGCGCCATCGTCGGCCGGCCGCCACCCTTGCCGCCGATCAGCGCCGCCGCTTCGCGGATCACGTCGCCGGCGTTGACGCCGCGGCCTTCGAGCGACTTGTCGAGGTTGATCAGCAGCTGGGCCGCGCCGTTGTCGCGGACGCCGACGATGACGGCCGCCGGCGCGTGCGTTGCTTTCAGCCTGTCGGACACGTGGAGCGGATCGCCCGCCGTCAGCTCGACGACGAGCACGTTGACGCCGCCCGCCGTGGTCTCGCGGGTGACGGTGAAGTCGGCGGCGTCGGGCTTCCCGCCGGCGCCGCCGCCCTGCTTCGCCTCCTTGCGCGCCTTCGCCAGCTCGCCCCGCAGCGCATCGCCCTCCTTCGCGCGCTCGTGCAGAAGCGCGAACGCCTCGCCCGACGTGATCGCCTCGATCCGGCGCGCGCCCGAGCCGACCGACCCCTCCGAGAGGATCACGAACGGGCCGATCTCGGCCGTCGAGCGCACGTGTGTACCGCCGCAGAGCTCGCGTGAGAAGCCGCCGATCTCGACTACCCGGACGATCTCGCCGTACTTCTCGCCGAAGAGCATCTGGGCGCCGAGCCGGCGTGCCTCGTCGATCGGCGTCTCGAAGGTGCGCACTGGCCGCGCCGCGAAGATCTGCTCGTTGACGAGCTCCTCGACCTCGACGCGCTCCTCCGAGGTCAGCGCCTGCTCGTGCGTGAAGTCGAAGCGAAGCTTGTCGGGGCGCACGGCCGAGCCCGCCTGCTGGACGTGCTCGCCGAGCACCCGGCGCAGCGCTTCGTGCAGCAGGTGCGTGGCCGTGTGGTTCGCCATCGTCGGGAAGCGGACGGCCCAGGGGACGACGGCCTTGACGCGGTCGCCGACCGCGAAGCCCTCGCCTTCGAAAACGAGCGTCTGGTCGTCGCCGAGCCGGACGGCGTCGCGCAGCTCCGCGCGCGCACCTGTCTCGTCGTGCTCGATCCAGCCCTGGTCCGAGACCTGGCCGCCGCCGGCCGGGTAGAACGGCGAGCGCTCGAGCTTCGCCTCGAAGGTGCCGTCGCCGAGGTCCGAGAGCGCCACGATCGCGGTCAGCACCTCGGTCTGCTCGTAGCCGACGAAGTCGGACGGAGGCCCCGGCAACGTGCCGACGGTGCGCGAGCCGCCGCCGCGCGACACCTCGCGATGCTCCGCCATCCGCTGCCGGAAGCCGTCCTCGTCGACCGGAATCCCCCGCTCGAGCGCGAGCTCGCTCGTCAGCTCGAACGGAAAGCCGTACGTCGCCGTCAGGTCGAAGGCGTCCTTGCCGGTGATCGCGCCGCGGGCGGCGACCTCCTCGAACAGCTTCGTCCCGCGCGCAAGCGTCTCCGTGAAGCGCTCCTCCTCGGCGCGGAGCACATCGCGGATCCGCTCGCGGTGCTCGGGCAGCTCCTGGAACCACGGACCCATCTGCTCGACGACGACGTCGCTGATCCCCCAGAGCTCGTCGAGGCCGATCGTGCGCGCCTGGTGGACGGCGCGGCGGATGATCCGGCGCAGCACGTAGCCGCGGCCTTCGTTCGACGGCGTGACGCCGTCGCCGACCAGGAACGTCATCCCACGGCCGTGGTCGACGAGGATGCGATGCGCCTTCGTCGCCGCATCCGAGTCCCCGAAGGCGACGCCGCTCTCGGCCGCGACCCAATCCATGATCGCCTGGTAGCCGTCGGTCTCGTAGACGGAGCGGTTGGGGACGTCCTGGACGATCGCGGCAAGCCGCTCGAGGCCCATGCCCGTGTCGATGTTCTGCTTCGGAAGCGGCGTCAGCGTCCCGTCCGGATGCTGCTCGTACTCCATGAAGACGAGGTTCCAGAACTCGAGGAAGCGGTCGCAGCGGCGGCAGGCAGGCGCGCAGGTCGGGTCGCCGCAGCCGTGCTCCGCGCCCCAGTCCCAGTAGATCTCCGAGTCGGGGCCGCAGGGCCCAGGGCCGCCGACCGACCAGAAGTTCTCCGAGCTCGGCAGCGGGACGATCCGCTCGGGCGGCATCCCGACCGCCTCCCACTCCCTGATCGCGACCTCGTCCGGCCCGAGCTCGAACGCGGGGTCGCCGGCGTGGATCGTCACCCAGATCCGATCCCAGTCGAGCCGGAGCCGCTCCTGGATGAACTCGCGCGCCAGCTCGATCGCGCCCGCCTTGAAGTACTGCCCGAACGAGAAGTTGCCGAGCATCTCGAAGAAGGTGAGGTGGTGCCCGTCGTTGCCGACCTCGTCGATGTCGGGCGTGCGGAAGCACTTCTGCGACGTCGCCGTCAGCAGCGCCGGCGGCTCCTCGCGGCCGAGGAAGTAGGGCATCTGCGGCTGCATCCCGGCGGTCGTCAGCAGCGTCGAGTGGTCGTCGGGGCGCGGCACGAGCGGCCACGACGGCAGCCGGGTATGGCCCTTTTCCTCCATGAAGGCGAGGAAGCCCTCGCGCAGCTCGGCGCTCGTACGCACGCAGGGATTGTAGGTGGGGATCCGCGTCTGCCCGTGGCGGCGCCGCGTCAGCCG
Organism: Gaiellaceae bacterium; assembly: GCA_035630545.1. Lineage (GTDB taxonomy): Bacteria > Actinomycetota > Thermoleophilia > Gaiellales > Gaiellaceae > Gaiellasilicea. The sequence goes on from DASQKK010000096.1 coordinate 22,858, forward strand.
GCGGCGCGCTTCTGGACCGGGATCGCCTCGAGCTCGTCGTCGGTCGCGATCTCGTCGCGGATCTTCTCGAGCGCGCGCCGGATCAGGCGCGAGACGTGCATCTGCGAGATGCCGACGTGCTGTGCGATCTGGCTCTGGGTCAGCCCGTCGAAGAAGCGCAGGTGGAGGATCCGGCGCTCGCGCTCGTCGAGGACGCGGAAGCCGGGCGCGAGCACGGCGCGATCCTCGGAGACCGAGTACTGATGCTCCTCCGTCCCGAGCGACTCGAGCGGGTCGAGCTCGCCGTCCTCGTCGGAACCGCCCGCCGAGAGCGAGAGCGACGTGTACGCGCGCCCCGACTCGAGCGCCTCGAGCACGAGTTCCTCCTCCACGCCGGCTGCCTTCGCGAGCTCGGGAATGGTCGGGGAGCGCCCGAGCTGGACGGTCTGGTCCTCGACGATCTTCGAGAGCTGGACGTTCAGCTCCTGGAGGCCGCGCGGAACGCGCACGGCCCAGCCCTTGTCGCGGAAGTGCCGCTTGATCTCGCCGATGATGTTCGGCGTCGCGTACGTGGTGAGCTCGACGCCGCGATCGATGTCGAAGCGGTCGATCGCCTTGATCAGGCCGATGCAGCCGATCTGGACGAGGTCGTCGAGCTGCTCGCCGCGATAGGCGTAGCGGCGGGCGAGCGAGCGCACGAGCGAGAGGTACTGCTCGATCAGCTGCTCGCGAGCGGCGAGATCGCCCTCCTCGTGGTAGCGGCGCAGCAGCGCCTTGTCGGAGGCGCGCGTCATGCCTGCGGCTCCGCCGGTGCGAATCCCTTGCGCAACTCGACCCAGGCGCCGCCGTTCCGCGTGCTCACGGTCGCGCCGTCGACGGTCGTGTCGAGCAGCCGGCGAAGGCCGAGCGTCTCGCCGGGATCGCCTTCGAGCTCGGCGACGGTCCGCTCGCCCACCGGCCCGACCGAGACGTCGATCGCGCCGTCGCCGACCCGGAGGACGACGCTGACCTCGCCGTCGTCGGCCTCGGCGTGCTCGAGCAGGGAGCCGAGCGCGAGCTGGAGATCGTCGAGCGCCTCGAGCGTGACGTCGTGCCGCGCCGCGATCCCGCCGATGACGAGTTCGGCCACGATCGAGAAGTCGGGCTCGCGCGGGATCGTGATCTCGACGGTGTCGAGCATCTGCGTCTCCATCAAGTCGTGCTGCTGCCGGCGGCGCGAAGTTCCTCTTCGAGGTCTCGCTCACGCCGTGCGGCGGCTTCTTTCGCGCTCTGGACGGCGTCGCCGAAGCTGCGGCGAGCTTTGAGCGTGGCGATCCCGTGCGTCAGTCCCGCGGCGAGGCCGGAGATCTTCTGCACCGGACGAGTGATCGCCATGCTCACGGCCCGTACCGCCGTGTCCGCGCTGTCCGCCATGTCCACTGCGCTGTCCGTCACCTGATCCACCTTGTCCAGCTGCCCGTTCACCTTGTCGACGCTCTCGCCGACCTTGTGGATGACGGGGAGCAATTCGCGTTCCGTTCCTTTGATGAACGAAGAAAGGCGCGCGAAGGTTCCGCCCAGGCGCACGAAGGCGTACGCGAGCGCGAGACCGGTGGCGAGCAGGAAGACGGCGAGGGCGTAGTTCGCAATGTCGCCCGCGCTGGCGGCTAGAAGCTGCACGCGAGCATCCTAATCGCGCGTCGCAGACGACACCACGCCGCAACCGACGACGGCACCGTCCTCGTAGAGCACCGCGATCTGGCCGGGTGCGACGCCGTAGGCGGGCCGGGCGAGCTCGAGTGTGAACCCCGTCGCCGTCTCCGTCACGTGCGCGGGCAGCGCCGGCGAGCGGTACCGCAGCTTCGCCTCGACATCCGCCACCGGCGCATAGAGCGCTCCCTGCACGTCGACGGCCGAGCAGGCGAGCGACCCGCGCGGCCCGACGACGAGCGTGTTCGTGGCCGCGTCCGACCGCAGCGCGTAGAGCGGCCCGGCTGCCGCGATGCCGATCCCGCGGCGCTGGCCCGGCGTGTAGCGCCAGACGCCCTCGTGCCGACCCAGCTCGGTGCCGACCTCGTCGACGATCGGGCCCTCGGCCGGCTCGAGCCCCTGCCGCTCCAGGAACGCCCGGTAGTCGTCGCCTGCGAGGAAGCACGCCTCCTGGCTCTCGCGGCGCTCCGCGACCTCCAGCCCGCCTGCGCCCGCCTCGCTGCGCGTCTTCGCCTTCGTCTGGCCGCCGAGCGGGAACGCGATCCGGTCGAGCAGGGCCGGGTCGAGCGGAGCGAGCATGTACGACTGGTCCTTGTCCGGGTCGGCGGCGCGGGCGATCAGCCTGCGGTCGTCGCGCTCGACGATGCGCGCGTAGTGGCCCGTCCAGAGGACGGCTGCGCCGGCCCGGTCGGCGAAGTCGAGCAGCTCGGCGAAACGGAACTCGCCGTTGCAGCGACCGCACGGATTCGGCGTCTCGCCGCGCGCGTAGGAGGCGACGAAGGGGTCAACGACGGCGCGCCGGAACTCCTCGCGCAGGTCGAGCGTCACGTGCGGGACTCCGAGGGCGTGGCAGGTCTCGCGCGCGGCGATCACGGCCGCCGGCGAGCAGCACGCCCGCTCCGTATCCGGGCCTGCGGGGTCGAGCCAGAGCCGGAGCGTGACCCCGATCGCCGTCGGCCCAGCCCGGAGCAGCGCGACAGCGCTGTCGACGCCACCGCTCATCGCGACCGCGATGCGGGCTGGATCGGGCTCGGCCCGGAACACCTGCGCGAGCGCGTTCGCGAGCGCGTCGGCGGCGAGCGTCTCCCCCGGCACGGCGGCCGCCTCGAGCAGCGTCAGGCCGGCGAGTGGCGCGGCCATTCCCGGCGCGTCCGCGTCGACGATCCGGTCGCCGTCCACCCGGAGCCGCACGAAGGCGAGCTCGGCACCGCGGGCGGAATCTCCCAGGACTTCGATCATCGGTCCAGCCTAGCCGCTTGTGAGTCGACAACCCTGGCCGCCGAAGGCGGCCCTTCAGGGTCTTCGCACGATCGGGATCTGCTTCCGCAGATCCCGATCGTGCGCAAGAAAGAAGCGCTCCACCCTGCCGATGTACCTCGCGCCGATGCGAACCTGGCTAACCAGGTGGGTGCCGTGCCGGGCGTCGACGGGTGAGGTCTAGACCGGACCCAGGCTCCCTTTCACGTGACGTTGGTTCACGTTGAAACGCGAGGCCACGCACAGGGTCGAGCAGGATCAGTGTATCCCCGCCGGCCGGTCAGCTCCTCGCGAACCGCCAGCGGATCTGCTGGGTGCCGTCGATGCCGAGGCGCTGCGCGAGCGCCTCGGTGAGCTCGAACTGGCGGCCCTGGCGCTTCAGCCGCGAGTCGATCACCTCGGTCAGCAGTTCGGTGCCGCCGTAGGCGATGTACACCTTGGCCCCGCAGGGAAGCACCGGGTGCGTGACCCCGAGCGAACGGCTCGTCAGCACGCGCTGGCACGTCGTCCGCTCGGCGTCCCGGGGAGCCCCGCGTGAGCCGGCAAGCGCGGTGTACCAGCCCGTCTCTGCGACGGTTACCGGCGTCACCTCCCCGGAGGCCGAGTCGTCGCCGCTCGTCTCATGACTGAGTGCCAGGGCCGCGACCGCAGCCAGGAGAGCGACAGCGGCGAGCGCCACCGCCCGCTGGAGGACGCTAAGGGTCACCGGGCGCGGCCGGCGATCAGCTCGCCGAACGACTCGCGAACGAGGCCGTCGAACGCGGTTGGGAGCGTGCCGTCGGGGCGGGCGAAGTCGCGCAGGTAGACCACGAGGTAACCCCATTCGACGTCGCGGGCCGGGTCCTCACCGCCGCGCTCACGCGTCAGGCGCTCGAGCTCCCAGAGATTCCACTCCTGCGCCTGGACGGGGAGCGGCAGCGACGCCACGGCGGGCGCAGGCGCAAGCTCGGGTTCCGGCTCCGGCTCCGGCTCCGGCTCGGGCTCCGGATCAGGCTCCGGCTCGGGCTCGGGCACTGAGACGAGCTGCTGTGGGACCGCAACCGGCTCGCGCTCCGGCTCCGGTTCTGGTTCCGGCTCGGTCTCAGCTTCGGCCTCCTCCACCTCGGGCTGGGGCTCGGCAGGCTGGGGCTCGGCCGTGGGCGTCGGTTCCGACTCCTGTTCAGGTTCCGGCTCCGGTTCGGGCTCGACGTCGACCTCCACCGGCACGGTCTCGATCGCCGTAGGCTCGGGGGCTACCGGGGCGAACTGGTCGAGCCGGGTCTCATCCTCCTCCGGCCGCGGCAGCTGGTCGCCGGCGCGGCCGTCGACGACTTCGCTGCCGCCCGCGCGCCGGGTCCGCCGGGAGAGGAAGCGCGGCCAGAGGCGACCGAGCACCGGCGCCGCCTACTGCTCGGGCTCGGGCTCCCCGCCCTCGGCCCGTTCCTCCGGCGCCTCCTCGGCGTCGGCGGTCGGCGTCACAGGGGGAGCGGCCGGCTCGGCGTCCACGTCGGGCTCGGCGACGATCGCCTCCGCGGGCCGCGTCGACCCCGGCGCGGAGGCACCGCTGCGTGCGATCTCGCTTTCGTTCGCGTCGATGATCGACTGGACGACCTGAGCGATCGCGGGCTCACCGAGCCCCGCTGCCGCCAGCAGCTGCTCGGCGCCCTTCTGCGCGCGGGCCATGACTGCGGTCGCCTGGGCGCGAGCCCACTCGAGCGTCTGCTCGACCTCGGCCCGGGCCGAGTTCGTCAGCTCGGTCGCCTGGTGCCGCGACTGCTCGAGCAGCCTGTTGCCGCGGGTTTCCGCCTCGCGGAGCTCGCGGGTTGCCTCGCCCTTCGACTTCGCCAGCAGGTCGCGCGCCTCCGCCTTCGCGGCGTTCACGATCTCGGCGCGCTGGCGCTCCGACTCGGTGCGGTAGCGCTCGATCTCGGCCTCGCGCTCCTGCAGCTCGCCCTGCTTCGCCCGGACCTCCGCCTCGGTGCGCTGCAGCTGGGAGGCCGACGCCGCCTGGGCGTCGCGCTCGAGCGTGTCGGCGAACTCGGCGGCGGCACGGATCAGGTGGAGCGAGTCCATGCGCACTGCGTGGCCCGTCGCGCCGACGTCCACAGTCTTGCGCGCGGCCTGGAGCACGCGCAGCTGGGCCTGGAGCTGGGCGGTGTGGCGCCGGAAGGCGTCGAAGGCCTCGCGGACGCTGTGCTCCGCGTAGCCGTCGCCGGCGCGCTGGAGTTGATCAACAGTTGGGAGCGCGGTCAGCCCCGCGGACGAACGCTCTGACTCACCTGACGACATGGTCCTTCTCTTTCTCGGTTCGTTAGGCAGGCCGCGGCGCGGCTCGCCAGAAGTATGCCGTCTTCATCGGCTGTGGAACGAAAAATCTTCAACTCGGTTGCTCGCTGAGCTGTATTCCGAGCTCGTCCAGCTGTTCCTGCGTCACCTCGGACGGCGCGCCGCTCATCGGGTCGACCCCGGCCTGGTTCTTCGGGAACGCGATCACGTCGCGGAGGTTCGGCTCGCCGGCGAGCACCATCGTCATGCGGTCGATCCCGAGCGCGATCCCGCCCATGGGCGGCGCTCCCATCGCGAGTGCGTCGAGCAGGAAGCCGAACTTCGACCGCTGCTCGCCCTCGCTCATCCCGAGCAGCTCGAACACCCTTGCCTGGATCTCGGGTTCGTGGATCCTGAAGCTGCCGCCGCCCAGCTCGTTGCCGTTCACGATCAGGTCGTACGCGTACGCGAGCGCGTGCTCGGGGTCGCCGGCGAACGAGTCCTTCCAGTCGTCCGTCGGCCGGGTGAACGGATGGTGCACCGCCGTCCAGCGGCCCTCCTCCTCGTCCCGCTCGAACATCGGGAAGTCGTAGACCCAGAGGAACGTGAAGGCCGCCTCGTCGATCAGCCCGAGCTCCTGGCCGAGATGGCTGCGCATGGCGCCGAGGACGCGCGACGTCGCCGGCCGGCTGTCCGCCGCGAACAGGACGGTCGAGCCGGGGTCACTGCGGAACTGCGCCAGCTCCGGCTCTGAGAGGAACTTCGCGATCGGCGAGCGCACCTCCCCCTCCTCGTCGAAGACGAGATATGCGAGCCCCTGCGCCCCCCACTCCTTCGCGTGCTCCTCGAGCCTGGCGAGGTCGCCGCGGGAGAACGCCTGCGGCACGCGCAGGAACCGCACTGCCTCGGCGTTCTTGAAGACGCCGAACTCGGACTCGCGGGTGATCTCGGTCGCGTCCTCGATCTCGAGCGCGAAGCGCGTATCAGGCTTGTCGGTGCCGAAACGGCGGTCGGCCTCGGCAAATGTCATTCGCGGGAACGGCGTCTCGATCTCGACCCCGAGGCACTCGCGCCAGATCCGGGCGTACATCTGCTCCATCGTCGCGAACAAGAGCTCCTGGTCGGGGAAGCTCATCTCGACGTCGAGCTGGGTGATCTCCTGGACGCGGTCGGCGCGGAGATCCTCGTCCCGGAAGCAGATCGCGATCTGGTAGTAGCGGTCGAAGCCGGCCACCATCGTCAGCTGCTTCAGGATCTGCGGGCTCTGGGGGAGCGCGTAGAAGCGCCCCTTCTGCAGCCGCGCGGGAACGACGAAGTCGCGCGCGCCCTCCGGCGTCGGCTTGAACAGGATCGGCGTCTGGATGTCGAGGAACCCGGCCGCTTCCATCTCGCGGCGGATGATGCCGACCATCTGCGCGCGCAGGGTGATGTTCCGCTGCAGCTTCTCGCGGCGCAGGTCGAGCCAGCGGTGGCGCAGGCGCAGCGTCTCGTCGACGTTGTCCTCGTCGAGCTGGAACGGCAGCGGCGTCGAGCGGCTGACGATCTCGAGCGCCTCCACCTGGAGCTCGACCTGGCCGGTCGGCATGGTCGGGTTGACCGTTTCGGCGCTCCGCGCGACGAGCGTGCCCTCGGCGCGGAGGACGAACTCGTTCCGGATCTGGTGCGCCAGCTCGGCCGCCTCGGCTGCGAGCTCCGGGTTGATCACGAGCTGCGTGATCCCGCTGCGGTCGCGCAGGTCGACGAAGATCAGG
>DASQKK010000097.1:0-15869 GCA_035630545.1 Gaiellaceae bacterium
CGGCCGCCGAGGACGCGCTCCTCGACGCGGCCGAGCGGCTGCTGGTCGACATCGGCTACGCCAAGATCACCACGCGCCGCCTGGCCGAGGAGGCGGGCGTCAACCACGGGCTCGTCCATTACTACTTCGGCTCGAACGAGAGCCTGCTCGTGCGGGCGCTCGAGCGGTTCACCGAGCGGCTGATCGACCGGCAGCGGGAGCTCTATGCGGCCGACATGCCCTTCGTGGAGAAGTGGCGAACCGCGATGCGCTATCTCGTTGCCGAGGACCGCACGTACGAGAAGGTCTGGCTCGAGCTGCAGGCGATGGCCTGGAACGACAAGGGGCTGCGCGACCGGCTCGCGCGCGTGAACGCGGAGTGGCGCGCCGTCCTCACCGACGCTTTCCGCGAGCCGCACCGCGAGCTCGGGGTCGAGATGCCGCTCGAAGCCCTCGTCTCCCTCGTGATCACGTTCAATGTCGGAATCATGGTCGAGCGCCTGGGCGGGATCGACACCGGGCACGCGGAGCTCCTGGACTGGATCGACGGATGGCTGTCGAGCTGACGGCCGAGCGCGCCGCGGTCGTCGCGACGGCCCTCGACTACTTCGAGGGCTGGTTCGACGGCGACGCCGTGCGGATGGAGCGCGCGCTGCACCCGGAGCTCGCGAAGCGTGGACCTGGGCTGCGCACGGTCACGAAGGACGAGATGGTCACCTGGACTGCGGCGGGCGAAGGAAAGGCCAAGGATCCCGGCCGTGGCCGGCGCATCGACGTCTCCGTGGTCGACGTCCACGAGGAGATCGCCAGCGCCGTCGTCGACTCGGATGTGTACCGCGAGTACCTCCATCTCGTCCGGACGGACGACGGCTGGAAGATCGTCAACGCGCTATGGCACTCGACGTAGCACCGGCGCGAGAGCAGACGCGAGCCCGCTACCCCGACGAGTCGGGATACGTCGAGCGCGACGGCGTCCGCGTCTTCTTCGAGGTATACGGAACCGGGCCGCGGACCGTCCTCCTGCTGCCGACGTGGTCGATCATCCACTCGCGCCAGTGGAAGGGGCAGATCCCGTACCTGGCGCGCCACTTCCGCGTGGTCACGTTCGACGGGCGCGGCAACGGCCGCACCGACCGCCCATTGGAGCCGGCGGCCTACGACGAGCGGGAGTTCGCCGCGGACGCACTCGCCGTGCTGGACGCGACGGCGACCGCGCGCGCGACGATCGTGGGCTACTCGCTCGGAGCGCAACGCGGCCTGATCCTCGCCACCGACCATCCCGAGCGCGTCGAGGGCGCGATCTTCATCGGGCCGTCCTACGCGGGAGGAGGCAAGCCGCTCGACGAGCGCGCCCGCTTCACCTGGGAGGACGAGCACGACACGGATGAGGGCTGGGCGAAGTACAACAAGCACTTCTGGCTGCGCGACTACCGCGGCTTCGTCGAGTTCTTCTTCTCGCGCCTGTTCCGCGAGCGGCACTCGACGAAGCAGATCGAGGACTGCGTGGGCTGGGCGCTCGAGACGACCCCGGAGATGCTGGTCGCGGCCCAGTACGGGCAGCTGCTCGCGCCCGAGGAGGCACGGAAGCTCGCGGAGAAGCTGCACTGCCCCCTCCTCGTCGTCCACGGAAGATCGGACGAGATCGCCCACTACACCCGCGGCGAGGCGCTCGCCGAGCACGGGCGCGGCGAGTTCGTCCTCGTCGAAGGCGGGGGGCATGCACCACATGCACGCGATCCCGTCGTGTTCAACCTGCTCGTGCACGAGTTCGTGGAGCGGCTGCGATGAGCGTCGCCGCCGACGTCCGCGAGCAGAGCCGCGCCCGCTATCCGGACGAGGAGGGCTACGTCGAGCGCGACGGCGTGCGGGTCTTCTACGAGGTGTACGGCGACGGCGAGCCGACGATCCTGCTCCTGCCGACGTGGGCGCTCATCCACTCGCGCCACTGGAAACTGCAGATTCCGTGGCTCGCACGGCACTGCCGTGTGGTCACGTTCGACGGGCGCGGGAACGGCCGCTCCGACCGCCCGCACGGTGCCGAGGCGTACACGATCCGCGAGTTCGCCGCCGACACGCTCGCGGTGATGGACGCCACCGCGACGGAGCGCGCTGTCCTCGTCGGCGTCTCGTGCGCGGCGCTCTGGGGCGTCGTGCTCGCCGCGGAGCATCCGGAACGCGTCGCCGGCGCCGCGTTCATCGGGTCGGCCGTTCCGCTGGCGCCGCCGCTGCCCGAACGCACCGTCTACCCCTTCGACGAGCGGCTCGACACCGACGACGGGTGGGCGAAGTACAACCTGCACCACTGGCTGACGGATTATCGGAACTTCCTCGAGTTCTTCATCGGGAAGTGCTTCACGGAGCCGCACTCGACGAAGCCGATCGAGGACGCGATCGGCTGGGCGCACGAGACGACCCCCGAAGTGCTCGCGGACCACGACGCCGGCATCGACCTGCCGATCGGCGGCGACTTCAGGGAGCTCTGCCGGCGCGTGCGCTGTCCGGTGCTCGTCATGCACGGCGACGAGGACGCGCTCCACTCGCACGCGCGGGGCGTGGCGCTCGCCGAGGCGACGGGCGGGCAGCTCGTCACGCTCGAGGGCTCCGGACACTTTCCGCAGGCGCGGGACCCGGTGATGATCAACCTGCTCCTTCGTGAGTTCGTGGAGCGGCTGCCGTGATCGCCGAGCTCGGCACACTCGAGCAGTCGCGCGCCCGCTACCCCGACGATGAGGGCTATGTCGAGCGCGACGGCGTGCGCGTCTTCTACGAGGTGTACGGCGACGCGCCGACGACGTTCCTGCTCTTCCCGCCCTCGCCGATCTCGCACTCCCGGCTCTGGAAGGCGCAGATCCCGTACCTCTCGCGCCACTTCCGTGTCGTCGCCTTCGACCCGCGTGGGAACGGGCGCTCCGACCGGCCGACGAGCGCCGAGGCGTACGGGTGGTGGGAGTTCGTTGCCGACGGCCGCGCGGTGCTCGAGGCGAGCGGCGCGCAGGAGGCGCTCGTCGGCGGGCTCTGCGACGGCGGCGGCTGGGCGCTGATGCTCGCCGCCTCCGATCCGGCCGCCGTGCTCGGCGTGGCTGCGATCGCGCCGTTTGTGCCCAGGCTGACGCCGTCGCACCCGAACTACCGCCTGTACCCCTCGGACGTGCCGCTCGACACCGACGAGGGCTGGGCGAAGTGCAACGTCCACTACTACCGCCGCGACTACCAGGGGTTCCTGGAGTTCTTCTTCTCGCAGCAGCTCCCGGAGCCGCATTCGACGAAGCAGATCGAGGACTGCGTCCGCTGGGGGCTCGAGGGGGGCGCAGAATCGCTGATCCTCGCCGACGAGGAGGCGCCGCCGCCCTGGGCGAGCGCGGAGGAGGCGCGCGACATCTGCCGTCGAGTCCGCTGCCCGGTGCTCGTGATCCACGGCGATCTCGACAACTGCCAGACGCGCGAGCGCGCGACTGCGGTGGCCGAGCTCACCGGCGGAACGCTCGTGACGCTCGAGGGCGCCGGCCATCTGCCGCAGGCGCGGCACCCGGTGAAGGTGAACGGGCTCTTCCGCGAGTTCGGCGAGTCGGTCGCCCCGCCTGCGCCGAAGGTGAAGACGTGGACGCGCGCGCTCAGCCGGCGCCGGCGCGCGCTCTACGTCTCGTCGCCGATCGGCCTCGGGCACGCCCGCCGCGACGTCGCGATCGCGAAGGAGCTGCGGCAGCTGCACCCGGATCTTGAGATCGACTGGCTCGCCCAGCATCCGGTGACCACCGTGCTCGAGGCCGAGGGGGAGCGGATCCATCCGGCGAGCGCGCTACTCGCGAACGAGTCGGGGCACATCGAGAGCGAGTCGGCCGAGCACGACCTACACGCCTTCCAGGCGATCAGGCGGATGGACGAGATCCTCGTCGCCAACTTCATGCTCTTCCTCGACGTCGTGCGCGAGGAGAACTACGACCTCTGGATCGGCGACGAGGCGTGGGAGGTCGACTACTTCCTGCACGAGAACCCGGAGCTGAAATCGGCGGCGTACGTCTGGCTGACGGACTTCGTCGGCTGGCTGCCGATGGACGACGGCGGCGAGCACGAGGAGTTCCTGACGACCGACTACAACGCCGAGATGATCGAGCACATCGCCCGCTTCCCGAGGATCCGCGACCGGGCCGTGTTCGTGGGCAACCCCGACGACGTCGTCCCCAATTCGTTCGGGAACGGCCTCCCGGGGATCCGCGACTGGACTGAGCAGCACTACGACTTCTCCGGCTATGTGACCGGATTCGAGCCCGTCGCCGACCGCGAGAAGCTGCGCGACGAGCTCGGCTACCGGCCGGGCGAGCGGGTCTGCATCGTCACCGTCGGCGGCTCCGGGGTCGGCGGCGAGCTGCTGCGCCGCGTCATCGACGCGTACCCGCAGGCCAAGGCACTCCTGCCGGAGCTGCGGATGATCGTCATCGCCGGGCCGCGGATTGACCCGGGCAGTCTGCCGCAGCAGGACGGGCTCGAGATCCACGCCTACGTGCACGAGCTGTACCGCCACCTCGCCGCGTGCGATCTCGGCGTCGTGCAGGGCGGGCTGACCACGGCGATGGAGCTGACCGCGAACCGGCGGCCGTTCCTCTACTTCCCGCTCCGGCACCATTTTGAGCAGAGCTTTCACGTGCACCACCGGCTGGAGCGCTACGGCGCCGGCCGGCGCATGGACTTCGAGACGGACGGCCCGGCCGAGATCGCGGCGGCGATCGCGGAGGAGATCGGGCGCGAGGTCGACTACGCCCCGGTCGAGACCGACGGCGCTGCGCGGGCGGCCGCTCTGATCGCCGAGCTGCTCTAGAGCAGACGCGGCTCGAGCGGCTGCTCACCGTCGGCGGTGACGCGGTAGCCGCGCGCGCCTTCGCGCTGGCTGACGACCTCTCGGAGCTCCCTTCCCTCGAAGAGGATCGCCGCATCGTCGTCTGCGGCGAGGCCGGCCGGGAGCGCGCCGTCGGCGACGAGCCGCGTGAACGTCGGCCGCCGCTCCGCCTCGCCGTCGTAGTGCGGGCAGAATGAGCCGGAGAGGAAGCCGAGGCCGTCGTCGAGCGCACGCAGCGCCGGCCCGAACGAGTCGGTGACGCCGTCCTCGAACCAGCAGATCCCGCCGGCGCTCCAGCCCCCGAGGACGCCGCCTCGCTCCCAGAGCTCGCGCAGGGCCCGGTCGACGCCGTGGAGACGCCAGAGCGCGAGCGCGTTGGCCGTGTTGCCGCCGCAGACGTAGACCACGTCTTGCGCGAGCACCCACTCCCAGGGCCGCTCCGGCATCCCGAAGAGCTCGAGGTGGCTCGGCTCGCACTCGCGTCCCGTGAACGCGTCGTAGAACCACTGGATGCCCTCGGGACGCTCGCCGGCCGCCGTCGGCAGATAGCCGATCCTCGGCCGCTGTTTCCCGCTCAGCTCGAGCAGGTAGTCGTCCAGCCGTGAGCTGGGACTGACGACGTCGCCGCCGCCGATCGCGAGAATGTGGCCGCTCATCGCTCCGCAGTCTCGCCGATGACTCTTCGGCGCGCGCGCGGTCTACAGGGAAACGAAAGGAGACGACATGGGCAAGGTTGTCGCTGGCATCACGATGTCAATGGACGGGTTCGTGGCCGGGCCGAACGACCGGCTCGGCGCGGGGCTCGGCGACGGCGGTGAGCGGCTGCACTACTGGGTCTTCGGCGGGCCGTGGCGCTACGGCGAGGAGGGCGGCTCAGCGACCGGCGCCGACAAGCGCTACATCGAGGAGACGTTCGAGTCCGGTGGCGCTTTCCTGGTCGGCCGGAAGATGCATGACGTCGTCAACGGCTGGGGCGACGACCCGGGCTTCGGCGTCCCGGTGTTCGTGGTCACGCACCGGCCACAGGAGACGGCCATCAAGGGTGACACGACATTCGAGTTCGTCACCGACGGGATCGACGTCACCCTCCACAAGGCTCGCGCGGCCGCAGGCGACAAGAACGTCGTCGTGATGGGCGGTGCCGACCTCCTCCGCCAGTGCCTCGACGCCGGCGTCGTCGACGAGTTCACGCTCACGATCGCACCGGTGCTGCTCGGCGGCGGAACGCGCCTCTTCGAAGGGATCGAACGGACCGACCTCCGCTTCGAACGGACGAGCGTGATCGAGTCGCCGTACGCCACGCACCTGCGCTACGAGGTGCGAGTGTAGATTCCGGGCGCTCATGCGCTATGTCTACGACTTCGACGAGGACTCCGGCGGCGGCCGCGAACTGCTCGGCGGCAAGGGGATCGGCCTCGCCGAGATGACCGCGCTCGGCGTGCCCGTCCCCGCCGGGTTCACGATCACGACCGACGCCTGCCGTGCCTACATGGCGTCGGGCGGGCAGCTGCCGGACGGGCTCGAGGACGAGGTCGCCACACATATCGCCTCGCTCGAGGCGAAGGCGGGCAAGCGGTTCGGCGATCTCGGCGACCCGCTGCTCGTCTCGGTCCGCTCCGGTGCGGCAGTCTCGATGCCGGGGATGATGGACACGATTCTCAACCTCGGCCTCAACGACGAGGCGGTCGCGGGTCTCGCAAAGACGACCGGGAACGAGCGCTTCGCCTACGACTCCTACCGGCGCCTGATCCAGATGTACGGCGAGGTCGTCGACGGCGTCGAGGGCCACCGCTTCGAGCAGCCGCTCACCGACTTGAAGGCGTCGAGCGGCGCCAAGCAGGACGTCGAGCTGACCGCGGCCGATCTCGCCGAGCTGATCGAGACCTTCAAGCGGATCTACGCGGACGAGACCGGCTCGCCCTTCCCTCAGGATGCCCGTGCGCAGCTCGAGAAGGCCGTCCGCGCCGTCTTCGACTCCTGGGAGTCGCCGCGCGCGCAGGTCTACCGGCGCACGTACGAGATCCCGGACGACCTCGGCACGGCGGTCAACGTCGTCCAGATGGTCTTCGGCAACAAGGGCGACAGCTCCGGCACCGGCGTCTGCTTCACCCGCGACCCGTCCACGGGCGAGAGCATCCTGTACGGGGAGTTCCTCCAGAACGCGCAGGGCGAGGACGTCGTCGCCGGGATCCGCACGCCCGAACCGATCGAGCGGATGAACCAGCTGCTGCCCGAGGCGTACGCCCAACTGCTCGAGACGATCGCTCGGCTCGAGGCGCACTACCGCGACATGCAGGACATCGAGTTCACGGTCGAGGAGGGAACGCTGTTCCTGCTCCAGACGCGGAGCGCGAAGCGAACGGCGGCGGCGGCGCTGCGGGCGGCGGTCGAGATGGTCGGCGAGGGGCTGATCTCGAAGGAGGAGGCGGTCGCGCGGATCGATCCGGCGCAGCTCGACCAGCTGCTCCACCCGATGATCGACCCGACCGCCGACGTCGAGGTCGTCGCGAAAGGGCTGAACGCCTCGCCGGGCGCGGCCTCCGGCGCGATCGTCTTCGACGCAGACACCGCCGAGGAGCGCGGCAAGGCGGGGGAGAGCGTCATCCTCGTCCGCTGGGAGACGACGCCGGACGACTTCCACGGGATGGTGCAGGCGGCGGGGATCCTGACCGCGCACGGCGGGCTCACCTCGCATGCCGCCGTCGTCGCGCGGGGGATGGGGACGCCCTGCGTCACCGGCTGCGAGGCGCTCCACGTCGACGTCCGCGCCAAGACCGCCCGTCTGCCCGGGCACGAGCTGAAGGAAGGCGACACGATCACGATCGACGGCGGCACCGGCGCGGTGATCGTCGGCTCCGTGCCGCTCGTGCCACCGCAGATCAACGACGACTTCTCCGCGATCCTCGAGTGGGCGGACGGGGTCCGGCGGCTGAAGGTGCGCACCAACGCCGACACGCCCGAGGACTCGGCCAAGGCGCGCGAGTTCGGGGCCGAGGGGATCGGCCTCTGCCGCACCGAGCACATGTTCGCCGACGCCGACCGGCTCGGACTGATGCGCGAGATGATCCTCGCCGCCGACGAGGACGGCCGACGCTCCGCGCTCGAGCGGCTGCTGCCGATCCAGCAGGGAGACTTCGAGGGGATCTTCGAGGCGATGGCCGGGTTGCCGGTGACGATCCGCCTGCTCGACTGGCCGTTGCACGAGTTCTTGCCCGCGCTCGAGGAGGAGCACGACGAGCGGATGCGCGAGCGGATCCGGGCGCTGCAGGAGTCGAACCCCATGCTCGGCTGGCGCGCCTGTCGGCTCGGTCTCTTCTTCCCCGAGATCTACGAGATGCAGGTGCGTGCGATCGTGCGCGCGGCGATCGCGGTGCGGGAGCGGGGCGGTGACGCGCCGCTCGTCGAGATCATGCATCCGCTCGTCGGCTTCGGCGAGGAGCTCAAGCGGCTGCGGGAGCTGACCGTCCGCGTCGCCGCCGAGGAGGGCGAGCTCGACTACCTCGTCGGGACGATGATCGAGCTGCCCCGCGCCTGCATCCGCGCCGACGAGATCGCCGAGTACGCCGACTTCTTCTCCTTCGGGACGAACGACCTGACGCAAACGGCGCTCGGGCTCTCGCGGGACGACGCAGGCCGCTTCCTCTCGCACTATCTCGAGACGGGCGTGCTCGAGCGCGACCCGTTCGAGACGATCGATCAGGACGGTGTCGGCGAACTGATGGCGATCGCGGTCGAGCGCGGCCGGCGGGTACGGGAGGAGATCAAGCTCGGCATCTGCGGTGAACACGGCGGCGAGCCGAAGTCGGTCGCGTTCTGCCACCGGCTCGGGCTCGACTACGTCAGCTGCAGCCCCTACCGCGTCCCGCTCGCACGCCTCGCGGCCGCCCAGGCGGCGCTGGCGGAGCAGGGCACGGTCGCGGTCCCGATCGGCGGCTAGCCGGCAGGGAGCTCGCGCTCGAGGTTCTCGACGGTCTGCCGCATCGCCCCGGCCACGGCGCGGCGGACGATCAGCCGGTCGAACAGGCCACGCAGCCCGGGCCGAGGCTCGTACTCGACGACGAGCCGGTAGTCGAACCCATCAGCTGCAGCCGTGAAATGACGCTCGTGGCGCGCGTCCGGAAGGCCCTGCTGGACGCTCGTGTACGTGACGAGCCGGTCCGGCTCGAGCTGCGACAGCGTCAGCGCGAGCTCGACCTCGCGTCCCAGGAGTCGGATCACGAGCGTCGCCGTGTCTCCGGGGGCCTGCCAGCGTGAGCCGGACTCGATGCGGACGAGCCTCGGCCAGTACGCAGGCCAGTTCGCGATGTCGGTGATGTACGCAAAGCCCACCGGCAGCGGCGTCGTGAAGCGGTGAGTCTGCTCGAGCCTGATCACACGCCAGGATCATCCTCCGATCGGCTGCGGACCGCTAGGGCACCTTGAGGTCGCGACGGTCGACGAGCGTCGTCGCCGCGGCCAGCACCGCGAGCGCGGCCACGGCGACGACGAGCACACCCCATCCCCGCGCGCCGTTCTGCAGCGGCGAGCTGCCGATCCACCAGAACGAGGACACGACGCGGACCGGGTCGAGCCAGCCGGCGAGCTCGTGGAGGCCGCCGACGAGATAGGCGGCGGCGGCCAGTGCGGCCGGGATCCCGAGCGCGAGCGCCCGGCTCGGCACGGCGGTGCCGACGGCGAGCGCGAGCCACCCGTGCAGGATGCCCAACACCGCGAGGCCGACGAGCGCCGAGGTCGTCTTCCCGGCGGCCAGGTCGAGCCCGAAGACAGGGTCGAGCAGCGCCAGCGCGACGAGGATGACAGCGCAGAGGATCACGACCTCGGCGGCGATCGCAACCCCCTTCGCGAGGACGGTGTGGCTGCGGCGGACGGGGTACGACAGGACGAGCTCGAGTCGCCCGGCGTCCTCCTCGCCGGCAAAGGCCCGTGCGCCCGACCCGATCGCGAGCACGAGCACGAACAGCGGAAGCATGAACGAGAAGAGCTCGGCGTCGAGATACCCGGGACCGCTCGTGATGCTCCCGGAGCCGATCCCGAAGAGCTCCTTCAGGGGCTCCGGATAGCTCTTCATCAGGTCGTCGAGCTCCTTCGAGCTCTCGATCGAGGGGAAGATCGCGGCGATCAGCAGCACGTACGCGGCCACGCCGAGCGACCAGGCGACGAGCGCCCGGCGGCGGTCGAGCAGTCCACGGCGGAGAATCTCAGTCGGCGTCGTCGGCCTCCCGGTACAGCTCGAGGAAGATCTCCTCGAGGTCTGCGGGCTCGGAGACGAGGTCGACGACCCGATGACGTGCGGCGGCCTTGACGAGAGCGTCCATCGCCGCCTCAGCGGCGGAGAGGCGCACCGATGCGTTCTCGACTCGCTCGACTCGGACGCCGTCGAGCGCGGCGAATTGCGCCGGGTCGACGTGGTCTGCGAACACGATCGAGACGTGACGAATCGCACGTTCGCGCAGCGTCTCGACCCGATCGACGTCGATCAGACGGCCCGACCGGATGATTCCGACGCGGTCGGCGGTGTGCTGGACCTCGTCGAGCGAGTGGGAGGAGAGAAAGACGGTGCGGCCGTCGGCGGCGGTCTCGCGGAACAGCGTGCGCACCTCCGCCTGCAGGAGCGGGTCGAGCCCGCTCGTCGGTTCGTCGAGCACGGCGAGATCCGGCCGGTGCATGAACGCCTGCACGATCCCGATCTTCTGCCGGTTGCCACGCGACAGCTCCCGGATCGGGCGGTCGAGCTCGACCCCGAGCCGTTCGCAGAGCGTGTCGCGGAGCGGTGCGGCTGCGCCGCGTAGGCGAACGAGTGAGTCGAGCTGCTCGCGCGCGGTGAGCCGGTCGGACAGCCGCAGGTCGCCGGCGAGATACCCGATTCGGCGTCGCGCCACGACACCGTCGCGGCGGCTGTCCAGGCCGAAGAGGGCGGCGCTGCCGGCCGTCGGCCTGATCAGGTCGAGCAGCAGCCTGATCGTCGTGCTCTTGCCGGCACCGTTCGGTCCGAGGTAGCCGAAGACTTCCCCCTGCTCGACCCGAAGGTCGAGGCCCGCGAGCGCCGCGACGCCGCCGCGGTAGGTCTTCGAGAGGCCGGCGGTCTCGATCGCCGCCGCGGCGGACTTCGCCTCAGGCGTACCCTTTCACCTTCCAGTACGCGACCGCGACGCTGAGCAGGCCGACGGCGGCGATGCTGACGATCGAGGCGGCGTCGATGCGGCTGTAGGCGGCGCTGCCCTTGCCGAACCGGGAGAGGGCGAGAATGCAGAGTGCGCCCCCTGCGAGGCCACCGAGGTGGCCGCCGATCGAGATCCCGGGAACGGCGAACGTGAAGGCGATGTTGATGATCAGGAGCGTCAGCGCACTGCCGCCGAGCACGTACGTGCCTTGACGCTCGAGGACGATCGCGGCGCCGAGGATCCCGAAGATCGCGCCGGACGCGCCGACGGTGACGGCGGTCGGGTTGGCGATCAGAGCGCCGGCCGAGCCGGCGAGACCCGAGACGACGTAGAGGAGGACGTAGCGGAGGGAGCCGAGGTAGTCCTCGAGCGGCCGGCCGATCCACCAGAGCGCGAGCATGTTCATCCCGAGATGGATCGGGCCGTAGTGCAGGAAGGCGGCCGAGATGAGCCTGTACCAGTCGCCCTGTGCGACCAGCGGCCCGTAGAGGGCGCCGTGCTGGTAGATCCAGCCGGAGCTCGCGTTGATCGAGGCGCCGCCGGCGAGCTGGAGGAAGTAGATGCCGACGTTGATCACGATCAGCGTCATCGTCACGGTGCCCTGCCGGCCCGCCGAGCTGCGCTGGAGGTTCCGGACGACTTTCTTTGCAGGCCCGCGCGCCACGCCCGCGTGGTCGGGGCAGCGGATGCCGACCGGGCTGAACGTCATGCAGTCCGGACAGATGGCGCGGCCGCACTCGGAGCACGAGACGCCCGTCTCCCGATCGGGGTGCCGGTAGCACCTCTGCAGCTCCGCCATGCGGTCTAGCCTAGCCAGATGAAGGTTCATGTCGCGTTCACTCCGGACGAGGCCGCAGCGGCCCCGACCGGGATCGTCGTCGACGTCGTCCGGGCGACGTCGACGATCGCGCAGGCCCTCTCGGCCGGCTACCGGCGCGTGCTCTGCGTGCCCGAGATCGAGCAGGCGCGAGCGCTGCGCGCCGAGCTCGCCGACAGCGTCGTCGGCGGCGAGCGGGACGCGGTCCGGATCGAGGGCTTCGACGTCGGCGCGTCGCCGCGCGAGTTCCTCGAGCCGAAGGCGGAGACGCTCATCCTCTCGACGACGAACGGGACGCGGACGATCGTGACGGCGGCCGAGCGCTGCGACGAGGTCCTGATCGGCAGCCTGCTCAACCTCGACGCCGTCGTCCGCGCAGCGACAGAGCGCGGGGAGGACGTCGCCGTCATCTGCGCCGGCTACAAGGGCGCGTTCGCCTTCGACGACGCCTACTGCGCCGGGCGGTTCGTGCAGGCGCTCGCGGGTGAGCGCAGCGACGCCGCCATCGCCGCGGCGCTGCTCGCCGACGCATTTCCGAATGCGCTCGACGGGCTCAACGCGCGCACGTACGGGCCGCCCGGGCTGGAGGATGACCTCGTCTTCTGCGCGCGCGAGAGCGTCCTCGACGCCGTCCCGCGCTACGCCGGCAGGCGCGGCCCCGCGGCCGAGATCGTTCTCCAGGAGGGCTAGGCGGGCGGGATGTTCTGGTTGATCCGGAAGAAGTTGTCCGGATCGAGCTGCGTCTTCAGCGCCTGCAGCCGCGCGTACTTGGCGGCGCCGTAGGACTCCTGCACCCGGTCGGCGCCCTCGTCGCCCAGGAAGTTCACATAGACGCCCTGGTGCCACGGCTCGAGCGCGGACCAGAAGCTCCGCACCCAGTCGCGCTCCTGCTCGAAGCCCGCCTCGGTCTCGGTGCAGACGCCGATGTTGTAGGTGAAGCCGGCACCGCGGCCGTTGAAGGCGGTCTCGTCCTCCCCGACGCGACCGACCGCGCCGCCCATCTGCCAGATCGGGAAGGAGCTGAGCGGCGACTCGATCTGGAGCGAGCGCTCCATCGTCAGGTCGATGATCTCGTCCGTCAGCTCGGCGACGTCGCAGCTCTTGAAGTAGTACCAGCGCCCGGGCACGAAGCTCGGGTCGAGCATGGCCTGGTGCGCGAGGTACGGCTTCGGCACGCAGACGTCCGCGACGGGTGAGCCGAAGTCGCGCAGCGGCTTGATGAACCGCTCGCCCTCCTCGAGCTCGCCGACCCAGCAGCAGATCACCATCACGACCGGCTGCCCGTGCAGCTCCTCCGGGATGATCGGCAGCGGCGGCGCCTTGCGGTGGACGATGATCGTCATCAGCTCGTCCGGCGCCTCCGCGATCCAGTCGCGGTAGAAGCGGAGCACGTCGCCGGAGCGCTCCATCGGCCAGATCACCGGGCCGGCCAGAATCTGCGGTCCGAGCGGCACGCACTCGAACTCGAACTCGGTCACGATCCCGAAGTTGCCGCCGCCGCCGCGGAGCCCCCAGAAGAGCTCGGCGTTCTCGTCCGCGCTCGCCGTGACGAACTCGCCGTCCGCCGTGACGAGGTCGACGGAGAGGAGGCGGTCGACCGAGAGGCCGTGCTTGCGCATGATCCAGCCGATCCCACCGCCGAGCGTCAGCCCGGCGACGCCCGTGTGCGTGACGATGCCGGAGGGCACCGCGAGCCCGAACGCCTGCGTCTCCCGGTCGAGCTCACCGAGCAGGACGCCGGCCTGCGCGCGCGCGATGCGCCGCTCCGGATCAACGCGGGCGCCCTTCATCGGCGAGAGGTCGATCATCAGCGCGTCGTCCGCGACCGAGTAGCCGGGGAACGAGTGGCCGCCGCTGCGGATCGCCACACGGATGCCGCTCGCGCGCGCGGCCTTGACGGCCGTGATCACGTCGGCGACGCCGGCGCAGCGTGCGATCGCGGCGGGGCGACGGTCGATCGACCCGTTCCAGATCCGCCGGTGCTCGTCGAAGCCGGCGTCGGACGGGCCGACGATCTCGCCGCGGAATGCTGCGGCGTCCAACTCGAGCGCGTCGACGGTCGTGCTCACGCGGTCAGTTTGGCACGTCGGACGCCCGAGCTCAAAGCCGGTTCGCGTCGTTGTCCAGCCACCTGCCGGACACGGTCGACCAGAACTCCGGCTGCGGCTCGAAGCCGACCGACGCATAAAGCGCCTGCGCGTCGTCGGTCTGAAGGCCGATGTGCTGGCCGGGGACCGCGTCGATCAGCAGCTGCAGCATCCGCGAGGCGATCCCCTGCCGCCGGTGCGACGACGCCGTCCAGACGTCGACGAGGTAGGCGTTGCAGACGCCGTCGGAGAGCAGACGCGCCATCCCGACCACCCGATCGCCGTCGCGGGCGATCGCGACGTGCTGGGACTGCTCGAACGACCGCCTGAGCGCATCCGCCGAGCGGCCGTTGTCGAACCGGTCTGCGGCAAGGTCGGCCTTCGCCCGCGCCCAGTCGATCCCGTCGAGCGAGTCGTCGATCCGGACGGTCATGCGCTCACGCTCGCAGCTCTTCGATCAGCTCGACCGCGCGCTCCGGCCCGGGCAGGGCGGCGAACTCGGCCTGGAGCGCCTGCGCCGCGTCGCGGTAGGAGCGGTCCGCGAGCACCTCGGCGACCGCGTCGCCGATCTCCTCCGAGGTGGCCGCGACCGGATCGAGGACGCGTGCGAGCCCGAGCTCGGCGCAGCGGTCGGCGTTCAGCGGCTGGTCGGCGCCCATCGGGATCACCACCTGCGGCAGCCCGTGCGCGAGCGAGCCGAGAACGCTGCCGGAGCCGCCGTGCGAGACGACGACGCTCGATCGGGGCAGGATCTCGGCCTGCGGCACGAACCGCTCGACGCGGAAGTGCGCCGGCAGCTCGCCCAGCTCGGCCGGCTCGATTCCGTCGCCGACGGTCGCGACCACTTCGACAGCGAGCTCGCGCACGCCTGCGAGCACGCGGGCGAAGAGGTCGCCCGACTCGAGGTTGAAGACCGTGCCGAGGGTGACGTAGACGGACGGAGTGCCGTCGTGGCGCTGCGGCACCCGCTCGAAGGGGCGGTAATGGACGGTTGCCGCGGGGAGCGGGAACGCCGGATCGCGGTAGCGCGGCGGGAGCGGCGCGAGCACGAGCCGGTTCGAGAGCATCGTCGCGCCGGGGTCGGCCGGGAGGCCCAGTTCCGTGCGGACCTCGTTCACGGGGCCGCCGATCAACTCGGGCGTTCCGAGTGTGCCCGCGGCGAGCACGAGAACGCTCGCAAACGGGAGGCCCAGCCGCTCGGCGGCCAGCAGCGCGCCGTAGTGCGTCTCCTCGCCGACGAGGACGTCGGGCCGCCAGTCGCGGCACAGCGCCTCGACGCCCGGAGCCCGCTCGCGGGCACGGAGGACGAAGCCGTCGCGGAAGTCGCGCGCCTCGCGCTCGGGATCGAGCGGCTGCAACGGGATCCGCTCCGGCGGCTTCCGTGCCGGCTCGGTCGGGTAGGCCTCGAAGCCGAGCTCCTCGACGGCCGGCAGGATCGATGGCCGGCCCCCGAACGCGACCGTGTGGCCGGCGGCCGCGGCAGCGTGGGCGAGCGGCAGCAGCGGCTCGACATGGCCGCGCCCGCCGGTGAAGGCGAAGAGGATCCGCACGGGACGATCTTACGCAGTTGACAGGAACACCTGTTCGGGTGTAGAACATACGTTCCCATGATCGCCTGTCTCATCGTCCCCGGCTTTGAGTTGCGCGCAGCGCTGCGGGACAAGCCGAGGCTGGCACTCGTCCCCGCGGCGCTCGCGCCGCTGCCCGGAACCGAGCAGCTCGTCGGCCCGGTCACCGCCGCAGCCGAGCTCGCCGGCGTGCAGCCCGGGATGAGGATGGGGGAGGCGCTCGCGATGTGCCCGCAGCTCGTGCTGGTCGAGCAGGACCCGGCGGCGGTCGAGCGCGAGTGGGAAGGGGTGCTGCAGCGGCTCGAGGACTCGGGCTTCGCGGTCGACCCCGAGGAGCCGGGACGCGTCTACTTCGAGACGAAGGGCGTCGAGCGGCTGTACGGAGGCTTGGA
Organism: Gaiellaceae bacterium; assembly: GCA_035630545.1. Classification (GTDB taxonomy): domain Bacteria; phylum Actinomycetota; class Thermoleophilia; order Gaiellales; family Gaiellaceae; genus Gaiellasilicea. The sequence continues at coordinate 15,836 of DASQKK010000097.1, forward strand.
GGCGGCGCTCGAGCGGGCGCTCGCCTCCGTCGGA
>DASQKK010000098.1:0-22012 GCA_035630545.1 Gaiellaceae bacterium
TTCGCCGGCCCAGCCGCGCGGCGACGAGCCGGAGCGGGTAGAGCGCGGCGCGAAGGTTCTTCATGCCGCCGAGCGTCGCACAAGCTCGGCCGCGACCGCCTCGAGGCCGGCACGACGGCCGATCTCGAGCTGGCGCAGCGCCTCGACAGGCTCGCGCAGCAGCTCGACGAGCTCCCAGGTGCCGAGCGTCCGCGCCGCGGGCTCGGCGGCGTCGAGCAGGTCGGACATCGGTGCCGGCGGCGCCGCGCAGAGCGCCTGCACCAGCGCGACGAGCGCGACGGCGCGCTCTACCGAGGTCGCCTGGTCGGCGATCCGCACCTCGAGCGTCCCCAGCCGCGGGTGCGGGCGCGCGTCCCACCAGATCCTCGTGTAGTCGACGCCGGCCGCCGCGACCTCCGCCTCCCAGTCCGCCTCCGTCGCGAGCGGCGGCGGGGGACCGCCCCGGGGCAGGCGTCGCAGCGTGGCCAGCCGCGAGGAGAGCGCGCCCGTCTCCTCGCCGGCCAGATACGGAGAGTTCGCCGCCACCGCGAGCAGGGCGTCGAGCCAGGGCCGGAGCCCCTCCAGCGCTCGGAGGCAGGCTTCGAAGCTCTCCATCCCGACATGGACGTGGAGGCCGCAGACGAGTTGGGCCTTCGCGACCACCCCGAGCTCGTCAACCATCTTCAGGTAGCGCGGCTCCTGGACGATCCGCTGCTCCTCGGGCACCGAGAACGGATGGGAGCCCGCTGCGGCGACGGCGAGGCCCTCCCGCGCGGCGCATTCGACGGCGAGGCGCCGGAGCCTCACGAGCTCGTCACGTGCCTCGAAGGCGTCCGCGCATACCGGCGTGTTGGTCTCGACGAGGCAGGAGAAGAGCTCCGTCTTCAACCCCTCCTGCGGCAGCAACCGCTCCACCCCCGGCGCCAGCGCCAGTGTCTCCGGGTCGAGCAGCATCAGCTCCTCCTCGACGCCGAGCGTCAGGCTGCGGCCGAAGCTATCGCCCACGGACAGCGTGAACGGGGCGCCCGGCCGCCTCCCACGCGTAGTACGACGCGCTCGGCCCGAAGCCGTTCTCGTACGGGACGACCCGCGGGTTGCGGCCGACCTCCATCGCTCGCTGCGCGTGCCAGAGCAGGTTCGGGTCGTCTCGCTCCTCCCAGACGAGGACGAGATGCGCGGCGGTCATGAAGTCGGCCACGAAGGTGCAGCCCTTGGCCGGGCAGGGAAAGGGATCGGTACGGACGCAGAACCAGCCGGCGTGCTCACCGTCGGTGTCGTCGACCCAGACGAATTCGTGCTCATCGAGCAGCTCGTCCCCCATGATCAACGACCCCGGCCGCGGTTCCTGCGATTCCACGGGGCAAGGTTAGACGGATGGGGAGTGTTGCCGGTGGAGTGCGTGTTCACAATGAGCACATGAGCGAGCGGGACGTCGCGATCGTGCTGTCCGGCGGCGGTGTGAACGGCGTCTTGCTCCAGCTCGGCTTCCTGAAGCGGCTGCGCAGCAGCGAGCTGTGGCCGCGGGTCGGCTGCATCTACGGCACGTCGGCCGGTGCGCTGACCGGGACGATGGCCGCGCTCGACCGGCTCGACGCGCTGGAGGAGTTCACGCTCAGCCTCCAGCCACGGGATATCTTCGCGCCGCAGCGGCTCTGGCAGCTGCCGCTGAACGGCCTCCACCACTACGCCCTGCCCGCGACGATCGCGGAGCGGCTGATCGAGCCGACCGAGCTCGCCGGAGCGCTCGCCGCCGCGCCGATCGAGCTGATCGTCTTCGCCACCGACGTCTCAGAGCAGGCCGAGACCTCGTACGAGCTCGCCTACTCCTCGCACGAGTCGGCACCGGAGGTGTTCGCGGAGGCCGTGCTCGCCTCGGCCGCGATCAGCGCGCTCGTGCTGCCGCTGCCGGTCGGCGACCGGATCGCCACCGACGGCGGCTGGGTGCGGAACTTCCCGCTCGGCCGGGCGCTCGAGCGCCCTGGCGTCGAGCTCGTCGTCGCCTTCCGTCATGTCCCCACCTACCCCCGCGTCGGCACTGAGCCGCTCGACCGGCTCCGCCGCCGGCTGCAGCGGTTCCGTGCGGTCCCGCCGGTCCGTGCGCTGATCACCCAGCTCGACGAGGCAGAGGGCAGGGCGGCACGGGGCGAGCCGGTTCACCTCGGCGACATGATCATCCGCCTGATGCGGGTGACGGTCCAGCGGAACACGGCGGTCGAGGAGCAGCTCGCAGCCGACAGGGATGCCGCCTGCCAGGAGCTGGAGGCACTGCGCGCGGACCTCGTCCAGCTCGCGCGTGAGCACGCGCGACCCGGCCGGCGCAACCGCGCCGCGCGGGCCGTCGAGGAGCGCTTCGCCCGGACGACGCTGCCCCGGAACGTGCCCCGGATCGTCGTCCGCGGCCACGCGGGAGCGGACAGCCTCGAGCAGGGCTTCCGGGAGAGCCCGGAGTGGGCGGAGCACGCGAAGCAGGCGCTGATCGCGCGCGGCTGGGAGGCGGCGGACGCCGAGCTGCGCGCCCACGACGCCGGGCAGCTCGAGCAGGCGTCCTGACGCTCTAGCCCGTCGCCGCCGGCTGGCGGCCGAGCGTGACCGGAACCGTGACGATCTTCGTGCCGCGGTGGATCTGGACGCTCACTTTCCGGCCCGGCTTGTGCCGCGCGAGCGCGTCGCGCAGCTCCTCGGTCGAGCCGACGCGCCTGCCGCCCACCGCGACGATCACGTCTCCGCCGAGCACGTGGCTCTCACCGGCGACGACGACGTCCGTGGTGCCGCCCCTGAGCCCGGCCTGCGCGGCCGCGCTCCCGTCGGTCACGTCCTCGACGAGGACGCCCTGGTCGACGGGGAGCCGCAGGACGCGCGCCAGCTCGGCCGTGACGGTGCTGCCCGAGATGCCGAGGACGGCCCGGTCGACCTTGCCGGTGGCGGTCAGCTGGGCGACCACTTCCTTGACGGTGTTCGAGGGGATGGCAAAGCCGATCCCGTTTCCGGTCGACCCGTCGGCGCGGGCGATCTGCGAGTTGACGCCGATCACCTCGCCGCGGGAGCTCAGCAGCGGCCCGCCGGAGTTGCCGCTGTTGATCTCCGCATCGGTCTGGATCACGTGGTCGATCGGATAGCCGTTCGGAGCCGTGATCGTCCGCTCCTGGACGGCGCTGACGATGCCTGCGGTCGCAGTCCGGCGGAGGCCGAAGGGATTGCCGATCGCGACGACCGGGTCGCCGACGCGGATGGTGTCGGAGTTCCCGAACGCGAGCGGTGCCAGCCCGCGAGAGGTCGACTGCACGCGCAGGACGGCGATGTCCGTCGAGGGGTCGGTGCCGACGACCGACGCGCTGAGCGTGTCCTGGTTCGAGAAGCTGACCTCGATCTCGTCGGCGCCCTCGATCACGTGGTAGTTGGTGACGATGTGGCCCGTCTTGTCGATCACGAAGCCCGAGCCGAGCGCCTGCCGCGGCGCTGCCTGCTGGTCGAACGGGGCAGCCGAGGGATTGTCGGACGCCGCCGCGGTCGATGTGATCTGGACGACACCCGGCGCCGCACGGGCGTAGATCTCGCTGACCGTGAGCCGCCGGTCGTCGGCGACCGGGGCGGCGGGGGTGGGAGCAGGGGAGGCCCTCACCACGGTCGTCGTTCCGCCGCCGAGGTCGCCGGTCAGGGTGACGCCGCCGAGAGCGATCAGGCCGCCAAGGAGGGAGGCGGCGCCGAGCGCAGCGGCGCGAAGGACGGTTGCACGTCTCACTGGATCGTTGTACCGAGAGGGTCTTAACCGCCGGTGTGAAGGGCGTTAAGCCTCCGTTGCGGCGCTTTCGGCTCGCGCTAGGAGTCCGGATCCGGCGGCCGGGGCGGCAGCGGATCGGGGCGCGGATCCGGCCGCGGGACCGGTGGAACCGGGTCGGGGAGCGTGCCGGTCATACGAGCGCTGCCGTCCGCTCCGCCGCCTTGCGGTCGGTGCCGAGGGCCTCGTCCAGCTTCGCCTGCAGCTCGCCGCTCTCGTACAGCTCCTCGACGATGTCGGCGCCGCCGACGAGCTCGCCCTTGATGAACACCTGCGGGATCGTCGGCCAGCCCGAGAGGGCCGACAGCTCCTGGCGGATCTGCGGATCGGGCAGCACGTCGACCGCCGTCACCGGCGCGCCGGCCGCCCGGAGCGCGCGCAGCGCCCGGTCCGAGTTGCCGCACATGACGAGCTGTGGGGTGCCCTTCATGAAGAGGCTCACCGGCTCGTTCTCGATGATCGCCTTGATCTGCTCGCTCAGCTCACTCATGTCCGTCCTCTCGTCTTGATCCGAAGCTCGTGGATCGACCCGTCTCCGAGCGGCGCCGCGAGCGCCTCGTAGACCAGCCGGTGTTGCTCGACCAGCGAAAGCCCGTCGAAGCGGCCGCTCGCGATCGTCACCTGGAAGTGGTCGCCGCCGCCCGTCCGGTCCTCGACTTCGACGTCGGTCGCATCCGGAAACGAGTCGCGGAGGAGCGACTCGAGCGTCTCGCTGGCGGCCATAGGATCATCGTAGCCGTGGGGCGCACCCGCTCCTTCCTCGTCTCCCTCCCCGAGCGCCTCGTCCGCTCCGTCGTCGCGGTCGTCGGCGGCGCCATCCACGAGACGGCCGAGGTGGTGCTGCCGCGCTTCGTCCGCCGCTCCAGGCTCTACGAGGCGACCGCCAAGAATCTGCTCAGGATCGCGATCGAGCTGATCGGCGATGTCGACCGCGAGCCGCCGGCCGGCCAGCCCGACGCCGGCGAGCTGCTGAAGCGGAAGACGGCCGGCAACGTCGTCGAGGTGAGCTCGATCGTCGCGCTCGGCTTCTCGCCGCTCTGGCTGCTGGCGGCGGCATCCGACGTCTCGCACGGCTCGCGCATCTACGTCGACGCACTCGTGGCCGAGCTGAAGCGCGCCCGGGTGCTGGCGGAAGAGGCCGAGCTGGGCACCGTCGACGACGTGCTCTTCGCGCTCGAGGGGACGTCCGGCACGACTGCACGCCTGATCGACCTGCCGCCGCTCGAGCTCGCCGACCTGCGCGCGACACTCACCGAGCTGCGGGCGAGCGCCTCGGAGCTGCCGTCGCCGAAGGAGCTCGCAGGCCTCTATGCGGGTCTGCGCAGGGCCGCTGCCCGTGAGCGGCGCCCGCTGCTCGACGTCTCGACCGGGATCGGCCTCGCCTTCCTGCTCTCCGCGCGCAACGTCGGCCGCGAGCACCTCGTCGCGCCGTACCGGGAGGACTGGCGGCCGCTGCGAAGGGAGGGTTTCGGGGCGTACTCACGTCGCATCGCAGGCCCCTATCGCGACGCCGTCGCCGGCCACCTCGACGCCGACCACATGAGTTGGACCGACCGCGTACTCGCACGCCTGCGCAAGTGAGGTTTTTACCCGGTTCTTACCACTGAGGAGTACCCTCTCGGGCGTGAAACTCGGGCTCGCGACGGTAGCGGCCTTCGTCGCGCTCGTTGCGGCCGTGCCTGCGAACGCCTCGACGCCGATCCCATGGTGCGGGACGACCTCGTCCGCGGTCGACCGCCTGCCCGACTCGACCTCGGCGTACGCGGTCCACGTCGCCTACGTCAGGCCGGCGAGCGCCCCCGACCGGTTCGCCGAGTTCGCGCCCCGGATCGTCGGCGACACGGCCGCCTTCGACAGCTGGTGGCGCCGCGAGGACTCGACGCGGACGCCCCGCTTCGACCTCTTCCCGGCCGCGGGTTGCGCAAGCTCGTTCGGGGCGCTCGACATCTCGAACATCCAGCTCCCGAGCGGCGTCACCAACATCAGCAGCGCCTTCCAGGAGCTGCGCCTGCAGCTCTCGTCCGAGGTCGGCTTCAACGAGGCGGAGAAGGCGTATCTCGCCTACTACGACGGCCCGACCGGCCAGGTCGGCGAGGACCACGTCTGCGGGCAGGGCGCGCGGGCGAGCGGCTTCGACCTTCCCGCCTTCGCCGTCGTCTACCTCGACTCGTGCGACGCGGCCGGCGACTCGCTCAGGCCGGTCGTGGCGATCCACGAGCTCGTGCACGTCTTCGGCGCAGTCGATCGAGCCGCGCCGAACTCCTGCCGGAGCGGTCATGTCTGCGACTCGGGCTTCGACCTGATGACCGCGGTGCTGACGGGCGAGGAGCTCGAGACGCACCTGCTCGACGTCGGCCGCAACGACTACTACGGCCACAGCGGCACCTGGACCGACGTGCAGGACTCGACCTTCCTCGAGCGCCTCGACTCGCCCGACCGCACGCCGCCGACGCCGCCGGCGAGCTTCCGGGTCGGAGACGCGCCCACGGGCTTCGTGCGGCTCTCCTGGCGCGCCTCGGCGGACGACGTCGGCCCGGTCGCCTACCGCGTCTACCAGGACCGGCGATTCGTCCGGCAGGTGACGACCACGACGATCCTCCTTCCCGACACGGCCGACGTGACCGATTATGCGGTTCGCGCCACGGACACGGTCGGCCGGCTCAGCGCGCCGGTCGGCGCACGGTTCCGGCCGGGCACCGGGATGGTCGACGAGCAGGGGAGGCTGATCCGCGACACCGTCCGCCCGACGGCGATCGCGCGCGTCGCGATCAAGCGCACGCCGAAGGTGGCGGTGCTCTCCTGGGCCGCAGCACGGGATGCCGGCGGTCTCCGCGAGTACCGCGTCAAGGTCGGCTCGTCGCGGACGCTGGCGGTGCGCAGGCCGACGATCACGCTGACGCGGGCCCGGGTCGGCGGCCCCGTCTCGATCGCGGCCGTCGATCGCGCCGGCAACGTCGGCCCCTCGCTCGTCGTCGCCCGCGCCCGCGTGCGCTGAGCGACGCGTTTCACGGCCCGCGCGACGCGGTACCACCCGCCGCATGACCGAGTTCGGCTACTGGCTCTCGTCGGAGGAGCACCCGCCGCTCGAGCTCGTTCGCAACGCGGCCCGGGCGGAGGAGCTCGGCTTCGCGTTCGCGATGATCTCCGACCACTTCCACCCCTGGATCGCGGCGCAGGGGCAGAGCCCGTTCGTCTGGGGCGTGCTGGGCGGGATCGCGGCGGCGACCGAGCGGATCGAGGTCGCGACCGGCGTCACGTGTCCGCTGATCCGCACGCATCCGGCGATCGTCGCCCACGCCGCCGCGACCGCCGGAGCGATGCTCCCCGGCCGCTTCACACTCGGTCTCGGCACGGGCGAGAACCTGAACGAGCACGTGCTCGGCGACCGCTGGCCCGCGCCGGACGAGCGGATCGAGCTGCTCGAGGAAGCGATCGAGGTGATCCGCCTGCTCTGGCAGGGCGAGGAGCAGACCCACCGCGGCAGGCACTACGTCGTCGATCACGCGCAGCTCTACACGCTGCCGGTGGAGCCGATCCCGATCGCCGTCGCCGCGGCCAGGCCCAACGCCGCCGAGTTGGCGGGACGTGCAGGGGACGCACTCGTCTCGACCGACCCCAACGAGGAGACCGTGAAGCAGTACCGCGAGGGCGGCGGCGACGGGCCCTGCTACGGGCAGGTCCGGATCTGCTGGGCCGAGAGCGAGGACGAGGCGAAGGAGACCGTCTTCCGGCTCTGGCGCCACAGCGGGCTCGGGGGCACGATCAACCAGGAGCTGCCGCGCCCGTCCGACTTCAACGCCGTGGCCGAGAGCGTCACTGTCGAGATGGCGGTCGACGGCGTGCCGTGCGGGCCGGACGCCGCGCCGGTGCTGGAGCAGATCAGGTCCTGGGAGAGGGCGGGTTTCGACCGGATCGCGATCCACCAGGTCGGCCCGGATCAGGCCGGCTTCTTCCGCTTCTGGGAGCAGGAGCTGCAGCCCCGGCTCGCCTGAGCGCCCCGGGCGGGAGGGTTCGATAGATTCGGGCCATGGCCGACGAGCTCGCAGCGCGCTCCACCCTCGCCGTCGGCGACCGTAGCGTCCAGATCCACCGGCTCGACGCGCTCCAGCAGCAGTGGGACGTCGCGCGCCTTCCCTACACGCTGCGGATCCTGCTCGAGAACGTGCTCCGCAACGGCTCGCGCGAGGACGTCGAGGCCGTCGCGGGCTGGGTCGCGATCGAGGAGCCGGGCCGCGAGATCTCGTTCGCGCCCGCCCGCGTGCTGCTGCAGGACTTCACCGGCGTTCCGGCAGTCGTCGACCTGGCTGCGATGCGGAACGCGATGGCCGACGTCGGCGGCGACCCGGAGCGGATCAACCCGCTGATCCCGGTCGAGCTCGTGATCGACCACTCGGTGCAGGTCGACGTCTTCGGCACGCCCGCCGCGTTCTCGCGCAACGTCGCGCTCGAGTTCGAGCGCAACCGCGAGCGCTATGCCTTCCTGCGCTGGGGGCAGAGCGCCTTCCGCGACTTCAAGGTGGTGCCGCCGGGAACGGGGATCGTGCACCAGGTCAACCTCGAGTACCTGGCACGCGTGGTCGAGGAGCGCGAGGGGGTCGCCTTCCCCGACACGCTGGTCGGCACCGACTCGCACACGACGATGGTGAACGGGCTCGGCGTCCTCGGCTGGGGCGTCGGCGGGATCGAGGCCGAGGCGGCGATGCTCGGCGAGCCGCTCTCGATGCTCGTCCCGAAGGTCGTCGGCTTCAAGCTGACGGGCAAGCTCCCGGAAGGAGCGACGGCGACCGACCTCGTCCTCACCGTCACCGAGATCCTGCGCCAGGCGGGCGTGGTCGGGAAGTTCGTCGAGTACTTCGGCCACGGGCTCGGATCGCTGCCGCTCGCCGACCGCGCGACGATCGGGAACATGTCGCCCGAGTACGGCGCGACGTGCGGCTTCTTCCCCGTTGACGAGCTGACGCTCGAGTACCTGCGGCTGACGGGACGTGCTCCCGAGCAGATCGCGCTCGTGGAGGCCTACTGCAAGGAGAACATGCTCTGGCACGATCCGAGCGACGAGCCGACGTACTCACAGGTGCTCGAGCTCGACCTCTCGACCGTGGAGCCCTCGCTCGCCGGCCCGCGGCGGCCGCAGGACCGCGTCCCGCTCACCCACGCGAAGACGTCCTTCCTGGACGCACTCGGGACGTTCGGGGTCGCGAACGAGCTCACGAACGGGAGCCACGACCGGGCGGTCGCGGACACCTTCCCCGCGAGCGACCCGACGACCGAGCAGTCGCCCGGCGGCGCCGCCGAGCCCGAACCCGACTCGACCCCGGTCGCGGTCGTCCGCCCGGGCCGAAAGCGCGTTCCCGTGGCCGGGACCGAGTACGCGCTCGAGCACGGCAGCGTCGTGATCGCGGCGATCACGTCCTGCACGAATACGTCGAACCCGCAGGTGATGGTCGGCGCCGGCCTGCTGGCGAAGAAGGCGGTCGAGCGCGGGCTCGAGAGCAAGCCGTGGGTGAAGACGAGCCTCGCCCCCGGGTCGAAGGTCGTGACCGAGTACTACGACCAGGCCGGTCTGACGCAGTACCTGGAGCAGCTCGGCTTCCACACCGTCGGCTACGGCTGCACGACCTGCATCGGCAACTCAGGCCCGCTCGCGGAGCCGATCTCGGCCGCCATCGAGCAGGGCGACCTCGTCGTCTGCTCCGTTCTCTCCGGCAACCGCAACTTCGAGGCTCGGATCCACCCCGAGGTGAAGGCGAACTACCTGGCCTCGCCGCCGCTCGTGGTCGCCTACGCGCTCGCCGGCCGGATGGACCTCGATCTGCTCGAGGAGCCGCTCGGCGAGGATTCGGACGGCAACGACGTCTACCTCCGCGACATCTGGCCCACCGCCGCCGAGATCCAGGAGACGATCACTGCGTCGGTCCGCGGCGAGATGTTCCGCTCCACGTACGCCGACGTCTTCACCGGCGACGAGCAGTGGCGCGCGCTGCCGGTGCCCGAGGGCGAGCTCTTCGAATGGGAGCCCGACTCGACGTACGTCCGCCAGCCCCCCTACTTCGACGAGATGCCGACAAGCCCACAGCCGTTCCAGGACATCGCCGGCGCGCGCTGCCTCGTGCGGCTCGGCGACTCGGTCACGACCGACCACATCTCGCCGGCGGGCTCGATCAAGCCGGAGGCGCCGGCCGGCACGTACCTGCTCGAGCACGGCGTCGAGCGCAAGGACTTCAACTCCTACGGCTCACGCCGCGGCAACCACGAGGTGATGATGCGGGGCACGTTCGCCAACGTGCGGCTGAAGAACCTGCTCGTTCCAGGCTCCGAGGGCACGTGGACGGTGCACCTCCCCGACGGCGAGGAGATGACGATCTTCGAGGCCTCGCAGCGGTATCTCGCCGAGGGCACGCCGACGATCGTGCTCGCGGGCAAGGAGTACGGCTCCGGCTCGTCCCGCGACTGGGCGGCGAAGGGACCGAAGCTGCTCGGCGTCCGTGCAGTGATCGCGGAGAGCTACGAGCGGATCCACCGCTCGAACCTGCTGATGATGGGAATCCTGCCGCTTCAGTTCGCAGACGGCGAGACGCCCGACACACTCGGCCTCACCGGCCGCGAGGCGTTCGCGATCGAGGGGATCGAGAACGGCGAGGCGAGCGAGGTGACGGTCCGTGCGGACGGGACGACGTTCACCGCCCGCGTCCGCCTGGACACGCCGCGCGAGCGCGAGTACCTGCGCCACGGCGGGATCCTGCCGTACGTGCTCCGCCGCCTGCTCGCCGCCTGAAAATCTTTACTTTTTTCAACTGATGTCGCGCTACTCTGGCCGCCCCCCTGGCGCCGACGGGGTCTCGGCGCCCGGGCTGGGGAGGGGGAACGAGCTGGGGCGCCCTCGTGGCGCCCCGGATCGTTCGTTAGAGTGGCCGCCGACCGGGGTGCCCTACCGACGGGGCTGAGAACACACCCGCTGACCTGATCCGGGTAATGCCGGCGAAGGGAGGAGCCAGACCATGGAGGACACGCCCGCCTGGGGAATCGCGCCGGTGCCGCCACGGCTGCGTGTGCTCGGCCTCCTCGACCAAGGCCTGCTCTGGGGCAACCTCGGCGTCTCGCTGCTCGTGCTCGTCGCGGGGACGTACCTCGTGCCGGCGCTCTCACTGCCGGAGGCGTTCCTCGCGATCGTCCTCGGCGGCCTCGTCGGCAACGCGATGCTCGGCGTCGCCGCGCTGATCGGCGCCGACGCGCGCGTCCCGTCAATGGTGCTGATGCGGGCGCCGCTCGGGCGCCGCGGCTCCTGGGGGCCGACGGTGCTGAACGCGGCCCAGTGCGTCGGCTGGGCGATCTTCGAGCTGCTGATCATCGCGACCGCGGTCGCGGCGCTCTCGGACGAGCTCTTCGGATTCCGGGCGCAGTGGCTCTGGACGCTCCTCTTCGGCGGCGTCACGCTCGCATTGGCCTTGCTCGGCCCGATCAGGTTCGTGCGCAAGATCGTGCGCAAGTTCGCCGTCTGGGCCGTGCTCGCGTCGCTGCTCTACCTGACGTGGTGGGCATTCGACGGCGCAGGCTTCGGCTCGCTCTGGGACCGCGAGGGCGAGAACGGGTTCTCGGTGCTCGACGGCGTCGACCTCGTCGTCGCGATCACGGTCTCGTGGATCCCGCTCGTCGCCGACTACACCCGCTTCGCCCGCAACCGCAGCAGCGCCTTCTGGGGCACCGCCGTCGGGTACTTCCTCGCCGGGACGTGGCTCTGGCTGCTCGGGGCCGTGCTCTTCTTCTCACGCGACGTCACCGACCCCGCCGCCCTGCCGGTCGCGGTCGCGGCGGGCGGGGTCGGCGCCGTGCTCGCGCTGCTCGCCGTCACCGTCGACGAGACCGACGAGGCGTTCGCGAACGTGTACTCGGCCTCCGTCTCGATCCAGAACCTCGGCCCGGACCTGCCCCAGCGGTCGCTGCTGGTCGCCGTCTCCGCCGTCGCGACGCTGGGCGCCCTGACGATCGACCTGCTCTCGTACGAGAGCTTCCTGCTCATGCTCGGCTCCTTCTTCGTGCCGCTCTTCGGCGTCCTCCTCGCCGACTGGCTCGCGGCGGGCGCCCAGTACCGCGAACGGGACGTCTTCGACGGCCCCTCGGTGCGCTGGGGGATGCTGGCGACCTGGATCGTGGGGTTCGCGCTCTACCAGTGGCTGCACCCCGTCGGCCCCTCGTGGTGGACGGATCTGATCGGCGAAGGCGCCGGCCTCGACATCGGCGCGACGCTCCCGAGCTTCGCGGTGTCGGTCGCACTCGGGGTCGCAGTCGCGACGCTCGGGAAGCGACGCTTCTAGAGTTGACCCGATGCGCGCCGTCGCGGCGATCGGGAACATCTCGTTGGACACGATCGCGGGCGGCCCGCCGCGCGTCGGCGGAGCGCCCTACCACGCGGCGCGCGCGCTCCGGCTCCTCGGCGGCGGCTCCCGGATCGTGACCCGCTCGGCCGAGGCGGACCGCCGTGCGCTCGTCGCGCCGCTGGCGGCGCTCGGCGTCCCCTGGAGCTGGCTGCCCGCACCGGCCACCGCGAGGTTCGACATCCGCTATCACGGCGAGGAGCGCGAGATGTCGATCGGCGACCCGGGCTCGCCCTGGACGGTCGCAGACGCCCAGGCGGTCGGCCGCGCCGAGTGGGTGCAGGTGGGCGGGCTGACGCGCGGAGACTTTCCCGCCGACGTGCTCGCCGCGCTCGCGCGCGACCACCGGCTCGCCCTCGACGGCCAGGCACTCGTGCGACCTGCCGTCGCAGGCCCACTCGTCCTCGACGCCGACTTCGACCCCGCCGTGCTCCGGCACCTGACGGCGCTGAAGCTGAACGAGGTGGAGGTCGCGGCGCTCGGCGGCGAGGAGGAGGCCGTCGCGCTCGGCGTCCCGGAACTGCTGCTCACGCACGGATCGACCGGGGCGCTGCTGATCAGCCGCGGCGTCCGGGAGCGGATTCCCGTGCGTCGGATCGAGACCGACAATCCGACGGGCGCCGGCGACGCATTCCTGGCGGCCTACGCGTGGGCGCGTGCGGCGGGCCATCGCCCCGTCTCGGCCGCCCGCCACGCCGCCACGACCGCCGCGCGGGTGCTCGAGCTGACCGCCGTTCCCGCGGCATGAGCTTGTGTTACGGGAACACAAGCTCGGAAACGGCGCAACGGTGTGGGCTGGCGGGCTTGTGTGACAGGAACACAAGCTCTCGATGATCGCGCTCGTCCGGACGGTCGACGGCGTCGTCCAGGTCGACGTCGAGACGGAGGTGGCCTTCGGCGAGGTCGACGCCGCGGTCGACCACGAGCCGATCGAGCTCGACTTGCCGCGGGTCGTGGCCGCGTCCGCGGCGGGAGCGACGGTCGTCGCCGTCGTCGACCGCCGGCCGCCGCTGGTCGTCTCCTACGACGCCGGCGCGACCTGGAACGAGGCCGGCGGCGGGCTGCCGCCCGGCTTCGACGTCGCAGTCGACCCGGCCGACCCGGACCGGATCCTCTTCGCGGCGCGCAACCGGCTCTACCTCTCCACGGACGGCGGCCGCTTCTGGCGCTCGCTCGCGCCCGAGCTCCCGGACGTGGAAGCGGTGGCCTGGGGAGAATAGGCTCGCGAGATGACCGACCGCCTGCCCCGCATCCTCCTCCACGGCGAGGGAGTCGCCGTCGCGGTCGCGGCCGTCACGCTCTACTTCCACGAGGGCTACGAATGGTGGCTGCTGCTCCTGCTCGCGCTCGCGCCCGACCTGGCCATGCTTGGCTACGCCGCCGGTTCGCGCGCCGGAGCGACCGCCTACGACCTCGTGCACACGTACGTGGGGCCGCTGCTCCTCGGCGCTGCCGGTGTGATCTGGAGCTCCGACACCGCGCTTGCGCTGGCGCTGATCTGGCTGACGCACATCGGCGTCGACCGCGCCGTCGGCTACGGGCTCAAGTATCCGAGCGGCTTCAAGGAGACTCACCTGCAGCGGGTCTGATCAGGGCACCCGGAACTCGCCGCGGGCGACTGTGACCGCCGACCCGCCGACCTCCACCGACTCGATCGCGCCGCCGGAGCCGCTCGCGCGGGCGTAGAGCGTCGAGGGCCGGCCGATCTCCGTCCCCTGCTCGATCTCGATCTCCTCGCCCCACGGCACAACCTCGTGGCGAGCGAGGTGGCAGGCGAGCGGGCCGGCCGCAGAGCCCGTGGCTGCATCCTCGCCGACGCCGTCGAGGGGCGAGAACATGCGTACCTTCCAGCTCGTGCCCGCGCCGGCGGCTGCGAGCGCGCCGACGATGTCCAGCTCCATCAGGGCGTTCATGTCCGGCCGCAGAAGCGCGACTTCCTCGTTGGAGCCGAGCACGACGTAGACGTGCCGAACGCCGTTGTCATAGACCTCGACCGGCAGCTCCGATCCCTCGACACCGAGCGCCGCGCACAGCTCCTCCGCGCGCTCGTACGGCCCCACGGTCGGCAGCGGCTGGGTCATCCAGCCGAAGACGATCCGTCCGCTCTGGTCGCGCTCCAGCTCGACGGGAACGATGCCGTTGCCGGTCTCGAGCGCGATCGTCCCCAGCTGCAGTGGCGCGCCGAGCACGAAGGCGGTGCCGAGACAGGGGTGGCCGGCGAACCGGAGCTCGTTCTGCGGCGTGAAGATCCGGATCCGCACGGTCCCGCCCTCCCGCGGCGGCAGCACGAAGACGGTCTCGGAGAGGCCGAGCTCGAGCGCCAGCGCCTGCATCGTCAGCTCGTCGAGGTCGCGCGCGTCGGTGAAGACGGCGAGCTGGTTGCCGGCGAGCGGCGTGTCGGTGAAGACGTCGGCGACCACGTAGCGGAACGAGCGCATCGCGCGGAATCTATCCTCAAGCCTCGTGCGACTGATCCTCGTCCGCCACGCGCATTCGGATCCCGGCGACCCCGACGAGCTGCGCCCGCTCAGCGCCCGCGGCCGCGACGAGGCACGCGCGCTCGGCGAGCGGCTGGCGGCGGAGCGGCCGGATCTCGTCGTCTCGAGCCCGTTGCTTCGCGCGCGCGAGACCGCCGCCGCGATCGCGAAAGCTGCGGGCATCGAGCTTCGGATCGACGAGCGGCTCGCCCCCGGGGCCGTCGCCGACGACGTCGTGGCGGCCGTCGAGGGCGCGGGCGAGACCGTGGTCACGGTCGGCCACCAGCCGGACTGCTCCGAGATCGCGCTCGCGCTCACCGGCGCGGACCCCGGCTTCCCGACCGCCGGCTCCTACGAGCTCGAGGTCAGCTGAGCCGCCGCTCCAGATCGCGCCACCAGGCGGCGTCCCACTCCATCAGCTCGATCCCGTAGCGCAGCACCGAGCCGCTCGTCTCGTCCAGCTCGCCGAGCTCGTCGTCGATCCGGCGAAACAGTGCCGCCGACTCCTGGCACCACGCCTGCCGGCGGCGGATCAGGTCGAGCCGCTGCTCCGCCGACATCAGGTCGCTGAAGAAGAGTTTCAGCAGGCCCTCGTCGCGGACCTCGTACGACTCCTCCCCCTCCTCGAGCCATGCGTCGAGCGCCTCCTGCCCCGCCTCGGTCAGGCTGTAGATCCGGCGCGGCACGCGCCCGCGCGGCTCCTCGCGCGACTCGACCAGCCCGGCCGCCTCCAGCCGGCGCAGCTCGGGGTAGATCTGGCCGTAGCTCGCGCCCCAGAAGAAGCGGGTCGACTGGTCCGTCACCTGCTTGATCTCGTAGCCGGTGCGCGGCTGCCAGGCGAGGAGGCCGAGGATCACGCGTGCTGTCGGGCTGAGACTTGACATATCTACCAGCGGTATATTAACCTCTCTGGCAGATATGTCCAGCGCGATCTCGGTCACAGGTCTGCGCAAGTCGTACGGCGGCGTCGAGGCGGTGCGCGGGATCGACTTCGAGGTCGCGGCCGGCGAGGTCTTCGGCCTGCTCGGCCCGAACGGCGCCGGCAAGACGACGACGGTCGAGATCCTCGAGGGCTACCGGCAGCGCGACGGCGGCGACGTTTCCGTGCTCGGCTTCGACCCGGGCCGCACCGAGCGGGCGTTCCGTGAGCGGATCGGCGTCGTCCTGCAGCAGTCCGAGCTCTGGCCGGTGCTGACCGTGCGCGAGGTCCACCGGATCTTCGCCGGCTACTACCAGCGGCCGCGCGACGTCGACGAGGTGATCGGCCTGGTCGGTCTGGCCGAGAAGCGGGACGCACAGGTCAAGACTCTCTCGGGCGGCCAGAAGCGGCGACTCGACCTCGGCGTCGCGCTCGTCGGCGACCCCGAGCTCGTCTTCCTCGACGAGCCGACCACGGGGTTCGACCCGGCCGCGCGTCGGAACGCGTGGGCGCTGATCCGCTCGCTCCGCGCGCTCGGCAAGACGATCCTGCTGACGACGCACTACCTCGACGAGGCGCAGCAGCTGGCGGACCGTGTTGCGGTGCTCCGCGACGGCGAGATCGTCCGGATCGGCAAGCCCTCCGAGCTGACCGCGAGCGCCGGCATCCAGATCCGCTACCGGCGGCTCGGCGAGCAGGTCGTGCTCGAGACCGACGAGCCGACGCGCGCACTGCACGAGCTGACCGGTCGCGCGCTCGCCGAGGGCTTCGAGCTCGAGGAGCTCGAGCTCCGCCGGGCGACGCTCGAGGACGTCTATCTCGACCTCGTCTCGGAGGACGAGTCGTGACCCTGTTCTGGCACCAGCTGCGGGCCGAGCAGCTGACGTTCTGGCGCAGCCGCGAAGCGGCGATCTTCGTCTTCCTCTTCCCGCCCCTGCTCTTCGTGCTGCTCGCCTCGGTCTTCGGCGAAGGGATCGAGGACGGCCGGAAGGTCTCGAGCTATCTCGTCGCCGGCCTGATCGGCTACGCCGTCGCGAACACCGCGCTCGGCGGCCTCGCGATCACGCTCGTGATCAGGCGCGAACAGGGCCTCCTGAAGCGGCTGCGCTCGACGCCCCTCCCAGGCAGCCTCTACCTCGGCACCGTCCTGCTCTCGAACCTCCTGATCGTGGTGCTGCAGTCCTTGACCGTGATCGCGCTGGGCGTACTCCTCTTCGACGCCGATGTCCCCGAGCAGGCGCTGCAGTTCGTCCTCACGCTCGTGATCGGCGCCGCCTGCTTCGCCGGGCTCGGTCTCGCCGCCGCTGCGCTGATTCGCTCCCAGGAGGCCGTCGCCGCGGTCGTCAACGTGATCGTGCTGCCGATGTCGTTTCTCTCCGGTGCCTTCGGGGAGACGGACAACCTTCCCCGGGTGCTCGAGCTCGTCGCCGACGTCCTGCCACTCAAGTACCTGATCGAGCTCGTGCTCGCGACCTACGTCGACGGCGACCCGATCTCGAAGCACCTCGGCGCCGTCGGCGTCATGGCCGCGTGGGGACTGGGCGGCTACCTCGTCGCGCACGCCCGCTTCGGCTGGGAGCCGCGCGAGCGTTAGAGACTCTCGGCGCCGGGTAGGAGCATCTGCAAATGCACAATCCCGCTCCGATCGCCTTCGTCGACGAAGACGGCGACATTCGCGTCAACTTCGGCATGTTCGCCGGCCGCGAGGCCACAAAGGCCGAGATCGACGACCTTGCCAGAGCCCTCCTGGAGGAGGTCGATGCGATCACGATCGTCGCCGAGCAGCGCACGATCGCCGATCGCGACGCGGAGGCATCCGTGCATCAGATCCGCGTCGAGCTGAACGAGGACGACCCCGGGCGGCCGCTCCTGATCACGGAGCAGTGGGCCGCAGCCTGTGTCGCCGAGCGACACGCCGACGTTTCCGCGCAGGACTGATCACCCGCGGAAGCGGCTGATCAGTCGCGCAAGATCCCTGAAGGGCCGCTTCGCGGCCGGTGCTCCTTGACCGTCGGTACTGTGGCTCGGTGGCCGGCCGCTCCGATCTCCGCAACGTCGCGATCGTCGCGCACGTCGACCACGGCAAGACGACGCTCGTCGACGCGATGCTCTGGCAGTCCGGTGCCTTCCGCGAGAACCAGGACGTCGACGAGCGCGTGCTCGACTCGATGGATCTCGAGCGGGAGAAGGGGATCACGATCCTCGCCAAGAACACCGCCGTCCACTACAGCGGGACGAAGATCAACATCGTCGACACGCCGGGCCACGCCGACTTCGGCGGCGAGGTCGAGCGCGGGCTGACGATGGTCGACGGCGTCCTCCTGCTCGTGGATTCAAGCGAGGGGCCGCTGCCGCAGACCCGCTTCGTGCTGCGCAAGGCGCTCGGGGCGAAGCTGCCCGTGATTCTCGTCGTCAACAAGGTCGACCGCCCCGACGCGCGGATCGAGGAGGTCGTGAACGAGGTCTACGAGCTCTTCCTCGACCTCGATGCCGACGAGAGCCAGATCGAGTTTCCGATCGTCTACACGAACGCCCGCGAGGGCCGTGCGGGCACCGAGCCGGAGGCGCTGGCCGACGACCTGCAGCCGCTCTTCGAGCTCCTGCTCGAGACGATCCCGCCGCCCAGCCACGATCCCGATCACCCGCTGCAGGCACTCGTGACGAACCTCGACGCGTCGCCGTACGTGGGCCGGCTTGCGCTCGCCCGCGTCCAGCACGGGACGATCCGCAAGGGCCAGCAGGTCGCCTGGTGCCGCGCCGACGGGAAGATCGAGCGCGCGAAGGTGACGGAGCTCTACGTCACCGAAGCGCTCGACCGAGTCGAGGCGGACGCGGCCGGCCCGGGCGAGATCGTCGCGGTCGCCGGCCTGCCCGAGGTGACGATCGGCGAGACGCTCGCCGACCCGGAGGATCCGCGCCCACTGCCGGTCTCGACCGTCGACGAGCCGAGCCTCTCGATGACGATCGGGATCAACACCTCGCCGCTCTCAGGGCGCGAGGGCGACAAGCTGACCGCGAGCATGCTCAAGGGCAGGCTCGACCAGGAGCTCGTCGGCAACGTCTCGCTCCGCGTCCTCCCGACCGAGCGCCCCGACACCTGGGAGGTGCAGGGCCGCGGCGAGCTGCAGCTGGCCGTGCTCGTCGAGCTGATGCGGCGCGAAGGATTCGAGCTCACCGTCGGCAAGCCCCAGGTCGTGACGCAGCTCGTCGACGGGAAGGTGCACGAGCCGGTCGAGCGGCTCGCGATCGACGCGCCCGAGGACTACGTCGGTGTCCTGACGCAGCTGCTGGCGCTGCGCAAGGGCCGGCTCGAGCAGATGGTCAACCACGGCACCGGCTGGGTCCGGCTCGAATACCTCGTCCCGGCCCGCGGGCTGATCGGCTTCCGCACCGAGTTCCTGACCGAGACGCGCGGCACCGGCATCCTCCACCACGTCTTCGACCGCTACGAGCCCTGGCACGGCGAGCTGCGGACCCGGCCGACGGGCAGTCTCGTCGCCGACCGCCGCGGCCCGGCGACGTCGTTCGCGCTCCAGAACCTGCAGGAGCGCGGCGCGATGTTCATCGGCCCGACGACCGAGGTCTACGAGGGGATGATCGTCGGCGAGAACGCGCGCTCGGAGGATCTCGACGTGAACGCGACTAAGGAGAAGAAGCTGACGAACATGCGCTCGTCGACCGCCGACGAGCTCGTCCGCCTGATCCCGCCTCGACCGATGTCGCTCGAGCAGTCGCTCGAGTTCATCCGCGAGGACGAGTGCATCGAGGTGACGCCGGCGAGCGTCCGCCTCCGCAAGGTCGAGCTCGACGCCTCCCGCCGCCAGAGCGCGGCGAGCAAGAAGGCGAAGGCGCTCGCGACCGCCGGCGGCTGAAGCCGACCGCAGTCTCGACCACCTGCGCACGAGACCGGTCCGCAGCACGGAGTCGCGCCGCCGTGCAAGAGTGTCCTGACCGGACGGATCGAAAGGAACGAGGATGGAAGACCGCCCGGCCTTCCCGATTCAACTCGAAGGCCGCCTGGATCCGCAACTGAGCCGCTGGCTTTGGCTCGTGAAGTGGCTGCTGGCGATCCCGCACTTCATCGTGTTGTTCTTCCTCTGGATCGCCTTCGTCGTGCTGACGATCGTCGCCTTCTTTGCGATCGTGTTCACCAGTCGCTATCCGCGGGGCATCTTCGACTTCAACGTCGGCGTGCTGCGCTGGACCTGGCGCGTCTCGTACTACTCGTACGGCGCACTGGGTACGGACCGCTACCCGCCGTTCACGCTCGACGAGCAGCCTGACTACCCGGCGACACTCGCCGTCGCGTACCCGGAGCGGCTCTCACGAGGGCTCGTGCTCGTGAAGTGGTGGCTGCTCGCGATCCCGCAGTACATCCTGGTCGGGATCTTCGTCGGCGGCGCCGGGTCTGCGGCCGGCGAGGCTCAAGACCAGGGCGGGTGGCACTGGTGGTATGGCGGTGGGCTCATCGGGATCCTCGTGCTCTTCGCAGCAATCGCGCTCCTCTTCACCGCGCGGTATCCCCGCGGGCTCTTCGACTTCGTCCTCGGCCTCGACCGCTGGGTGGCGCGCGTCGCGGCGTACGCGTTCCTGATGACGGACGCATATCCGCCGTTCCGACTCGACCAGGGCGGAGACGACCCGGCCGCCGCAAGGGTTGTCGCGCCGGAAGCGCTCGCGGGGTCCGCTGAGGTGACAGCTCCGGAAGAGCCGCCCCGCGCAGACCAGGTCACCGCCGCACAGCCTGCGCCGCCGCCGCGAGGCGGAGCCGGACGCGTCGTTCTCATCGTCGTGGGGGTCATCGCAGCGCTGCTCTCGCTGCCGTTGCTCGCTGGGGGTACGGCCCTCGTCGTGGTCGATCAAACCCAGCGCGACGACGATGGCTTCCTGATGTCGCCGAGCGAGGACTTCTCCACAGCGACGTACGCCATCGTCTCTGATAGCGCCGACGTGGACTTCGGCGGCTCCGAGCGCGCTGCGCGGGCGATCCTGGGCGACGTCCGCATCCGCAGCGAGAGCGATCGCGATGTCTTCGTGGGCATCGCCAGGGACACCGATGTCGAGGAGTACCTGAACGGCGTCGAGCGCTCCGTCGTCACCGACATCGGGAAGGACCCGGAGTACTCGCACCGCCCCGGCGACGCGCCGACCTCTCCGCCCGGTGACCAGGACTTCTGGGCGGTATCCGCGAGCGGGTCCGGCGAGCAGACGCTCGAATGGGAGCCGGAGGACGGCAGCTGGAGCGCAGTCGTGATGAACTCCGACGGATCCCGGGGAGTCGCATCCGAGCTGAGCATCGGAGCCGAGCTCGATGCGGCCCTCTGGGTAGGCATCGTGGTGCTCGTGGTGGGCGCCCTGCTCGCCGCTCTGGCCGCAATCGCCATCACGGCCGGCGCCCGTCGAGGACGGGCGACCCCTCGCGCCGCCGGCTGACCACAGCTCACACCAGCCGGCGGGCGACGCAGCCGCGTCGGTGACGGTTGAATCCCTGGATGAGGGCGACGATCAGGCCGTTCTGCGCCCTCGACTTCGGCGCAGCAACTCCCTCGGAGACCAACCTCCGATCAGCCGTGTTCACAACGTTCGTAGGCAGGACAACTAGCGCCGGGCGTGCTCGTGCGCGGGGAGGTAGTAGCGCCCGACGTAGTCGATCACCGCGCGCTGCATCGAGAAGCGCGGCGCGAGCTCGGCGATCGACTCCTTCATCATCTCGACCCAGCGACCCCGGTTCTCGAGGTAGGTCGGCACGACCTGCTCCTCGAGGAGGCGGTAGAGCTGCTCGCGGTCGGCGTCGTCCGAGGAGCCGTCGATCGCCCAGCCGACATCGGCCGAGTACCCCTCCGCCCACCAGCCGTCCAGGACGGAGACGTTGAGCACGCCGTTGACGGCCGCCTTCATCCCGCTCGTCCCGGAGGCCTCGAGCGGTCGCCGAGGCGTGTTCAGCCAGACGTCGCAGCCGCGGACCATCGCGCGGGCGACGCCCATGTCGTAGTTCTCGAGAAAGACGATCCGGCCATGGGCGCGGCGGTCGCGTGCGAGCGCGACGATCTCCTGCATCACGTCCTTGCCCTGGACGTCGGCCGGGTGGGCCTTGCCGGCGACGACGACCTGCACCGGCAGCGCCAGTAGCCGCTCGACATCGGAGAAGACGAGACCGGCACGCTTGTAGGTGGCGAAGCGCCGGGCAAAGCCGATCGTGAGCAGATCACGGTCGATTCCCGCCCGCTCGGCGAGGCGGGCCTTCGCCGCCGAGTGCACCCGCCAGAGAGCGTCGCTGCTGACGTCGCGGGCCGCGACCCAGTTCGCCTCGTCGGGCGGCGCGTCGGCGTCGACGCCGGCGAAGCGCAGCAGCTCCCCGAGCGCCGGATCCAGCCAACTGTCGACGTGGACGCCGTTCGTAACGTGGCCGATGTGGGACTCCTCGCCGGGCCAGAGCCCCGCCCACATCTCCCGTGCGACGTGTTCGTGCAGCTCGGAGACGGCGTTCGCG
>DASQKK010000099.1:0-2200 GCA_035630545.1 Gaiellaceae bacterium
GCGAAGGTGCCGCGCCCCTCTGGGACGTGCGCGACGCCGAGTTTCGCGACCGACTCCGGCCCGCGGCGGCCGAGCGGCTTGCCGTCGAAGAGAATCTGGCCGTTGCGCTTGACCGTGCCCGAGATCGAGCGGAGCGTCGTCGTCTTGCCGGCGCCGTTGGCGCCGAGGACGGCGACGATCTGGCCCTGCTCGACGGCGAGCGAGACCCCCTCGAGCGCGCGCACCGGGCCGTAGCGGGCCTCGACGTCGCGCAGCTCAAGCAGCGCCATCGGCCGCCTCATCGGTGCCGAGATATGCCTCGATCACGGCCGGGTTCGCCCGCACCTCGGCGGGCGTCCCCTCGGCGATCATCTTGCCGAAGTTCATCACGTGCACGTGGTCGGAGATCCCCATCACGAGGTTCATGTGGTGCTCGACGAGGAAGACCGTGAGTTTCCGGTCGTCGCGGATCTTCTGGATGAAGCGGCCGAGTTCGCTCACCTCCTCGTGGTTGAGCCCGCCGGCGGGCTCGTCGAGCAGGAGCAGCTTCGGCGCGGCGACGAGCGCACGGGCGAGCTCGACGCGCTTCAGCGTCCCGAACGGCAGCCCCGCCACCGGCCGCTGCGCGATCGCGTCGAGACCGACGTACTCGAGCGCGTCGAGCGCCTCGGCCTCGGCGCCACGGCGCGCGTGCGCGCCGACGAGGACGTTGTCCAGCACCGTCATCGTCTTGAACAGCTCGACGTTCTGGAACGTGCGCGCGATCCCGCGCCCGACGATGCCGTGCACCGGCGTCTTCAGCAGCGTCTCACCGGCGAAGAGCACGTCGCCCTCGTTCGGTGTGTAGAGCCGCGTGATCACGTTGAACGCCGTCGTCTTGCCGGCGCCGTTCGGCCCGATCAGGCCGACGATCTCGCCCTCCGGCACGTCGAGCGAGACCCCGTCGAGGGCGACGATCCCGCCGAACCGGCGAGTCACGTTCCGCAGCGAGAGCAGGGCCATCGGCCGGAGGAGCTTATTCGGGTCGGGCGCCGGTTCGCAAAGAGACCCGCCACCGACCAGGATGGCCGCTACTCTCCGCGCGTGACCGAAATCGCCGCCGAGCTGCACATGAGCCGGGGCCAGAAGATCACGAACCTGCTGGGCGTCACGATTCCGTTCGCCGGCTTCCTCGCGTCGATCTTCTTCCTCTGGGGCCAGTACGTGACCTGGCGCGACCTCGTCATCTTCGCGGTCGGGTACGCACTGACGACGCTCGGGATCTCGATCGGCTTCCACCGCCTCTTCACGCATCGGTCGTACGAGACGTTCAAGAGCATCCGCTACGGGCTCGCCGTGCTCGGCTCGATGGCCGTCCAGGGGCCGGTGATCCGCTGGGTCTCCGACCATCGCAAGCACCACAGCTTCGCCGACCGCGAGGGTGATCCCCACTCGCCGCACGCAGGCTTCGGCCCGGGAGTGCGCGGCAAGATCGCCGGCCTCTGGCACGCGCACGTCGGCTGGCTCTTCCGCAACGTCGGCCGCGCGGAGTGGACGAAGTACGCGAAGGACCTGCTCGCCGACCGCGGCATGGTCTTCATCTCGCGCTGGTTCGGCCTCTGGGTGGCGCTGTCGCTGCTGCTGCCGTTCCTGGCCGGCTGGCTCTGGGGCGGAACGGTCGGCGCCGGGCTGCAGGCGCTCTTCTGGGGCGGCGTGATCCGGATCTTCCTGCTCCACCACATCACCTGGTCGGTCAACTCCGTCTGCCACTTCGTCGGCTCGCGCCGGTTCCGCGTCAAGGACGAGTCGCGCAACGTCTGGTGGCTCTCGTGGATCTCCTTCGGCGAGTCCTGGCACCACAACCACCACGCCTTCCCCTCCTCGGCGTTCCACGGGCTGAAGCCCTGGGAGCTCGACATCGGCGGGCTCGTGATCAGGCTGATGCGCCGGCTCGGGCTCGTCTGGAAGGTGAACGTGCCGTCGCCGGAGATGCAGCAGCGCCGCGCCGAGGTCCTCTCCTAGCCAGATGGGCGCGGGCGCGCCGGAGACGCCGGCCGACTCGCCGCTGACGCTCGAGACGGCGATGGCCTCGCCGCTCTACCGGCGGCTGATGGCGCCGGAGCTCCGCCCCGGCGAGCCTGCCTTTCCGTTCGAGCTGCCGCTGCTCGATCCCGAGACGCACGGGCCGAGCGGGACATCTGTCCGGCTGGCGGACGTCGCGGGCGAGCGCCCGGTGGCGCTC
>DASQKK010000100.1:0-13105 GCA_035630545.1 Gaiellaceae bacterium
ATGCTGCTCGAGGACCTCGAGGAGGCGATCCTCGCGATGGGCCCCGAGACGATCTGCCTCGTCCACATGGAGCCGGTCCAGAACGCAGGCGGCGCCTTCACCCCGCCGGAGGGCTACTGGGCAGGCGTCCGGGCGATCTGCGACCGCTATGACATCCTCCTCTCGGCCGACGAGGTGATCACCGGCTTCGGCCGCGTCGGCCACTGGTTCGCGTCCGAGCGCTACGACATCAGGCCGGACATCATCTGCTGCGCGAAGGGGCTCTCGTCCTCGTACGCGGCGATCGGCGCCGTGCTCGCGAGCGACAGGGTGATGGCGCCGTTCCTCGAGGACTCCTCGATGTACGCGCACGGAATCACCTTCGGCGGCCACCCCGTCATGTCCGCGATCGCGTTGAAGAACATCGAGATCATGAAGCGCGAGCGGATCCTGGAGCGGGTGCTCGGCAACGAGGGCGCGTTCCGCGCCACGCTCGAGACGCTGCTCGAGCTGCCGATCGTCGGCGATGTCCGCGGGACGGGTTACTTCTACGCGATCGAGCTGGTCAAGGACAAGGAGACGCGTGAGACGTTCAGCGCCGACGAGTGCGAGTCGCTGCTCCGCGGCTTCCTCTCCCAGGCCCTGTTCGAGCGGGGCCTGATCTGCCGCGCGGACGATCGCGGCGACCCGGTGATCCAGATCTCGCCGCCGCTCGTCGCCGGCCAAGCCGAGTTCGACGAGATGGTCGGGATCCTCGGCGACGTCCTCACGGAGGCGGGCACGAGGATGAACGCCGCCTAGCCGTGGAGGCGGACCAGCAGCAGCTGGGCCGCCTCCTCAGCCTCGTCGCCGAGGTGCTCGGCCCCGATCTCGTCGGCGCCTACCTGTTCGGCTCGGCCGTTCTTGGCGGGCTGCAGCCGGAGAGCGACATCGACGTGCTCGTCGTAGCGCGGCGGCGGACGACGCGGCCCGAGAAGGAGCGGCTCGTCGACGCGCTGCTTGCGCTCTCGGGGCCGCCGCACCGACTCGAGCTGACCATCGCGGCCGACGGCGCGCTCGACTTCCAGTACGGCGATTGGTGGCGCAGCGAGTTCGAGAGCGGCAACGTCGAGCCCTGGTCGGGCACGGCGGCGGCGAACGACCTGACCGTCCTGGTCGCCATGGTGCTGGAGTCGGGCAAGGCTCTGCTCGGCCCGCCCCCGGCCGAGGCGCTCGCGCCGGTCTTCCGTCGGGACCTCACGAGGGCAATGCTCGAGGGCATCGATCCGCTGCTCGAGGACCTCGACGACGACACGCGCAACGTCGTCCTCACCCTGGCGCGGATCTGGGCGACCCTCGGCACGGGCGAGTTCCGCTCCAAGGACGCGGCCGCCGACTGGGCACTCGAGCGGCTGCCGGAGGAACACCGCCCTGTGCTGGCGCGGGCGCGGGCGATCTACGTCGGCGACGAGCCGGAGGGATGGGACGACCTCCTGCCACGGGTGCGGCCTCACGCCGACTACGTCGTCGCGGAGATCAGGCGGCTCCCGGCCGCAGCAGAGTGAAGGTGCGGTTAACCGTCCGTTCGGCGCCCCTGCGAGCCGGTAGGGTCCGAACGACCGCCTAGGGAGGGCAGATGGAGAACGGGAAACCGGCAGCGGCCGTCGTCGTCGCCGACGAAGTCACACGCCGCTACGGAGCAGGTGACACCGCAGTCGACGCCCTCAGGGGCGTCTCGCTCGAAGTCGGCCAGGGCAAGCTGACGGCCGTGATGGGGCCCTCGGGCTCCGGCAAGTCGACGCTGATGCACATCCTCGCCGGCCTCGACAAGCCGACGTCGGGCACGGTGCAGATCGAGGGCACCGAGATCACGACGCTGAAGGACTCCGACCTGACGAAGCTGCGCCGCCGTCACATCGGCTTTGTCTTCCAGTTCTTCAACCTGCTGCCGATGCTGACCGCCGCGGAGAACATCACGCTCCCGCTCTCGATCGCCGGCGCCAAGCCGGACGCCGAGTGGTTCGACGGCCTTGTCGACAAGGTCGGCCTGGCGGACCGGCTCACGCACCGCCCCTCCGAGCTCTCGGGTGGGCAGCAGCAGCGGGTCGCGATCGCACGGGCGCTCGTCTCGCGGCCGACGGTGCTCTTCGCCGACGAGCCGACCGGCAACCTCGACTCCACCACCGGCCACGAGATCCTCGTGCTGATGCGCGACTCCGTCGACGCCTACGGCCAGACCACGGTCATGGTCACCCACGAGGCGCGGGCGGCCGCGATCGCGGACCGGATCCTGTTCCTCGCCGACGGGGTGATCGTCCGTGACCTGCCGGGCGCGACCCAGCACGAGGTACTGAGGACGCTGGAGGAGATCGCTGCTGCGTAGGGGGAAGCCGTGACGAAGTTCGCACTGAAGGGACTGCTCGGCCGCAAGCTCCGGACGGCGCTGACCGCGTTGGCGATCGTGCTCGGCGTCGCCATGATCAGCGGCACCTACGTCCTCACCGACTCGATCGACTCCGCGTTCGACACGATCTTCACTGAGGTGCGGAAGGGCTCGAGCGCCGTCATCACCGGCAAGGCAGCCTTCGACCTCTCCGAGGGCAGCGGCGCGTCTGCGCCGGCATTCCCCGAGAGCGTCCTCACGACGGTGCGCGGCGTCGACGGCGTCGCGCTGGCGGAGGGCAGCGTCGACAGCGACTCGACGACGCTGATCGGCCGCGACCGCAAGGCCGTCGTCAACGGCGGCGCTCCCAACCTGGGTTTCGCGATCGCGCAGGGCGACTCGCCCTTCAACCCGCTCGCACTCGTCGAGGGTGACTGGCCGGGGCCGGACGAGGTCGTGATCGACAGCGGCACCGCCAAGGACGAGGACTTCAAGATCGGCGAGGTGATCGGCGTCCAGGCCGAGGGGCCGGTCGAGCAGCTCGAGGTCTCCGGCATCGTCAGGCTCAACGCCTCGATCTCGATCGGCGGCGCCACGCTGGCCGGGTTCGACCTGCCGACGGCGCAGCGGCTGTTCAAGAAGGTGGGCAAGCTCGACGAGATCGCGGTCGCCGCCAGTGCGGGCACGAGCGACGCCCAGCTGATCAGCAACATCAGCGCCGTGCTGCCGCCGGGGACGCAGGTCCGCTCCGGTCAGGCGCAGGCCGCCGACGATGCCGCCGAGACGAACGAGTTCATCACCTTCCTGCAGGGCTTCCTGCTCGCCTTCGCGGGCATCGCGCTCTTCGTCGGCAGCTTCGTGATCGCGAACTCGCTCTCGATCACGATCGCGCAGCGGGCACGCGAGTTCGCAACGGTGCGCACGCTCGGCGGCTCCCGTCGCCAGATCCTGGGCTCGATCGTCGTCGAGGCGCTCGTCGTCGGCGCCGCCGCCTCCCTGGTCGGCCTCTTTCTCGGGCTCGGCCTGGCGAAGCTGCTCTTCTGGCTCTTCGACGCCGTCGGCTTCACGCTCCCGAACACCGGCCTGCTCTTCGAGACGCGGACGATCGTCGTCTCGCTGGCCGTCGGGATCATCGTGACGCTGCTCGCCAGCCTGCGGCCGGCCATCCGAGCGACGCGCGTGCCGCCGATCGCAGCCGTCCGCGAGGGGGCGACGCTGCCCGAGTCGCGCTTCGCCCGCTTCCGCACGGTCGGGTCGCTGGTGACGACCGGGCTCGGCTTTGCGGCCCTCCTCTACGGGCTCTTCGGCAGCGGCCTCGGGACGACGCAGATCCTGATCTGGATGGGCGTCGGTGCGCTCCTGATCTTCATCGGCGTCTCGCTCTTCGCCGCCCGACTCGTCCGGCCGCTCGCGGTGTCGCTCGGCGCGCCGGCTGCGCAGTTCGGCGGCGCGGCGGGGCGGCTCGCGCGCGACAACGCGCGCCGCAACCCCCAACGTACGGCCTCGACCGCGTCGGCGCTGATGATCGGCCTGGCGCTCGTCACGCTCGTGGCCACGCTCGCCGCCGGGATCACGAGCACGTTCCGGGGCGCCGTGGATGAGGTCTTCATCTCCGACTACGCGATCACGGCGCAGAACAACTTCTCGCCGATTCCCGTCGACGCCGCCGAGGCCGCTGCGACGACCCCCGGCGTCGAGGCGATCGCGAGCACCCGCACCGGCGAGGCCCGGGTCTTCGACTCGACCGAGTTCGTCACCGCGGTCGAGCCGACCGCGGGCGAGGTGATCAGGCTCGACTGGGTCGACGGCTCGCAGGACGTCTTCGGCGAGCTCGGCGCCAATGGAGCGTTCGTCGACGACGGCTTCGCGAAGGATCACGGGCTCAGCGTCGGCTCGCCGATCACGGTCACCGTGCCCTCCGGCAAGCAGCTCGAGCTGACCGTGAAGGGCATCTTCGACCCACCGGCAGGCGGCTCTCCGTTCGGCGCCGTCACCTTCTCGAGCGAGACCTTCGACAAGGTCTACGATTCGCCCCGCAACCTCTACACGTTCATCCTGATGGCCGGGGGCGAGTCGGAGCAGAACACGCAGGCGCTCGAGGCGTCGCTCGGCACGGAGTTCCCGAACGCGAAGGTGCAGACCCGCAACCAGTTCGTCGACAACCAGATCGCCGCCCTCAACCAGATCCTGAACATCCTCTACGTGCTGCTGGCGCTGTCCGTGATCGTCAGCCTCTTCGGGATCGTGAACACGCTCGTGCTCACCGTCTTCGAGCGCACGCGCGAGCTCGGGATGCTGCGGGCGATCGGGATGACCCGCCGCCAGGTGCGGCGGATGATCAGGCATGAGAGCGTGATCACGGCGCTGATCGGCGGCACGCTCGGGATCATCCTCGGCGTCGTCCTCGGTGCACTCCTGATCGCCCGCGTCGAGTTCATCGAGTTCGCCCTGCCGACGAGCCAGATCATCATCTTCGCGATCATGACCATCGTCGTCGGGATCGTGGCCGCGATCTTCCCGGCCCGGCGCGCCGCCCGTCTGAACCCGCTCGAGGCGCTCCAGTACGAGTAGGGCTAGGGCGCGGGCCTGCGTGCGACCCCGGAGCGCTCGGCCGCGGCCGCGACGGCGGCCGCGACGAGAGGCGCGACATCCCGGTTGAACACGCTGGGTACGATGTACTCCGGCCCGAGCTCGTCGTCTCCGATCGTGCCCGCGATCGCGTGGCCCGCGGCGACTTTCATCTCCTCGGTGATCGCGGACGCGCGGACGTCGAGGGCGCCGCGGAAGATCCCGGGGAACGCGAGCACGTTGTTGATCTGGTTCGGATAGTCCGACCGCCCGGTCGCGATCACTGCGGCGACGTCGTGAATATCCTCGGGAAGCACCTCGGGCGTGGGGTTCGCCATCGCGAAGACGATCGCCTGGTCGGCCATCCGCCCGATCGCCTCGGCGGTGACCGCGGCCGGCCCCGAGACGCCGATGAAGACGTCCGCGCCCTCCAGCACCTCGGCGACCGAGCCGCGCTCGCCCTCCGGGTTCGTCAGCTCGGCGTACTCCGCATGGGCGGCGCTCAGGCGCTCCTGCCCCTGGAAGAGCGCACCTGCCCGGTCGCAGCCGACGATGCGGCGGACTCCCGCGGCGAGGAGGATCCGTGTGATCGCGAACCCGGCCGCGCCGACCCCGAGCACGACGACCTTGACGTCGTCCGGCCGCTTGCGGACGACGCGCAGGGCGTTCAGGAACGCGGCGAGGACGACGACGGCGGTGCCGTGCTGGTCGTCGTGGAAGACGGGGATGTCCAGGCGCTCCCGCAGCCGCCGCTCGACCTCGAAGCACCGCGGCGCGGCGATGTCCTCGAGGTTGATCCCGCCGAAGCCGGGCGCAATCGCGACGACGGCCGCGACGATCTCGTCGACATCGGTCGTGTCGAGGCAGATCGGCCAGGCGTCGACGCCGCCGAACTCCTTGAACAGCAATGCCTTCCCCTCCATCACCGGCAGTGCGGCCTCGGGGCCGATGTCGCCGAGCCCGAGCACGGCCGTCCCGTCGGTGACGACGGCGACCGAGTTCTGCTTGACGGTGAGGTTCCAGACCTTCGCGGGGTCCTCCGCGATCGCGGTGCAGACACGGGCGACGCCCGGCGTGTAGGCCATCGACAGGTCGTCGCGCGTCTTCAGCGGAATCTTCGAGACGACCTCGATCTTGCCGCCGAGGTGCAGCAGGAAGGTGCGGTCGGACACGTGCTCGACCTCGACTCCCTCGAGCGAGCGGACCGCGGCGACGATCGCTTCCTCGTGCGCCTGACCCGTGGCGAGCACGGTGACGTCGCGGACCTTCTTGCCGGGCTCGACCCGGACGAGGTCGATTGCGTCGAGCAGCCCGCCCGTGTCGCCGATCGCCTGGGCGAGCCGCGCAAAGGAGCCGGGTCGGTCGTCGAGATGAACCCGGAGCGTCGTGCTGAACTGCGCGGAGAGGTGGCTCATGGCCCGCGTCGAGCCTAACGGTAGGCTCCGCGCGGTGCGCGTGACCCTTTGCGACGTCGGGCCCCGCGACGGGCTCCAAAACGAGTCGGAGACGCTGGCGCCGGAGGTTCGTGCCGACCTGGTGCGGCGGCTCGCCGCCGCGGGGCTGCCGCGGATCGAGGCGGTCAGCTTCGTCAGCGACGAGCGCGTCCCGCAGATGGCCGGTGCGGAGGAGGTCGTCGCGGACGTGGGGGAGGTCGACGCCGAGCTCTCGGGGCTCGTTCTGAACGAGCGCGGCTGGGAGCGCCTCGCGCAGACTGGGCTCCGCCGCGTCAACGTCACGCTCGCGGCGACGGAGACGTTCAACCAGCGGAACGGGAACGCGTCGCTCGAGGAAGCGGCCGGCAGGGTCGAGCGGATCCTTGCCGGCGCCGACCGGCCCTCGACTGCGACGATCAGCTGCTCGTTCGGCTGTCCCTTCGAGGGCGACGTCGACCCCGGCATCGTCGCCGACCTGGCCGAGCGGCTCGTGACTGCCGGTGCGGGCGAGGTCGTGCTCGCGGACACGATCGGCGTCGCGACGCCGCGGCCGGTCGCGCGGCTCGTCGAACGTGTCTCGATCCTGGGCGTCCCGGTCGGCGGCCACTTCCACGACACCCGCCACACAGGCGTCGCGTGTGCGTGGGCGGCGGTCGAGGCCGGCGCGAGCGTGCTCGACGCATCGGTCGGCGGCCTCGGCGGCTGTCCGTTCGCGCCGCGCGCGACCGGCAATGTCGCGACCGAGGACGTGCTCTACCTGCTCGAGCGCGAGCGGGTCGAGACGGGCGTCGACCTGGAGCAGCTGATCGAGGTGGCCGTGTGGCTCGAAGGGCTCCTCGGCCGCGAGCTCCCCGGCCGCGTGTACCGAGCCGGCCGCTTCGACGGCAAGTAACAGTTTGTTGCAAGAAGAGCTTCGCTCGAAGCAGCCGCGGCGGAGCTGCCAAGTAACAAAGTGTTACTTGGCAGTGCGAGTGACGCCGGCGTGGGCGAGTTCCTCGATCTCGGCGTCGCCGTACCCCGCCTCGGCGAGGATCTCGCGGCTGTGCTGGCCGAGCAACGGTGGTTCGGAGCCGTAGCGGACGCGCTCGCCGTCGGCCGAGAACGGCGGCGAGACGAGCTCCCTGCCGCCGAGCCGCTGGAGGATGCCCGTCGCGCGCAGCTGCTCCTCCTCCGCGACCGCTGCCAGGTCGTTCACGGGCGAGGCCGGAACGCCGGCCTCGCGCAGGCGTGCGAGAAGCACGGCCGTCGTCTCGGTGGCGATCCGCTCCTGCAGCAGCGGGATCAGGTGCTCGCGGTTGGCGACGCGGAGCGGGTTGGTCGCGAAGCGCTGGTCGCTCGCCAGCTCGGGCGCCCCGACCGCCCGGCACGTCTTCTCGAAGAGGCGGTCGTTCGCGGCCACGATCATCAGCTCGCCGTCGACGGTCTCGAACACCTGATAGGGGACGATCAGCGGGAACGCGGTCCCGTGCCGCCCGGCCGGGTCGCCGCCCGCGAGGACGTCGACGAGCTGGTAGGGGACGAACGAGAGCGCCGTCTCGTAGAGCGAGAGGTCGAGCGTCCGCCCCTGTCCCTCGTGTAGCGCCGCGACGATCGCGAGCGCGGCCCAGACCCCGGTGCCGATGTCGATCAGCGAGACGCCGACCCGCACCGGGTGCCCGTCCGGCTCGCCGGTGACGCTCATGATCCCCGCCGCCGCCTGCATCAACGGGTCGTAGCCGGGCTCGCACGCCAGCGGCCCGCTGCGGCCGAAGGCTCCGATCGTCGCGTAGACGAGCCGCGGGTTGCGCGCGCGCAGCGCCTCCGGCCCGATCCCCAGCCGCTCGGCCGTGCCGGGCCGCAGGCTCTGCACCGCCACGTCCGCGCCGTCGGCGAGCCGCAGCAGCGCCTCGAGCCCCAGCGGCGACTTCAAGTCGAGCGCAAGCGAGCGCTTGCCCGCGTTCGCGGAGAAGAACATGACGCTGCCGCCCTCGAAGAAGCGCGGGCCCCAGTCGCGCGCCTCGTCGCCGCGGCCAGGATGCTCGATCTTGACGACGTCCGCGCCGAGTGCGCCGAGGATCTCGGTCGCCGTCGGGCCGGCGAGCGAGCTGGTCAGGTCGAGCACGCGGATGCCGTCGAGCGGGCGGAATGCCATCGGCTGCATCATCGCGACATCGCCCTCTGCGAGGATGCAGGAAGTGTTCGAGTCGATCGTCGACGCCGTCTCCGGCTCGGACTGGAGCTATCTCGTGGTCTTCGCGGTCGCGATGATCGACGCGTTCTTCCCGATCGTGCCGAGTGAGGCCACAGCGATCGCAGCCGGTGTCGTCGCCGGCACGGGAGGCCTGAACGTCTGGCTCTGCATTCTCGCCGCGGCGCTCGGGGCGATCGCGGGCGACAACATCAGCTTCGCGCTGGGGCACTTTCTCGGGTACCGCGTCGAACGGCGGTTCTTCGCGGGCGAGAAATCGCAGAAACGCCTGAAATGGGCGCAGGACATGCTCGACAAGCGCGGCGGCTACCTGATCGTCGTCGCCCGCTTCATCCCCGGCGGGCGGACGGTGACGACCTTCACGGCCGGCTTCGTCGAGACCTACCCCTGGCGCCGCTTTCTGATGTTCGACACGCTTGCGGGCTTCATCTGGGGGAGCTACGCCGTCCTGCTCGGCTACTTCGGCGGCAAGACGTTCGAGGAGGAGCCCTGGAAGGGACTCCTCCTCGCATTCGCACTCGCGCTCGCCGTTACGGGAGTGATCGAGTTGGTGCGGCACCTTCGGGCCCGCCGCCGCGCGAAGCACGCCTGAGCCCGAGATCGCGCATGCCGCGGTGTGCGATCACTGCTGCCGTTACGGCGACGACGAGCGCGAGCAGGCCGTGGAAGCCGTGCACCCAGCCGCTCGCAGGATCCTCGTCGGGAGGGGAGAGGAAGATCTGCACCGTGCCGAGGACGAAGAGGAAGAACGTGAAGCCGATCCACCGCCAGGCTCGCGGCCAGGCACCGAACGCCGTCAGGAAGACGAACAGTTCGGCCGGATGGATGATCGCGAAACCGATGAACCCGTGCGTGTCGAGCGCGTCCTGGCCCGCACCGGAGACATAGGCGGTGATGAAGTACGCCTGGGCGAAGACCAGGAGAACGATCAGTGTCGACAGCAGGAAGTTGAGCCACAGGAATATTCGTCTCATGCGCGCGAGCCTACGGTGCCGGGCGGATAGCGTTCCCCCGTGAGGCTGCACGTCACCGGCGCGACCGGCTACCTCGGCTCCGAGCTCGTCAGGCTCCGCCCGGACGCGACGACCGAGCGTGTCGAGGTGCGCGACGCCGGCGCCGTGTCGGAGCTCGTCGAGCGCCTGCGCCCGGACGTCGTCATCCACACCGCCTACCGGCAGGAGGAGGACGACGTCAACACGGTCGGCTCTGAGAACGTCGCCCGGGCGGCCGCCGCAGCGGGCGCCAGGCTCGTCCATCTCTCGACCGACGTCGTCTTCGACGGCCGCAAGGGCTCGCCGTACGTGGAGGAGGACCCGCTGTCGCCGGTGACCGACTACGGCCGCGCCAAGGCCGAGGCGGAGGTGCGCGTCGCGCTCGCGCGTCCGGACGTGCTGATCGTGCGGACGTCGCTGCTCTACGGCGGCGTCACGCCCTCGAAGCACGAGCTCGCGCCGCGGGATCCGGGGTTCACGTTCTTCACCAACGAGATCAGGAGCCCGGTGCACGTGACCGACCTTGCCGAGGCGCTGCTGGAGTTGGCCGAGCTCGACGTCACCGGGCCGCTGCATGTCGCCGGTGCCGACGACGTCTCCCGCGCGGAGTTCGCGGAGCTGATCGCGGGCGCGCCGGTCAGGTCCGGGCCGGCTCCGGAGACGCGGCCGCTCGACTGCTCGCTCGATTCCTCCCGCGCCCGGTCGCTCCTGCGCACGCGGCTCCGCGGCGTTCGAGAGGTGCTCGGCTAGTCGTCGTCGAGCCGCTCCGCGATCCTGTCGGGGTCCCTGGCTGCGCGGTCGGCGATGGCATCGACGTCCGACATCACCCGCCCCAGCACCGACTCCACCTTCTGGCGCACGTGCGAGTCGATCCGCTCCGCCAGCCGAGCGCCGAAGTCGTCCCCCGGAGGCGCGGGTGGTGCGGGCGGTGCGGGTGGTGCGACCGGCGCCGGGACGCGTTGCTCCTCCTCGTCCGCGGGCAGGGGCGGCGCGGCACCTTCGATCTCCAGCTCGAAGACGCGCTCAGGCTCGTCGATGTCCTTCAGCCGCCGCTCGCCGAGCGGGAAGATCGAGACCCCATCGGGCAGCGACGCGCCGACGAGCGCGCGCGTCGTGTCCGAGAGCAGCACGTGGCCGCCCTTGCCGGCGGTGCAGAGCCGGGCCGCGCGGACGACGTCGAGGCCGAGGTAGCCCTCGCTGCCGAGGGCGGGCTCGCCGGTGTGCAGGCCCATCCGCACGTGCACGGTGCAGCCGTCGGGCCACTCGTGCGCCGCGTGGGCTCGTTGCGCCTTTACCGCCGCCTCGACCGCATCGCGGGCGCGCGGGAAGGCGAAGAAGAACGCGTCGCCCTGCGTGTCGATCTCGACGCCGCCACGCGCGGTGAAGGACTCGCGCATCAGCCGGCGGTGGTCGGAGAGGACGCCGTCGTAGCGCTCGCCGAGCTGCTTCAGGAGCGCCGTCGACCCCTCGATGTCGCTGAAGACGAAGGTGACGGTGCCGCTCGGGAGTGAGGACATGGAACCCAGTATGCAAAGCGCATGGCAAGCTCGGGCTGTGAACCGGCTCGCCGAGGAGACCAGCCCGTACCTGCTCCAGCATGCCGACAACCCGGTCGACTGGTACCCCTGGGGCGACGAGGCGCTGACCCGCGCGCGGGAGGAGGACCGTCCGATCCTGCTCTCGATCGGCTACGCCGCCTGCCACTGGTGCCACGTGATGGAGCACGAGTCCTTCGAGGACGCGTCGACCGCCGCAGTGATGAACGAGCGCTTCGTCAACGTCAAGGTCGACCGCGAGGAGCGTCCCGACCTGGACGCGGTCTACATGGAGGCGGTCGTGGCCCTGTCGGGGCACGGCGGCTGGCCGATGACCGTCTTCCTGACGCCCGAAGGCGAGCCCTTCTACGGCGGCACGTACTACCCGCCCGAGCCGCGGCACGGGATGCCGAGTTTCAGGCAGGTGCTGGACTCGATCGCGGAGGCGTGGCGCGACCGCCGTGACGACGTCTCGCGCGCCGCGGCCCAGCTCGTCGAGGCCGTCCGCCATTCGGCCGAGCTGAGGCCGTCGCTCGACCCGCTCACCGACTCGGTTCTCGCCGCCGCCGAGCACAACCTGAGCGCGACCTTCGAGCGTGCGCATGGCGGCTGGGGGAGGGCGCCCAAGTTCCCGAACGCGCCGACACTCGAGTTCCTGCTCCGCCGGGAGGGGGAGGCGGCGCACGCGATGGCGGTGAAGACGCTCGACGAGATGGCCGCCGGCGGCATGTACGACCTGCTCGGCGGCGGCTTCCACCGCTACTCGGTCGACGACCGGTGGCTGGTGCCGCACTTCGAGAAGATGCTCTACGACAACGCGCTCCTGGCGGCGGCGTACCTGCACGGCTGGCTCGTGACGGGCACCGGCCGCTACCGCGAGATCGCGACCGAGACGATCGAGTACATGCTCGGCGAGCTACTGCTGCCGGCGGGTGGGCTCGCCTCGGCGCAGGACGCCGACACCGACGGCGTCGAGGGGCTCACCTTCACCTGGACGGAGGAGGAAGGCGCGCCCGCCGGGCTGCTCGAGCCCTTCGAGCACGGCCGCTCGATCATTCGCGGCGCTCTGGACGAGGCGACGCGGGCGCGGCTGCTCGCGATCCGGGAGGAGCGGCCGAAGCCGCTGCGCGACGACAAGGCGATCGCGTCCTGGAACGGGCTCGCGCTTGCCGCGCTTGCAGAGGCCGGGCGGCGGCTCCAGCGGGCGGACTGGATCGACGCGGCGCGCCGGCTCGGCGAGTTCCTGCTCGGCCCGCTCTCGGGCGCCGACGGGCGGCTGCGGCGGAGCTTTCGCGATGGGCGCACCAGCGGCGACGGCTACCTCGACGACTACGCGAACGTCGCCCACGGGCTGCTCGAGCTGCACGTCGCGACCGGCGAGCTGCGCTGGCTCAACGAGGCGCACCGACTCGCACGGCTGGCGGTCGAGCTCTTCGCCGACGAGGAGCACGGCGGCTTCTTCCTCTCGCCGCTCGACGGCGAGCGGTTGGTCGCCCGGACGAAGGAGCTCGACGACCACCCGCTCCCGTCCGGCAACTCGATGCTGGCGCACGTTCTGCTCCGGCTCGCCCGGATCTACGGCGACGACGAGCTCGAGCGGCGTGGCGTCTCCGTCCTTCAGCTGCTCCGGCCCGCGCTCGAGCGGGCGCCGTCAGCGTTCGGCTGGGGGCTCGTTGCGCTCGACCTGCACCTGAGCCCGCCGCGTGAGCTCGCGATCGTCGGCCCGGTCGACTCCGAGGTCGCGCGCGCCGCGCTCGACCCCTGGCAGCCGCGGACTGTCGTGGCCGTCGGTCCTGCCGACGAGGTGCCGCTGCTCGCGGGCAAGGAGCTCGTCGGCGGGGAGCCCGCCGTCTACGTCTGCGAGCGGTTCGTCTGCCGGGCGCCGGTCACGGACCCCGCCCTCGTCTGACCAGAGTGGGTCAGGTCGCTTCTAACTTCCTGAAACCTTCGTTGTCTAACTAGTTGAAACCGAGTAATCTCGCGCTCCAGGCGCGCCACTTTCCTCCAAATCAAGGGGAGTCTTTATGCGTAGGGTCTCACTCGCCGGG
>DASQKK010000101.1:0-14780 GCA_035630545.1 Gaiellaceae bacterium
CTCGCCCGGCGTCCCGAGCTCGATCCGGTTCTCCCCGGCCGCGATCCCGCCGAGCAGCCCGTGCTCGAGCTTGCCGCGCAGGAGCGCCGCGAGCGCCGCTTCACGAGTCACGGTCGGGCCTGCGCCCGGCACCACGAGGCCGACCGCGGCGCGGTCGGCGTAGTCGGCGGGGTCGAACGGCGGCACGACGCGAACGCCGGCCTGCGCGGGCGCGGCCGCGAGCAGGGCCAGGACGACGAGGGCCACGCGCATCGGGCGATTCTCGCCGTTGGAGCGCGTTTCGGAGTGACGTTTCGTAGTCCCACCGGCTCAAGGCTTCAGTTCGAAACGCGCTCTTTGGAAAGATCGCGGCATGCCGGTCACCGACGCGCTCCCCGTCTACCACCACCGCGAGCAACACTCGGTGCGCGTCGCGGCCACGCCCGAGGCGGCGCTCGCCGCGGCGCGGGAGACGAGGCTCGAGGACGTGCGCCTCGTCTCCCTCCTCTTCCTCCTGCGCGGACTGCGGGCGGCGCCGCGCGGGCCGATCTGGGCGTCGCTGCAGGCAGGCGGCTTCCGGCTGCACGACCCGGAGACCCTCGTCCTGATCGGCCGCCCGTGGACGCCGCGCGGGGGCACGCGTCCCGCCGAGGACTTCGCCCGCTTCACCGAGCCTGGCTACGCAAAGCTGGCGCTCGACCTGCGTGCGGTGCCGGACGGCGACGGCGCACGGCTCGAGACGGAGACGCGCGTCTTCCTCACCGACGCGTCGTCCCGACGCCGGTTCCGCGCCTACTGGCTCGTGATCCGCCCGTTCAGCGGGCTGACGCGCCGCCTCTGGCTCCTCGCTGCGAAGCGCCGCGCCGAGGGCTGACGCGCATCTTTCCCGGGCCCGCGGCCGTTGTCCCTGCGATGGCCACGGGCCGTGCACGTTCTCCTCGCGCCGACGTAGACCTCACGTTCGAGGAGCTCTACCGGGGGCACCACGCCGACGTCTACCGCGCGGCGCTGCGCGAGCTCGGCAACGCGCACGACGCCGAGGACGTGACGCAGGCCGCGTTCGCCGATGCCTACCGGGCGGTGTTGCGAGGCACCCGGCCACAGTCGCCGCGCGCGTGGCTGCTCGCGATCTCCGAGAACGTGCGCCGGCGCCGGTTCCGTACGGCTCAGCACCGCCCTCGCGAGGAGCTCGTCGACGACGCAGAGTTCCCGGCGGCGGACGAGCTCTCGTACGAGCAGTCGCGCGCGCTCGCCGAGGCACTCGCCGGCCTGCCGGACGAGCAACGCCGCGTGTTCGTCCTCCGCGAGCTCGTCGGCCTCTCCTACGCGGAGATCGCCGGCGAGACCGACTCGACCGTCGGCTCGGTCCAGATGCTGCTCTTCCGCGCCCGCCGGTCGCTGCGGGAGTGGCTCGAGCCGCCGACCGTGGCGGTCCGCCGGCCCGTCTTCCTGCCGCCTGTGCCGAGTTGGCTCGCCGGACTGGCCGCGCGTGTGGAGCTCGCGACGATGACGCCGCGGGCGGCAGGTGCGCTCGGCGCGACCCTGCTCACGATCGCCGGCGCCAGCGTCGCCGTCCCGGTCTCCGACGCTGTCGCACGCGAGGCTGCCCGCTCGAGTGCTGCGGCGAGCGCGCCTACCGGTGTCGAGCCTGCCGCCGCCCGGCCGGCTGCGAAGCTGACGGCTCGGACAGTGAAGCGGACGGCTGCGCCTCCCCGCGGCCGCACCGCCCCGGCGAAACCTCACGTGCCGCCGCCGCGGACGCAGCCGGCAGCGGCGCCGCCCCCGCCCGCCGCGCCCGCTGCGGCCCCGTTGGCTCCGCCGCCCACGGTCGTTCTCGCAAGCACCCCGAGCGTCCGCCTCGACGAGGTGGTCCAGCCACCGCTCGAGCTGCCGCTGCCGCCCGTGTCGCTGCCGCCGCTCGCGGTCGCGCTCCCCGTCCCGCTCCCGGTTGCGCCGCCGGCACTGCCCGATCCGGTCGGGACCGCGACCGGCGCGGCGGGCGCCGCTGGGGCGAGCGCACCGCCGGTGCCGGTCCCGTTGCGACCTCCTCCGACGCTGCCGCACGCGCCGTAGAAGAGGCCCGGGCGCGTGCAGCTCTCGCGAGCGCGCGCACCCAGAGAGGAAGAGGCACCGCCGGCCGCAATCCTTTCTCGCCGTGTACGGTCTGGCCGTGCTGATCGAGCGGAGCATGCATCCCGACTGGCTCTCGAACGCGTATCTGCTCGCGGACGAGCCGGGCGGGACTGCCGTCTTCATCGACAGCGGCGCGCCGCTCGAGCCGCTGCACGAGATCGTCGAGCGCGAGCGCCTGAGCGTGACGCACCTGTTGACGACGCACTCGCATCCCGATCACATCGCCGGTGACGGCGAGCTGGTCGAGCGGTACGGCGTCCAGATCGTCAAGGGACCGCTCGAGACGGGCGGGCTGACGATCGAGGCGCTCGAGACCCCGGGCCATGCACCCGATCACCTTGCCTTCGTCGCGAACGAAACCGTCGCGTTCACGGCCGACATCCTCTTCAAGGACGCGGTCGGCGGCGGCCCGGACGCCGCCCCGATCCGGACCTCCGTGATGGACACGTTGATGACCCTGCCGCACGAGGTGCGCGTCTTGCCCGGGCACACGGACGAGACGACGATCGGCCGCGAATGGGAGGAGAACCCGTTCGTCCGCTACTGGCGTGGCGCCGCGGCATCGATCGACGAGGCGGTGCGCGTGGGCGGCGAGGACGCGACGCTCGTCGTCTGGTCGCCGGACTACGACGGCAAGGGCAAGGCGATGGTCCGC
The DNA here is from genome assembly GCA_035630545.1 of Gaiellaceae bacterium. Taxonomy (GTDB): domain Bacteria; phylum Actinomycetota; class Thermoleophilia; order Gaiellales; family Gaiellaceae; genus Gaiellasilicea. Next base: position 2,768 of record DASQKK010000101.1, read on the forward strand.
TTCGCGGACGGACGCGAGGCGATCGTCGGCGGCTCGCGGGTCGAACGTTGAGCCTCATCGTCGACGAGCCGATCGAGGAGTACGCGGAGCGGCACACGACCGCGCCGGAGGCACTCCTCGCGGAGCTGGCCGCCGAGACGAAGGCGACGATGGCCTCGCCGCAGATGCTGACCGGCCCGATCGAGGGCCGCCTCCTCGAGCTCCTCGTCGCCGGCACGGGTGCGAGGCGGGTGCTGGAGATCGGCACCTTCACCGGCTATTCGGCGCTCTCGATGGCCGCGGCGCTGCCGCCGGACGGGCGGATCGACACGCTCGACAACGAGCCGAAGCACGCCGAGGTCGCGCAGCGCTACTTCGACCGAAGCCCGGACGGCGGCAAGATCACGCTCCATCTCGGTCCGGCGCTCGAGACGATCGAGACGCTCGAGGGCGAGTTCGACTTCGTCTTCATCGACGCCGACAAGGAGAACTACGACGCGTACTTCGAGGCGGTGCTGCCGCGGCTCTCGGAGCGCGGCCTGATCGCGATCGACAACACGCTCTGGAGCGGGCGCGTGCTCGATCCGCCCGACGAGACGACGAAGACGATCGCGACGTTGAACGACAAGCTCGCCGCCGACGAGCGCGTCGCCGTCGTGCAGTTGACCGTGCGAGACGGCGTCACCCTGATCCGCCGCCGCTGAATCGGACCGTCCGAAAGAGACAGTAGGTTGAGCGGCCCATGCGCCTGCTCGTCGCCCGCTGCGAGGTCAGCTACACCGGCCGCCTCGACGCCTTCCTGCCCGAGGCGGTCCGTCTGCTGATGATCAAGGCCGACGGCTCCGTGCTCGTCCACGCCGACAGCGGCGGCTACCGCCCGAGCAACTGGATGACGCCGCCGACGGTGATCGAGGAGTCGGACGCGTTGATCGTCGTCCGCAAGCGGGCCGGCAAGGCGGAGGACCGGCTGGAGATCCGGATCGCGGAGGTGCTCTCCGACCAGGAGCACGAGCTGGACGAGGTGGCGGGCCTGGAGAAGGATGGGGTCGAGAAGCACCTGCAGGAGGCGCTGGCGGACGCGCCGGAGCGGATCGAGGCCGAGCTCCGTCTCGACCGGCGCGAGTGGACGACCGAGATCGGCCCCGTCGACCTGATGTGCCGCGACTGCGACGGCGGCTGGGTCGCGGTCGAGATCAAGCGCGTCGGCACGATCGAGGCCGTCGAGCAGCTGACGCGCTACCTCGACTTCATCCGCGCCGATCCGGCGAAGGCGGGCTGCCGCGGGATCCTGGTGGCCCAGTCGTTCAAGCCGCAGGCGGTCACGCTCGCCGAGTCGCGCGGGATCGGGTGGGTCGAGATCGACCTCGCGGTGCTGCGCGGCGAGCGCGAGCCCGAGCTGACGCTCTTCGGCTAGGAGGGGGTCTCCTCGTCGGTTCCGTCGTCCTCGGGCTCGCCGTCGTCGTACTCGAGCACCTCGATCCGTCCGATCACGCCGAGCCCGCGCCACGCGATCTTGTTCGAGCGCGGGTACCAGCACATGTCGTTCGGCTTGCGCGTGCCGTAGATCAGCATCGTCATCCCGTCCGGGCCGGCCCGGAACCAGTGGCTGACCCGCGTCGCCGGCGGCCGCGCGATCACGTGGCCGGGCCGGATCGGGATCGCCTCCTTCTCGGCACCGGTACCCCGGGCGAACGACGGCGACGGCCAGAGGTGGAGTGTTCCGTCGCCCTCGAGGATGACGAAGATCTCCTCCTCCTCGGAGTGGCAGTGGGGCACCGAGCCGCGCGCACCCGGGTCGAGCCGCTCCCAGTGGAACCCAGCCTGGTCGGAGAGCTCCCTGGTCGCGAGCGGGGCGGTTGCGGCTCCGCCCCAGCGCTCGAGCTCGACCTCGTCGATGTTGAGGATGTTGGCCGGTCGCGCCGCGGGCTCGCCGTAGGCGAGCGGCGGCGACTCCGCCTCGCGGTCCCAGGGGTCGTCGGTGCGGCCCTCGACCCAGGGCCAGCCGAAGCGGACGGCGCCCGAGCGGGGCAGCCAGCCGAGCTCCGTCGGGTGCCGCGTGCCGAAGACGAGATAGTCGAGGCCCTCGGGGCCGGCGATGAACGTGTGCTCGAGCTCGTCGGCGCGCTGGACGACGCAGTCGCCGGCGCGCACCTCGTGCACCTGCTCGTCCTGCCAGGCGAGCCCGGAGCCCCCGAGCACGTAGTAGACCTCCTCCGAGGCGCCGTGCGAGTGGGGCGGGGTCGGCAGCTTGCCGGGCGGGACGCGCACGCGGTTGAGGCCGACGCCCTTCGCGCCCGCGGCGTCGCCGAGCCGCTGCCAGGTCGCATTCATCTCGCCCTTCGCGCGCCGCTGCTGCTCGACGTCGTCCCAGTGGGCGAGCCCCATGGCGGAAATCTAGGGGATCACCGCCGCCTTCAGGTAGTCCCGCGGCGGATCGGCCAGGAGGGCGGGCACGTCCTCGAGTCGGACCCGGTGCGTGACCAGTCGGTGCCACGGATAGGCGCCGCTGGCGAGGAACGCGAGCGCGGCCCGGACATGCCGCGGCGCGTGGTGGAACGCGCCGCGCAGCGTCAGCTCTTCGTAGTGGAGCCGGTACGCGTCCACGCGCAGCTCGGCGCCGGCTTCGCGGCCGCCGAAGTAGACGACGGTGGCCCCCGGACGGGCGAGCTCGAGCGCCCGCTGCCAGGCTGCTTCGGTGCCGGCCGCCTCGATCACGACGTCCGCTCCGTCACCGTCCGCGCTCGTGCCGGCAAACTCGGGGACGAGCGCGCGTCGCTCGGCGCGGCCGCCGACGACCTCGGGCCGGCCGCCAGCGTCGGCGACGCACGCGCTCAGCATCAGGCCGATCGGCCCGGCGCCGAGGATCGCGACCCGGTCGCCCGGCTGGATCTCCGCTCGCTCGACGCCACGCAGGCAGCAGGCGAGCGGCTCGACCATCGCTGCGACCTCGGGCTCGAGCCCGGCCGGGACGGGCAGGAGATTGACCCGCGCGATCGGCGCCGGAACGACGAGCAGCTCGGCGTAGGCGCCGTTCAGGAGCTCGATCGGCTCGCCGCGCTCGTCGCCCGCGGCCGAGTTCGCGGCGACGACGCGTCTTCCCGTGGCGACCTCGATCCCGCAGAACTCGTGTCCGAACGGGCTCGGCAGCTCCCGCAGCAGGACCGGGTGCCCTCGCCGGAACGCCTTCAGGTCGGTGCCGTCGGTGAGCGCGACCTCGACCTGGACGAGCACGTCGCCCGGCCCGGGCTCGGGGCGCGGGACCTCCTCGAGCCGGAGGTCGCCGGGCCCGTGGAAGCGGAGCGCCCTCAGGGCGTGAACACCACCTTGAGCGCGCGGCCGGAGCGGTACCGGTCGAGCCCGTCCTCGAAGCGGTCAAGTGGGAGGACGGTCGGCTCGGGCAGGTCGAGCGTGGGTAGGAGCTCCAGCGCCTCCCGCATGTGACGCGGCGTCGCCGAGCGCGAGCCGGCCAGCGTCAGCTCGTTGCGGTAGACGAGATCGAGCTCGACGGATGTGGCGGGGGAGAAGACGAGGACGGTGCCGCCGGCCGCGACGGCGTCGAGCGGCGCCGCAGGAGCGCAGAGGACGGCGGCGTCGACGGTGCCGTCGGGCTTGCGCCCCGCGCGCTCTGCCCGGGCGTCCGTGGCGTAGACGTCGTCGCCGCGTTCGCGCAGCACCGCCGCGAAGAGCCGGCCGACGAAGCCCTGGCCGACGACGAGGACGCGGCCGCGGGGCACGCGCTCGGCACCTCGCAGGACACAGGCGAGTGGCTCCAGGTAGGTGGCGACCGCGTCGGCGATGCTTGCGGGAACCTCGAGACCCTCGGTCCTCTCGACCGTCTCGGCGAAGCCGCCCGGCACGATCGTCGGCGCCGCAAACCGGTCGCACGTCGACTCGTGGCCGGCGAGGCAGCGCTCGCACGCGCCGCAGGGGAGGTGGTGGACCAGTGCAACGCGGATGCCGTCCGCCCGCTGTGCGACGACCTCGTGCCCGAGCACCGTGCCCGGTGGCGCGACGCCGATCTTCTCGACGTCCGAGCCGCAGAGGCCGCAGGCGAGCACGCGCATCGGGTCGGCCGGCGCCGGCACGTCCGCGAGGCGGGGTTGTCCGTCTGCGTCGAGCACGACCGCGCGCACGTCCGCATCGTATGGATAGCCTCGCCGTCCGATGAGACGCCGCCGGCCACGCCTGCCACACGTCCTCCGCGTCCGCGACTTCTCGCTCTCGATCGGCTCGAGCATCTCGTACGGATTCGGCCGGGAGATGGTCTTCGTCGCCGTCGGCTGGCAGGTCTACGACATCTCCCGGAACCCGCTCTACCTCGGTCTCGTCGGCCTGGCCGAGTTCCTGCCCCTGCTCCTGTTCGCGCTCCCGGCCGGAGCGCTCGCCGACCGGGTGCCGCGGAAGCTGATCTACATGGGGTCGCTCGCCGTCGACGCGGTGATCACGATGCTCCTGCTCGTCGTCAGCATCAACGGCGCCGACCAGCTGTGGCCCTTCCTCGTGCTCTCCTTCGCCAGCGGCTGCTCGGCCGCGGTCGGTAACCCGGCGATCCGCTCGATGACGCCGACGCTCGTCCCGTTCGAGCTGCTGCCGAGTGCCATCGCGCTGCGCTCGACCGTCTTCCAGGCCGTTGTCGTCATCGGGCCGGCCGTCGGCGGGCTGCTCTTCGCGCTCGGGCCGGAGGTCGTCTACGCGACCAGCGCGGTGCTGATGCTGATCTCCGTCGCCTTCGTGGTGCCGATGAAGCTGCGCGCGATCGAGGACCCGCCCTTCGAGGTCGGCGGCTCGCGCCTGGAGTCGCTGCTGGCCGGACTGCGCTTCGTGCGGCGGACGCCCGTCCTGCTCGGCGCGATCTCGCTCGACCTCGTCGCGGTCCTGTTCGGCGGCGCGGTGGCGCTGCTGCCCGTCTTCGCGCGCGACGTGCTCGACGTCGGGCCTGTCGGGCTCGGGTTGCTGCGGAGCGCGCCGGCCGTCGGCGCGCTGCTGGCCGGGATCATGCTCACGCGCCGGCCGCTGCGGGGGATGGCAGGGCGGAAGCTCCTGATCGTCGTCGGCGTCTTCGGCGCCAGCATGATCGTCTTTGGTCTCTCGCACTCGTTCCCGCTCTCGTTCGCGGCCCTGGCGGTGAGCGGGTTCGCGGACATGATCAGCATGAACATCCGCTCGATGATCACCGCGCTCGCGACACCGGATGCGCTCCGCGGCAGGGTCAACGCGGTCGAGATGGTCTTCATCAGCGCGTCGAACGAGCTCGGTGCCTTCGAGTCGGGCGTCGCTGCCGCCCTGATCGGCGCCGTGCCCGCGGTCGTGATCGGGGGCTCGCTGACGATCCTCTGCGCGGTCGGGTGGCCGCGGCTCTTCCCCAAGATGGCGAGGATCGACCGGCTCGAGTCGCTGCAACCGGTCGCGCCTTGACTGTTTCTTGACCCGAACTATGTGACAATCGCCGCAACTCGAGCGGAGGGTTCATGCTGCGCAGGCTCTCGACGCCACAAGTCCTCGTGCTGGCCGCGTTCGTCGCTGCCGGCGTGACCGCGCTGCCGGCGCTCGCCGTCCGCGTCGCCGCCGATCCCGAGCCGACCCGCTTCCCGGGCGGGCCGTACTTCGTGATCGGCTGCGGCGTCAGCCTGATGTCGAACGACGACCCGATCGTGCTCGCCGGCAAGCCGGGCGCGTCGCACCACCACACGTTCATCGGCAACAAGGCCGTCGACGCGAAGTCCACCGCCGCCTCGCTGGTCGGCGGCGCGTCGAGCTGCGAGGACATCGGCGACTCGTCCGCCTACTGGGTGCCGACGCTCTTCGCCGGTGGGCGGGCACTGCGACCGCTCGTCGGCGTCGGCTACTACGTGCGCCGGACCTCGGAGCCCGTCCGCGCCTTCCCGGCGGGGCTCGTGATGATCGCCGGCAATCAGAACGCCAAGCGGGCGCAGTCGCTCTCCGTGGTCGGCTGGGGGTGCGGCGGCTTCGGCGCGCCGGCCAGGTCTGCCGTCGTGCCGAACTGCCCGCCCGACCGGGCGCTGCACCTGCGGGCGACGTTCCCGAGCTGCTGGAACGGCCGCGACCTCGACGGCGTCGACCACAAGCGCCACATGGCCTACGCGACCAAGGGGCGCTGCCCGCGCACGCACCCGGTCGCGGTGCCGACGCTCGTCCTCATCTTCCTCTACCCCGAGACCGAGCAGCGCCGCCTGCTCCAGGCGTCCGGCCGCTACGGCGCACATGCCGACTTCATGAACGGCTGGAACCAGGACACGCTCGAGGCGTTGGTGGCGGCGCTGAACTGACGCGCTACAATGCGCGGCCGAGGGGCTATAGCTCAGCTGGGAGAGCGCCTGGATCGCACCCAGGAGGTCGGCGGTTCGAGCCCGCCTAGCTCCATCGCAGAACACCCCCGCAACTGGCTCCACGCCGAGCCGCGCCTGGCTCTCTTCGGCCTCACAGACCCGCGGCCGCCACCCGATCCGCGGCAGTCACCGGATCGCCCTCGAGGTGGGAGGCGCCGATGCTGCGAGCGAACGCAGATGTTGCGCCCGCCCCAGCTATCGCCACCGGAACCTCGGCCGCGAGGCGTGCCAGGTCCCGCTCGACAGGTGCGAACCTCTCCGTCGCGGTCGCCGAGACGACGACGAGCTGTGCGTCGACCTCCGCGAGCGCATCGTGAATCGTCGCAACGGGCGTGTCTGGTCCGAGGTACGTGATGCCGCGGCCGCGACCCGCGAGCACCAGGCCGAAGATCATCAGCGGCAGATCGTGGAACTCACCGGGAGCACACGCCAGCACGGTCGTCGGGCCGGAGCGGTTGCCCCACCCCCGAGCCAGTCCGAGCAGGCGCCCACGGAGGACGTTGCTGGCGAAGTGCTCCTGGGCGACGGATGCCTCGCCGCGCGCCCACCGGTCGCCGAGCTCGCGAAGATAGACGAGAACGACATCGCGCAGGACCGTCTCGATCGTGAGACCGGCGAGGAGCCGGTCGAGGGCCGTGTTGGCAGCCGGCTCGTCGAGCCGGTCGAGCGCGTCGCGTAGCTCGTCACCGAGGAGCGCCACGCCCGCGGGCCGGACGCCCTCGCTCTCGGCCCCCTCGGCCCGGGCCAGCCGGGCCGCCTCGGACGCCGGCACGCCGGCGTCCAGATGGCGCTGCATCGTGCGCACGCGTTCCTCGTCTTCGGCCGAGTACAGGCGGAAGCCGCCTTCCGTTCGGAGCGGGCGCAGCAGGCCGTACCGTGTCTCCCACGCCCGCAGGAGCCCGGGGGACACGCCGACGCGTTCACTCAGCGCCCCGATGCGGAGACGAGCCTCAGCCATGGCGAGAGTCTATACGAACATTCGACAAAAAGTTGACAAGACTGCCCGGCAGGCGCTACTGTCTCGACAGAACTTCCACAAACACTCTACAAGGAGGACAAGGATGAAGAAGCTGGACATCGCCGCCGCAGCGCTCGTCATCGTCGGCGGCCTGAACTGGGGCCTGATCGCCATCGCCGAGTTCGATCTCGTGGCCGCGCTCGTCGGCCTCGACTTCGGAGAGACGAACGCGGTCAGCCGCATCGTCTACGGACTGGTCGGTGCCGCTGCCGTCTACCAGATCGCCCAGCAGCACGCGATCCGCCGGCGGTGGAGCCGCGACCCCCGCGTCGCGACCGCCTGACCCGGCGACCGGAAACCAATCCGAACGGAGCGACGTGTGCCCGCGACGTGACCAGGCTCGAGGCCGGAGGCGAGGCGCATCGACGCCGTCTCGCCTCCGGTGCTCGCTCCGCGTCGAGCTGGCATGAGGCGTATACCCGCATTCATCGCCGGCAGGCGGACAAAGCTCGTCGTGCTGGCGGGCTGGCTCGTCGTCCTCGCGGCGCTCGGGCCGTTCATCGGGAAGTTCGAGGGTGCCCAGGAAAACGAGCCGTCGAGCTTCCTTCCCGAGGAGGCCGAGTCGGTCCGGGTGCTCGAGGCCTTGGGCGCGTTCCCGGACGGCGACGTCACGGAGGCGATTGTCGTCTTCCGCAGCGGCGACGGCCTCGACGAGCCCGACCGCCAGGCGATCGTCCGCGCGCGAGAGGCAGTCGCGGCGGCCGACATTCCCGGAGCCGGAGCGCCCTCCCCTCCGGTCTTCGCGGAGGACGGGGCAGCCGCGCTCATCGCTGTTCCGATCAGGGCGGGGGGCGAGGAGGACATCCTGACCGGCGCGGTCGACGAGCTTCGCGCCGTCCTCGATGAACAGGTTCCCGCCGTCATCGAGACGAAGGTCACCGGACCGGCGGGCTTCTCCGCGGACGCCAGCAAAGTCTTCGAGGGGATCAACTCGACGCTGCTCTTCGCGACGGCCGGCCTCGTCTTCGTGCTGCTCGTGCTGATCTACCGCAGCCCGATCTTCTGGCTGCTACCCCTCGTGGCGGTGCTGTTCGCCGAGTCGGTCGTGCGCGGCCTCGGCTACCTGCTCGCCGAAGCGGGCGTGGTCATCAACGGGCAGGTCGGAGGGATCCTGCTGGTGCTCGTCTTCGGCGCCGGGACGGACTATGCACTCCTCTTGACTGCCCGCTACCGCGAAGAACTCCGCCTGCTCGAAGACAAGCACGAGGCGATGCGCGTGGCGCTGACGCAGGCAGGCCCCGCAATCGTCGCGTCCGCGGGCACCGTCGTTGCGGCCCTCCTCTGCCTCTCTTTCGCATCGGTCAACTCGACCGCCGGCCTCGGGCCGATCGGCGCGATGGGCGTCGCGGTCGCGGCGCTGACGATGCTGACGCTCCTTCCCGCCCTGCTGCTCGTGGCGGGCAGACGCGCCTTCTGGCCGTTCGTGCCGCGCTACGGCAGCGAAGACGCGTCACGGCAGGGATTCTGGAGACGGCTTGGCGAGCGGATCGAGGCCCGCCCGCGGCCGGTTTGGATCGCGACCACGCTCGCGCTCGCCGTCATCGCGCTCGGGACGCTCTCGCTGGACGACGACCTGACGACGACGAACGCGTTTCGCGGTGACGTGGAGTCCGTGCAGGGGCAGGAACTGCTCGCGCGGTCGTTTCCCGCGGGGGCCAGCGCGCCCACGGTCGTGCTGGTCAGCGAGCGGTCGTCGGTGCAGACGGCCGTGGACGCGGCTCGTTCGTCGGACGTCGTCGCGGACGTCGGGCGACCGCAGACCGGCTCGCCCGGGACGCGCTTCACGGTCACTCTCGCGGCAGACCCGTATTCCGAGAACGGCTACGCCGCTATCGAGACGCTCCGCGACGAGTTCCGCGCCACGGTCGGTGACGCTGCTCTCGTGGGTGGGCCGACCGCCGAGGAGGCGGACCTTCGGGCGGCTACCCAGCGCGACACGAGGCTCCTCGTGCCGCTGGTACTGGCCGTCGTCTTCGCAATCCTCGTCCTCCTCCTGCGCGCGATCACCGCCCCCGTGCTGTTGATGGCAACGGTCATGCTGTCCTACTTCGCGGCGCTCGGTGCGAGTCTGGTGCTGTTCGAGCTCGTCGCCGACTTCCCCGGGGAGGATCCGAGCTACCCGCTGTTCGCGTTCATCTTCCTCGTCGCCCTGGGCGTCGACTACAACATCTTCCTGATGGCGCGCGTCCGCGAGGAGGCGCACCACGCGCCAACGCGAGAGGCGATGCTCACGGGCCTCGCCGTCACGGGCGGCGTCATCACCTCTGCAGGAATCGTGCTCGCGGGAACGTTCTCGGTGCTGGCCGTACTCCCACTTGTCGCGCTCACCCAGATCGGAATCACCGTCGCGCTCGGCGTCCTCCTCGACACTTTCATCGTCCGCTCGATCCTCGTGCCCGCGCTGACCTTCGAGGTGGGCGACCGAGTCTGGTGGCCCTCACGGCTCCGGCGCCGTCGACGCGCCTGACCGCCGCCGCCACCAGTAGCGACACTCAGCCCTGACTCGTCGTGGATCGCCCCCACCGCCGGATCGCTTCTCCAGCCCGCTCGAATCCACCAAGCAGATAGAAGAGCGCTGCGGCGAGGACGTAACCCGAGCCGAGAACCACCCAGTCCATCAAGCCACCGGTCCACATAGCTTCCTCCGTTTCACCCGTTGCCAAGAGGTTCGCCTGCGCGTGCTGCCGCGCCATCGGGGAGCTCTCTGATCCTGCTCGGTAGAAACCTGAAGGGGTTGACGGGCCGGGGCCTCGCGCGTCGCGCAGTAGTGCAGGGGTTACCGACGCTGTGCTACGCGTCCACTCCCGCAACGAGTGCCCCGATCGCGAATGCGACCAGTGCGGCGAGCGACCCGACGAGCAGCATCTCGCCGCCGCTGCGGAGGAAGCCGCGCCTGGTCACGAACGATCGGGATGCGCCGACAGCGAAGAGAGCTCCCGCAGTGAGGCCGACCGCGGCCGGCAGGCGGATGTCGTCGCCGATCGGCGCCAGGTAGGCCACCAGCGGGACCGTGCCCGCGATCACGAAGCCGACGATCGTCGCTGCGCCGTGGCGCAGCGCGTCGGTGCGGTCGTCGGATGCATCGCTCTCGACATTCGAGCGACGGGCGAGGTAGTTACTTGCTCCCATCGAGAAGCCGTCAGCGAGGAGGTTCGCGAAGCCGAGAATCAGGATGACGGATTCGGATAGCGACGCGCCCACGACTCCCGAGACGACGGCGAAGGTCGTGATGATGCCGTCGTTCGCTCCGTAGACGAGATCCGGGAGGTAGTGGCGCGAGAAGCGCGTCACCTCGTCGCGGCGATTGGCCGCACGAGCTGAGGCGTGCATCAGTCCTCCTGGAGGTTCTGCGGCCGCATGACGAGGACAGAGCAACTGGCCTCGTGGCCGATCCGCTCGCTCAGGCTTTCGAGCGCATCCATGCCTCGGCTGCCGACCACGAGCGCCGCCGCACGCGCCGCGGTCGCTTCTGCGCCGGAGCGGTCGACCCCGCAGACCACCCGATCGAAAAGGGGCGCACGGGATCGCGCGTGCACGGTCAGCCAGCGTCCGCCAGTGCTGCGGCGATGTCCAGTGTCGAGATCACGCCCACCGGCCTCAGCAACCCCGCGTCCACGACGACGAGGTGCGACGTGGAGTGCTCGGTCATGAGCTGCGCAGCGCGTTCGAGTGTTTCCGTCGGCGTGACCATGACCACGGGGCTCGCTGCAGTGCCACCGGCGGTCTGATCGTCCAGGTCTCGGACCGTGGCCGCCGCGACGAGATCGAGGTCGGAGACCAGGCCCCAGTACGGGCCTCCGTCGCCGCTGTCGTTCTCGACGACGACGCAGTGAATCGAGCGTTCGGCCATGACGCGCGCAACCTCAGAGAGGGACGCCTCCCGTGCGCAGGTCAGCACGCCGCGGTGCATCGCGTCGTCGACCCGTACATCAGTGAGCAGTCGCTGTGAGGTGTTCTGTGAGGTGTTGGGTGTCATGTCGACATCCTCGGGCAGCCCTGTCCGGCCCGCATCGGCGTGTGGTCGGATCCGAGTTGCGGGGAACTACGGGTGCGACTCGGAGTTGAACGCCGACCGGCACCGACGGCGGGCGCCTGGGCGCCACGTGGAGCCTGGCCGTGCATGCGAGGCAACCTCCGCGGCGGCCGACAAGATCGCATCTACCTCAGCCCACAGCCGGTCGATTCGACACAGGTGCGGTTCCATGACTCCACTGTCGCCTGGGCGGCCTCCGGGGAATCGGGCACTACGCTGCACGTCGCTCCGTGCTTTTCTACTGCTTGGGCCGTGCACCACCGAACTCGGGTGCGTGCTGCCTGCCGAGGTCGAGAGCGACGGCGAGTAGGAGCGTTCCTGCCCAGCCGTTCACGGGGTCGAAAGTCAGTGGCTCGGAGTCGCCGATGGTGTTGGCGATCAACCAGATCACAAACCAGATCAGTGTCATGGGAAGCTCCTCCATTCGAAGTCAGGTCTGAAAACAACGAAGGGCGGGCACGAGGCCCGCCCTTCGCCTTGTAGCCGCGGTGGTGCCTAGGTCGCGGCCGACGCTGTGTCGAGGGACTGCTTGGCGTGGCTGGGCCGGGCGACCCAACCGAGCGCGCCCCCGAGCGTGAGCACGAGGAAGCCGATCCCGGTCAGCAGGAGCGCGATCCCCATCACGATCGAGAAGTA
>DASQKK010000102.1:0-12514 GCA_035630545.1 Gaiellaceae bacterium
GGCGACGACGCGTTCATGTCCGGCCCGTGGCCGATCGACGCGCAGCACGCGTACTCGCTCGAGATCATCAAGCGCTTCGGCTTCGACGAGTCCTTCGCACGGCTCGATCTGACCGTGCACCCGTTCGCGGCCAGCTCCGGCACCCAGGACATCCGCCTGACCACGCGGTACAAGGAGGACGACATCACGTCGATCTTCACGGCGATGCACGAGTGCGGGCACGGCCTCTACGAGCACGGCGTCTCGCCCTCGCTCGAGCGGACGCCGCTCTGCCACGGCGTCTCCTCGGCGCTGCACGAGTCGCAGAGCCGGATGTGGGAGAACATCGTCGGCCGGAGTCGCCAGTTCTGGAACTACTTCTACCCGTCCTTCCAGGAGGCGTTCCCCGAGGCGGTCGGCGACGTCGACCAGGAGCGGTTCTATCGGGCGATCAACCGCGTCAAGCCCTCGTACATCCGCGTCGACGCGGACGAGGCGACGTACAACCTCCACATCATCCTCCGCTTCGAGCTGGAGCAGGAGATCTTCGCCGGCACGATCGACCTGAAGGACCTGCCCGGCGAGTGGAACCGCCGCTTCGAGGAGTACCTCGGGATCCCGGTCCCGACCGACACGCTCGGGGTGCTGCAGGACGTGCACTGGTCGGGCGGCGGCTTCGGCTACTTCCCCACCTACTCGCTCGGCAACATCGTCTCCGTCCAGATCTGGGAAAAGGCGCTCGCCGAGCTGCCCGACCTGCCCGACCAGTTCGAGCAGGGCGAGTTCGGCCAGCTGCACGAGTGGCTGCAGACGCGGCTCTACGCCCTCGGGCGCAAGTTCACGCCGCAGGAGACGCTCGAGCGCGTCGTCGGGACGCCGACGATCGACGCGGCGCCGTATGTCCGCTACCTGAAGGACAAGCTCGGGGCACTGGCGGCGGCCTGAGGGATACCGGTGGGCGAGCGCGTCGAGACCGTCGTCGTCGGCGCTGGCCAGGCGGGGCTGTCGACGAGCTGGTACCTGACGCGCCGAGGGATCGAGCACGTCGTCCTCGAGCGCGGACAGGTCGGCCAGGAGTGGCGGCAGGCTCGCTGGGACAGCTTCGTGCTCAACACGCCGAACTGGGCCCAGCAGCTACCCGGCTTCGCCTACGACGGCCCCGCTCCGGATGGGTTCGCGCCGCTCGCCGAGGTGATCTCCTACCTCGAGGACTACGCCGCATCGTTCACTGCGCCCGTCCGCGAGGGCGTGGCGGCGACGTCGCTGCGGGCTGCTCCCGGAGGCGGCTACCGGCTCGAGACGGACAGCGGCCCGGTCGACGCCCGGTCGGTCGTGGTCGCCACTGGCGCCTACCAGCGGCCGACGCCGTCGCCGCTGCGTGAGGCCGCTCCGCCCGGCGTGTTCCAGCAGCACACGGCGGAGTACCGCAACCCGGCGGAGGTCCCCGACGGCGCTGTCCTCGTCGTCGGCAGCGGGCAGTCCGGCTGCCAGGTCGCCGAGGACCTCCTCGGCGCCGGCAGGACCGTCTACCTCTCGGTCGGCGCCTGCCCGTGGGTGCCCCGCAGCCACCGCGGCCGCGACCTCGTCCACTGGATGGCCGAGACCGGGCTGCTCGACCAGACGGTCGACACGCTGACCGCGCCGAACGCACTCGTTGCCTGCAACCCCGCCGTGAGCGGAACGGAGGGCGGCCACGACTGCAATCCCCTGACGCTGATGGCTCGCGGCGCCGTGCCGGTCGGCAGGCTCGAGGGCTTCGGCGGCGGCCGGGCGCTGTTCGGCGACGACCTCGCTGCGAACGTCGCCAGGGGGCTCGAGTTCGAGGCAGGGTTACGAAGGGCCTTCGACGAGCACGCGGGACTGCCACCGGCCGCGGCCCCGCCGGAGGTCCCGGAGCTCCCGGACGTGCGCGAGCTCGATCTCACCGATCTGGGTGCGATCGTCTGGGCCACCGGCTTCCGGCCCGACTACGGCTGGATCGAGCTGCCTGTCCTCGACCCCACCGGCCGGCCACTCCACCGGCGCGGCCTCACCGACTTCCCGGGGCTCGCGTTCGTTGGCATGCACTGGCTGCACAAGCGGAAGTCGTCGCTCTTCATCGGCGTAGGCGAGGACGCCGAGCACGTCGTCGAGCAGCTCTTCTAGCTATGCGAACCTGGCGGCGGCTCGTGCCTTGGCCTTCGCGGCCTCGACCTCGCGGTCGCGCGGCGGGGCCGACGTGATCAGCGCCTCGAGCAGCCGCTTCGACGCGGCGGTGACCTCGTCGACCGCCCGTGCAAAGGCGGCCTCGTTCGCCTTCGACGGCTTGGTCGAGCCGCTGATCTTGCGGACGTACTGAAGCGCCGCCGCCTCGATCTCCTCGGGCGTGGCGGCGGGCTCGAAGTTGTGCAGCACCTTGATGTTCCGGCACATGGCGTCTCCTCCTAACTGACGGGCTCGGCGAGCGCGGCGAGCTCGCGCCGCAGGTCCTTGATCTCGTCGCGCAGCTTGGCGGCGTACTCGAAGCGCAGCTCCTCGGCGGCGACGAACATCTCCTCCTCGAGCGTGACGGCGAGCTTCTCCAGCTCCTCCCGCGACAGCCCCTCGACCTCGGCCTTCGCACCGCGCCGCCTCCGGCCGGGGACGTTCGGGTTCTCGAGCGAGAGGAACTCGGCGATGTCGCTGACGCCCTTGGTGATCGAGATCGGCGTCGTCCCGTGCTCCTCGTTGTAGGCGAGCTGGATCGCGCGCCGCCGCTCGGTCTCCTCCATCGCACCCTTGATCGCCTCGGTCATCTTGTCCGCGTAGAGCAGCACGCGCCCGTTCAGGTGGCGCGCGGCGCGGCCGATCGTCTGCACGAGCGCCGTCTTGCCGCGGAGGAAGCCCTCCTTGTCGGCGTCGAGGATGGCGACGAGCGAGACCTCGGGCAGGTCGAGTCCCTCGCGGAGCAGATTGATCCCGACGAGGACGTCGTACTCGCCGAGCCGGAGCTCGCGGATGATCTGGATCCGCTCGAGCGTGTCGATCTCCGAGTGGAGATAGCGCGCGCGGACGCCGGCCTCGAGCAGGTAGTCGGTCAGGTCCTCGGCCATCTTCTTCGTCAGGGTCGTCACGAGCACCCGCTCGCCCGCCTCCTCGCGGCGACGGATTTCGTTCAGGAGGTCGTCGATCTGGTTCCGTGTCGGCCGCAGCTCCACCTCGGGGTCGACGAGGTACGTCGGCCGGATCAGCTGCTCGGAGACGACCTGCGAGTGGCGCAGCTCGAACGGGCCGGGCGTCGCCGAGACGAAGACGAGCTGGTTGACCTTGTCGAGGAACTCGTCGAAGCGGAGCGGTCGGTTGTCGAGCGCGGACGGGAGCCGGAAGCCGTGATCGACGAGCGTCTGCTTGCGCGAGCGGTCGCCCTCGTACATGCCCCCGATCTGGGGGACCGTCTGGTGCGACTCGTCGACGAAGACGACGTAGTCGGAGGGGAAGTAGTCGAGCAGCGTGTGCGGCGCCGAGCCCGCCGGCCGCCCGTCGAGGATCCGCGAGTAGTTCTCGATCCCGTTGCAGAAGCCGAGCTCGCGCATCATCTCGAGGTCGTACTCGGTGCGCTGGCGGATCCGGTGCGCCTCCAGCATCCGGCCCTGGCTCTCGAAGAGCGCCACCTGCTGCTCGAGCTCGTGCTTGATCTCGTCGTGTGCGCGCTCGATCGTTGGCTTCGAGGTGACGTACTGGGTCGCCGGGAAGACGGTGACCGTGTCGAGCTTCGCGAAGACCTCGCCCGTGAGCGGATCGAAGTGGGTGATCTGCTCGACCTCGTCGCCGAACATCGAGACGCGGTAGGCCGTCTCCGAGTAGGCCGGCTGGATCTCGATCACGTCGCCCTTGACCCGGAAGCGGCCGCGGCCGAGCAGCGTGTCGTTGCGGACGTACTGGATGTCGATCAGCTTCCGCAGCATCACGTCGCGGTCGGTCTCCTCGCCGACGGTGAGGAAGACGACCCGCTTCTCGTACTCCTCCGGCGAGCCGAGGCCGTAGATGCAGGAGACCGAGGCGACGATCACCGTGTCCCGGCGAGAGAGCAGGTTCGACGTCGCCGCGTGGCGGAGACGGTCGATGTCGTCGTTCCGGGACGAGTCCTTCTCGATGTAAAGGTCGGCCTGCGGGACGTACGCCTCGGGCTGGTAGTAGTCGTAGTAGGAGACGAAGTACTCGACTGCGTTCGCCGGGAAGAACTCGCGGAACTCGTTGCAGAGCTGGGCGGCCAGCGTCTTGTTGTGCGCGATCACGAGCGCCGGCTTCTGCACCTGCTCGATGATCCAGGCCATCGTCGCGGTCTTGCCGGTGCCGGTCGCGCCGAGCAGCGTCTGGTAGCGCTCGCCCGCCTGCAGCGACCGCGCGATCTCGTCGATCGCACGCGGCTGATCGCCGGTCGGGGCGTACGAAGCGGATGTCTTGAGTTCCGCCATCCGGGTAACAGCCTAGCCCGTGGTCACCGAGCAGCAGAAGCCGCCCTATGCGACCTACGCCGCCCTCGTCGGGGTCTTCGGGATCGGCATGAGCGGCCTCGCCGGGATCGCGGGCCTGCGCGGCCGCCGGCCCGAGCAGCTGCGCCCGCTCGACCTCGCGATTCTCTCCGCAGCGACCTTCAAGGCAGCCCGCACGGTTGCCCACGACGAGGTCCTGAGCTTCATCCGCGAGCCGTTCGTGCAGGGCGAGGCGCACGAGGGGGACGAGAAACCGGTCGAGGACGGCGGCACGCGCCAGGCGATCGGCGAGCTGCTCACGTGCAGCCGCTGCATCGGCATGTGGGCGGCGGCCGGGGTCGTCGGCGCGCACGTCGTCGCGCCTCGCAGCGGCCGGCTGCTGACATGGTCGCTGGCCGCGTCGGCGGCGAACGACTTCCTCCAGGCCGGTTTCAGCGCGCTGGCGGCGAAGTCGAACGAGCTCGAGCGGCGCGCGGCGGGCTAACGCTTCCGTCACGCGCTCCGTCTACGATGCGGCGCTCGTGCCCCCCGCCGTCTCCCGTACTCGCCTGCTCGAACTCATGGCTCTCGCGGCCGGCGCGGTCCTCGTCGAGCCCAAGGTGGCGCTGGCACGGCTGCGCGCGCCGTCGCTGGCCCGGCTCTCGGTGCGCAACATCGGCCGGCGCTACAGCGGCGACCGGCGGCTCTTCGCCAGCGTCAGCCCCGGCGTCAAGGGCCGCGACAGGGCGTCGATCCGCTTCTCGCTCGACCGCCCCGCGACCGTCCGGCTCGAGGCCGTGCGGACCGCGCTTCGCCGCCGGACGACGGTCTGGCAGCAGGAGCTGCGCCTCGAGCCCGGCGCGCACCGGATCTGGTGGAAGCCCGACGAGAAGATCGCCGTCGGCACCTACGTGATGCGGTTGACCGTCGACGACGGTCTCGGAAACCGGAAGTCGTACGGCGGTAACCGTCCGGGGGCGCCGGAGCGGTCGATCGCGCCGGTCGTGCGCGTCCTCGGAGTCGAGGCCGCATTCGAAAAGCGGAGCTACGCGCCGCTCGAGCCGGCGAGGCTGACGGTGACGGCCGACTGCGAGCTACTGACCGTGCAGTTCCTGGCCTGTGGCACCGAGTCCGAGTACACGGACCGCGTGGACGAGATGCGCGGCCAGCCGATCGGCCAGCCGCTCTCGTTCAGCTGGAAGCGGAAGCGGTCGGCGCCGTCCACGATCACGCTGACGCCGGGCTCGTGGGTGAGCGGCGTCTACGCCGCGAAGCTGACCACCGAGGACGGCCGGGTCGGCTTCGCACCGCTGATCCTCAGGCCGACGACGCTCGGCACGGTCCGCGAGGCCGTGGTGATGCCGACGAACACCTGGCAGGCGTACAACTTCGACGACGCCGATGGCGACGGCTGGGGCGACACCTGGTACGCGGGCGGCAACCCACCCGTCCGGCTGACGCGGCCCTACCGCCAGCGCGGCACCCCGCCGTGGTTCCGCCGCTCGGACGTTCCCTTCCTCAAGTTCCTGCGCGGCACGGGGCGCACGCCGGACGTGCTCGCCGAGGACGATCTCGAGGCGTTCCCGAGCGGGGACGAGCTGCGCCGGCTCTACGACCTCGTCGTCTTCCCCGGCCACACGGAGTACGTCACCGAGCACGCGTACGACGTCGTGCAGCGCTTCCGCGACCTGGGTGGCCGCCTGATCTTCCTCTCGGCGAACAACTTCTTCTGGAAGGTGGAGAAGAACGGGCAGTGGATGCGGCGAGTGAAGCTCTGGCGTGAGCTCGGCCGGCCCGAGTCAGCGCTCCTGGGGGTCCAGTACCGGGCGAACGACAACGGCACCAAGCAAGGCGTCTACCAGATCGTCGACACGGCGGCGGCGCCGTGGCTCTTCGCCGGCACCGGGCTGGAGAACGGCGGCACGCTCGGCGAGATGGTGGGCGGCTACGGGATCGAGATCGACTCGACGACGCCGCTCTCGCCGCCGGGGACGAAGGTCCTCGCCCGGATCCCGGACCTCTTCGGGCCCGGCCTGACCGGGGAGATGGCCTACTACGAGACCGAGCAGGGCGCGCGCGTCTTCTCGGCGGGCGCGCTCGACTTCGGCGGCTCGATCACGTTCCAGCCGGTGTGGCGGATGCTCGACAACCTCTGGCGCCACATGACGAGCGGCTGAACGTCTCGCGCCGTGACTAGGATTGCGGGCCGATGCGCCGCCTGATCCTGCTCGTCATCGCTCTCGCGGTCGTCCCGCCCGCTGCCGCAGCGGACCTCACCGTCTCGCCGCACGACTTCTCGCCGAAGGCGAAGCGGCTGCGGATCCAGGCCTCGCTGCCCGCGCCCGAGCGCGTCGGCATCCAGCTCGCGGACCGGGACGGCCGGGTGCTCGGCTGGATCGTCGAGCCGGGACGCCGCCGCTACCTCGACTTCCGCTGGGACGGCCGCCTGCGCAACGGCGCGCGGGTGTGGGACGGCGCCTACACGATCCGCCTCGTCGACGGGCTTCGCGTCCTGGCAACGTCACCGATCCGCGTCGACCAGACGGCGCCGACACTGACGAGCATCCGCGCCCGCAACCGCAGCCGGATGCCGTTCCGGGGGGACAACGAGCGCTACACGACCATCTCCCCCAACGGCGACGGGCTGCGCGAGTCGGCCAAGATCAGTTTCCGCCTGAACGAGCCCGCCCAGGTGCACTTCGAGGTGACGCGGACGCTCAGCTCGCCGACGACCATCTACGAGCTCTGGGCGGACCTGAAGCCCGGGCCGCACACCTTCACCTGGCACCCGCACTGGTCGATGGGGGCAAGGACGTACCTGATCCGCCTCAGCACCCTCGACCGCGCCGGGAACAGGCGCACCTACGGCGCCGCCAACGCCCGCGAGGGCCGCAAGCTGCGCTCGGCGGTCGTCCGAGTGCTCGGCGTCGACGCCGGCTTCACGGCGGAGAGCTACGTCGCGTCCAGCGCCGCCCGGCTCGCGATCGAGACCGACGCCACGGGACTGACGCTGCAGACGTTCCGCGCCGGCGGCGAGGACACGCGCACACACAGCGACACGCTGATGAACGGCGTCCCCGTCGACCAGCCGGTGACGATCGAGTGGAAGGCGCGCCATCGGCGGGCGACGCTGAACAGGGCGCTCGGCCCGTGGCCGACGGGCGTCTACTTCGTCAAGCTGACCGCGAACGACGGCCGGATCGGCTACGCGCCGTTCGTGATCCGCCCGACGACGCTCGGCGAGCGGAGCCGCGTCGCCGTCGTGATGCCGACCAACACCTGGCAGGCCTACAACTTCCGCGACTCGGACGGCAACGGTTGGGGCGACACGTGGTACGCGAAGGGCGCCCAGAGCACGGCGCGCCTCGGCCGGATGTACATCCGGCGCGGCGTCCCGCCCCAGTGGCGCAAGTACGACGTCGACTTCCTCCGCTGGCTCGCCCAGACGGGCAAGCAACCGGACATCCTGACCGAGACCGACCTCGAGTCGATCCGGACCGCCGAGGAGCTGATCTCCCATTACGACTTCGTCGTCTTCCCCGGCCACTCGGAGTACGTCACCCGGCACGAGTACGACCTGCTGCGGAACTACCGCGACCTCGGCGGCAACCTCGCCTTCCTCTCGGCGAACAACTTCTTCTGGCAGGTGCAGCTGCGGGGCAGGACGTTGGTGCGAACGCGTCTGTGGCGCGACATCGGCCGTCCGGAGTCCTCGCTCCTCGGCGTCCAGTACCGCGGCAACGACGACGGCAAGCTGCAGCGGCCGTACATCGTCCGCTCGGCCGCGACCGCGCCCTGGTTCTGGGCCGGCACCGGCCTCGGCGACGGCGCCACGTTCGGCCAGGAGCTGGGCGGCTACGGGATCGAGATCGACGGGACGACGGCGTCGACGCCGCCCGGGACGATCGTGCTCGCGGAGATCCCCGACCTCTTCGGGCCCGGCCTGACTGCGCAGATGACGTACTACGAGACGCCGCAGGGCGCGAAGGTCTTCTCCGGCGGCGCGATCGACTTCGGCGGGTCGGCGACGGTGCCGTCCGTCCGCAGGATGCTCGAGAACCTCTGGGCCCGTCTCGCAGCGCCCTAGAATCGAGGTCGACGGCCAGCGCGCCGGCGTCGTCTGGTACCGGCTCTTCACCGAGGCCGAGCACGGCGAGGGCCGAGCGGGTCTCGCTCAGCGTCGACGACGACAACCCAGCGAAGCGGCTCTACGCCAGGCTCGGCTACGTCCAGTACGAGCCCGGCGACGGCCTCGGCCGGATGATCCTGACGGTCTAAGCCGCGGCGGCGGAGACCTCGGGCACCTGCTCGTCGCGGTGGCGGAGGGCGATTGCGGCGAATGCGAGCGCCGCCCCGGTCATCCCGACCGCGACGGCGGCGAAGACGAGCTCGACCCCCCAGGTTCCGAGCAGCTGCCCAGCGACGAGGAAGCCCGCCGGAGCCGACAGCGTGCTCACCGAGATCAGCGCCGTCATCATCTTCGGCCGTAGGTCGACCGGCGTCCGGGCCGTGATCACGCCGATCACTGGGCCGTTGACGAGCGGCGTGAAGAGGGTCGCCGTGAAGAGCGCTGCCATCACGCCCCACGCCGGCAGATCGAGCGGGAGCAGCCAGAGCGGGACGGTCAGTGCGACGATCCCGACCGCGGCCAGCCGGAGCGGCGGGAAGCGCTTGACGACGAAGACCGCACCAATGCTGCCGATCACCGCGCCCGCACCCATCGCGGTGAAGAAGAGGCCGGCGATCTTCGAGTCGCCGGAGAAGCTGTCGTAGGCGTAGAACGGCAGCGTCGCCGACAGCGCCGCGCCGAGGAAGTTGAGCACGATCACGGTGCCGCCGAGCGGGCCGAGCAGCCTGTCGCGCAGCAGGAACTTGATCCCTGCGAGGACACCATGGGTCGCCGCCTGCCCGAGCCGCTTCGTCTTCGGGACGAAGCCCGCGAGGAGCAGGAACGCGACGCCGTAGGTCGCCGCGTCGACGTAGAGCACGTTCGGCGCGCCGAGGATCGGGATCAGGATGCCTGCGAGCGCGGGTCCGGCAAGAGCGGCGAAGGCGGTTCCGCCCTCGATGACGCTGTTCGCCTGCGCGATCGTCGTCTCGTCCTCGCCGACGAGCTCCGGCAGGATCACCCGCTGGGCTGCGAAGTAGGGCGCCATGAAGCAGCCGAGCGCGAAGACGAGCGCGAGCAGGAGCGGAAAGCTGAGCGCGTCGGCCGAGTACAGGATCGGGAGCGAGACGAGGAGCGGAATCCTGGCCGCATCGCAGACGAGCATCGTCGTGCGCGCCCCGAGCCGCTCGACCGCTGCCCCGCTCGGGATCCCGAGAATCGCCATCGGCGCGATCTCCGCCGCGAGGACGAGCGTCATCTTCGAGGGCGAGCCGGTCGTGACGAGCACGAACCACGGCAGCGCCAGATAGGTCATTCGTGAGCCGAGGATGGAGACGATCTCGGCGGCGACGAGAGCTGCGATCGGCTTCTTGCGCATCGGTCCTCCTTCGCGGGTCGCGATGATAATAGTACGACCGTACGTTTTTGTAAAATGAACCGAATGCCGAAGGTGTCCGCAGAGCACAAGGAGGCCCGCCGCGAGCAGATCCTCGCCGGCGCGCAGCGTGCGTTCGCGCGCCTCGGCTACGAGGGGGCGACCGTCGCGCGACTCGAGGAGGAGACCGGCCTCTCCCGGGGCGCGATCTTCAACTACTTCGAGAACAAGGAGGCGCTCTTCGTCGAGCTCGTGCGCCGCTCGTCCGACCGCTTCGTCGAGATCTGGCTCGGGCAGGGCTACCGCGCGCTGCTCGAGGCGGTCACCCAGGAGGATCCCGAGTGGCTCTCGGTCCAGGTCGAGGCAGCGCGCCGCGTGCGGACGGACGAGCGCTTCCGCGAACAGATCAAACGGCTCGAGGACGACGCACAGGAGACACGCGAGTCGCGGTTCGCACGGCTGCAGGAAGTCACGCGCGACGACGTACCCGTGCTCGTGGTCGCGCAGTTCCTCGGCATGCTCGCGAACGGGGTCGCCTTCGCGCGGGTGACGGACGATCCGATGCCGGATCTCGACCAGCTGATGACGCTGATCGAGACCGGCGTCGCCCCGCGGCGGTAGGCGACACGCTCGCTCGAGAGCGTCTGTAAGGTGCGCCTTACATGACGCGCACCACGCCCCTCACCGCTGCCATCGTCGCTGCAATCGTATTGCTCGCCGGCTGCGGCGGCGACGACGCCAACGACGCGTCCCAGACGACCACGGCCGTCGAGACGACGAGCGGCGGGATCGATGCCAGAGACCTCGCGGGCGTCAAGAGCTATCTCACCGACCACACCGGGCAGCTGACGGGCGCAACCGAGGAGTTCGCCGCACTCGCGGAGGAGTACCACGACCTCGCGAAGAGCGTGGACTACGACTACGCGCGCCTGCTCGCCGAGCAGCGCGAGGAGGTCTCCCGCATCCTCGAGGACGCGAAGAAGACCTGGATCGAGGCGAACCCGTACTACGAGCAGGTCGAGGGGGTCGTCGCCGGAACGCCGTCGCTCGCCGAGTACGACATCATCCTCGACGCCGGCTCGAGCAAGGAGGAGGATCCGGAGAGCGCCGTGCCGTTCGACCTGAAGCTCTCGGACGGCCGCGTCCTCGAGCAGCCGGGCAACCTCTTCAACCTCACCGAGGGAATGCTCTGGGGAACGCGCCCGGACCTGACGGGGCAGGCGGAGCCCGACCTCGACGGGGACGGCAAGGTCGAGTTCGGCGAGGCACTGCCCGACGCGCTCGTCCTGGCGTCGGCGGCCGAGGCCTTCGAGCGCTACGCGGCCGAGCTCGACACGGAGGCGCGAGCGTGGGGGCCGACCGCGTCGGACGCCTTCACGGCGCTCGTCGTGATGATCCCGACGATGAGCGAGTACTTCGGCCAGTGGAAGGAATCCCGCTTCGTCCAGGGCGACGCCGCCGACGGGGACGCGTTCAACGTTGTCTCCCGGCTCTCGGACATCAACGACATCATCTCCGGGTTGGAGGTCGTCTACGACGGCGTCGAGCCCACGATCGCCGCGGACGATCAGGCCGGCGCCGACCAGACCGGCACGGAGCTCGAGGAGCTGAGCGCGTTCATCGCCGACCTCCGCCGTCAGGAGGAGGACGGCCGCCGCTTCACCCCGGAGCAGGCCGACCAGCTCGGCTCCGACGCGCAGGCCCGCGGCGAGGCAGTCGCCGGCCAGGTCTCCCAGCACGCCGCCAAGCTCGGCATCGAGATCCAGCAGTAAGCATGCGTCGTTCGGCCATCCTCGTGGTAGCGCTCGCCGCCGCCACGCTGGCCGCAGCGCCTGCGAGTGCGAGCGCTCCCGTGGGCTGGGCGGAGGCGGTCGACGCCCGGCGCGACCTCGGGGCGGCGCAGACAGCGCTCGCGCTCGGCGAGACGGAGCGCTCCCGCGAGCTCGTCGCGAGGGCCGACACGACGCTGGCCGGGATCGCGCCGACGCTCCCCGCCCCGCTCCGCCGAGAACTTCTCGTCGCGCTGGCCCAGGCAAACACGGCCGCCGGCGTAGACGCTCGCACGCTCGCCGATGCTCGTGCGACCGCCTGGACGACGCTCCTCCGTGCTGGCCTGACCGGAGCGGTGGCCGACGCCAGGAAGGGTGACGCCGCCGCGGCACGCCAGTGGCTGCTGGTGCGCGAGTTCCGCGCCCCCACCCGCTTCACCCGCGCGGGAACCGACGCCACGCTCGCCGTCACTGCTCTCGCGCTCGGCACGGCACGCCCGCAGGCAGCGGCGCGGTCGATTCGCACCGATCTGCTCGACACCTACGAGGCCAAGCTGCGAACCGCCCTCGATGACGCCGTCGGAGCGTCCCGGCGCGGCTTCTCGGCGCGGCTCGCGGAAGAAGCGGCACTCGCGCGCGGGTATGCGGCGATCGTCGGCCCGAGCTATCGGAGCCAGCGCGGCGAGTCGGCGGCCGCGGAGCTCGAGCGCGCCCTCGACGGGCTGGAGCGGGCGGCGG
This sequence comes from Gaiellaceae bacterium, assembly GCA_035630545.1. Taxonomy (GTDB): domain Bacteria; phylum Actinomycetota; class Thermoleophilia; order Gaiellales; family Gaiellaceae; genus Gaiellasilicea. Next base: position 12,400 of record DASQKK010000102.1, read on the forward strand.
CGCTCGCCACCCCCGCGGCGGTCGAGGCGGCGGTCGACGACGTCGCGCGCTTGCTCGAAGGTTTCCGCGCCGCGCCGCTCGATCCGGCGGAGCAGGCTCGCCGCGCCGGCCAGCT
>DASQKK010000103.1:0-2951 GCA_035630545.1 Gaiellaceae bacterium
GCGAGGAGCGCCGGATCGAGCCGCATCTGCTCGACTTCGACGGCGACCTCTACGGCCGCCGCCTCGTCGTCGAGCTCTGGGAGCGGCTCCGGGACGAGCAGGTCTTCGCGAGCGAGCAGGCCCTGATCGACCAGATCGCCCGGGACGTCGAGTCGACGCGGAAGGCGGTCAGACCCGCATAGGTAGGTTGGGGCCGTGAGCGAGAACGGCGTCATGATCCACGCGCGCGGGCTCGTCAAGCGCTTCGGCGAGCTCGTTGCGGTCGACGGGATCGACCTCGACGTGAAACGTGGCGAGGCGTTCGGCTTCCTCGGCCCGAACGGGGCGGGGAAGAGCTCGACGATGCGGATGATCGGCTGCGTCTCGCCGGTGACGGCGGGGACGCTGCGGATCCTCGGCCGGGATCCGGGAACCGACGGGCCCGAGATCCGGGCGCGGTTGGGCGTCGTCCCGCAGCAGGACACGCTCGACTTCGAGCTGACCGTGCGTGAGAACGTGCTCATCTACGGGCGCTACTTCGGCCTCTCGCGGCGTGAGCTGAGGCCGCGAATCGACGAGCTGCTCGACTTCGTCCAGCTGACGGAGCGAGCCGGCGACAAGGTCGAGCCGCTGTCGGGCGGGATGAAGCGGCGCTTGACGATCGCGCGCTCGCTCATCAACGACCCCGACCTGCTGCTGCTCGACGAGCCGACGACGGGCCTCGACCCGCAGGCGCGCCACGTCGTCTGGGACCGGCTCTTCCGCCTCAAGCAGCAGGGCAAGACGTTCGTCGTCACCACCCACTACATGGACGAGGCGGAGCAGCTCTGCGATCGGCTCGTCGTCATGGATCACGGCTCGATCGCAGCCGAGGGTTCCCCGTGGGAGCTGATCCAGCGCTACTCGACGCGCGAGGTCGTCGAAGTCCGCTTCGAGGACGAGCGCCCGCAGAATGGCGTCTTCGAGGGAGCCGCCGAGCGGATCGAGGCGCTCCCGGACCGGGTGCTGCTCTACACGCGCGACGGCGACGCGACCGCCTCCGCCATCGCGGAGCGGGGGCTCCCGCCGCACTCGACGCTGATTCGCCGGAGCACGCTCGAGGACGTCTTCCTCCACCTGACGGGCCGGACGCTCGTCGACTGACGTGGAGAGCGTTCTCCAGCCGCTGCGCGCCTATGAGCACTGGCTCGCGCAGTACAAGCGGGTTTGGCGCGGGACGATCGGGACGAGCCTCGTCAACCCGATCCTCTATGTGACGGCGCTCGGCGTCGGCCTCGGCACGATCGTCGACCAGACGCAGAACACGCCGGGCGGCGTCCCCTACCTCGATTACGTCGCGCCCGGGCTGCTCGCCGCGGCGGCGATGCAGACCGCCACGATCGAGTCGAGCTGGCCGGTGATGGCCGCGATCAAGTGGTCGCGCGTCTACCACGCGATGATCGCGACGCCGCTGAGCGAGCGGGATGCCTTCGTCGGCCACCAGCTCTTCGTGATCACGCGCGTCTTCACCTCGGCCGCCGCCTACCTCGCCGTCATCGCTGCGTTCGGCGCGGTCGCCTCCTGGTGGGGCGTCCTCACGGTCCCGGCCGCGGTCCTGATCGGCACCGCCTTCTCGATGCCGATGGCGGCGCTCGCGGCCGCGGTCGAGGACGACCGGACGTTCGTAACGATCTTCCGCTTCCTGATCGTGCCGATGTTCCTCTTCTCGGGCACGTTCTTCCCGATCACGCAGCTCCCGCTCGCCTTCGAGCTGGCCGCGTACGTGACCCCGATCTGGCACGGCGTCGAGCTGTGTCGGATGTTCACCCTCGGCACGGTCGAGCTCGGCGCGGCGCTCGGCCACACCGCCTACCTGCTGGCCTGGACGCTGGTCGGGTTCGAGCTGGCGCGCCGCTCCTACCGTCGGCGGCTGCTCGGATGACCTCGTTGGCCCTCCGTGCGCTCGAGCTGCCCGGCGGCCGCGGCATTCACCTCTTCGAGCGGAACGTGATGAGCCATCGGCGCACGTGGCCGATCATCGTCTCTGGCTTCTTCGAGCCGCTCTTCTACCTGCTCTCGCTCGGCTACGGTCTCGGCGGCTACGTCGGCGACGTGGTCATCGACGGCCAGACGATCGAGTACGCCGCGTTCGTCGCGCCGGCACTGCTCGCCGCGTCGGCTTTCAACGGCGCCTTCTACGACGCGACGAACATCTTCTGGAAGCTGCGCTACCAGAAGGTCTACGACGCGGTGCTGGCGACGCCGCTCGGGCCGAAGGACATCGCCTCCGGCGAGACCGCGTTCGCGCTCTTCCGCGGCCTCATCTACGCGGTCGGCTTCTTCACGGTGATCGCCGCGCTGGGCCTGCTCGAGTCGTGGTGGGCGCTGCTGGCGGTGCCGGCGACCGTCTTCATCGGCTTCGCGTTCGCGGGTGCGGGGATCGCGGCGGTCACCTACATGCGCAGCTGGCAGGACTTCGACATCCTGAACCTCGCGATCCTGCCGATGTTTCTCTTCTCGGCGACGTTCTTCCCACTCTCGACCTATCCGGACTGGCTGGAGTGGGTGATCCAGGCGACACCGCTCTACCACGGTGTCGATCTGCTGCGGGCGCTCACGACCGGCGCCGTCGGCCCAGGTCAGCTGGTGAACGTCGCCTACCTGAGCGCCCTCGGCTTCGTCGGGATGCTGATCGCGAGCCGACGCGTCGAGAAGCTCTTGCTCACGTAGGCGCAAGTTTTCCGCGGCACTCGTGTCTTTACGTACATGACTGCGGGCAGGCTGCGGCCCGTCGAGGCGGTGCGGTGCCTCGAGTGCGGCACGGACTATGCAAAGCCGAGTGGACGAGGGACGCTGACGACGAATCCCGGCTGCCCCGCGTGCGGCTACCTCGGCTGGCTGCCGAGCCCCACGACGCTCACGGCAGCGTCGCCGCGTGCCCACTCCGGCGAGGATCGCCGGCTGCACCTGTCGCCCCGATCAGGCTGACGCCG
>DASQKK010000104.1:0-17910 GCA_035630545.1 Gaiellaceae bacterium
TCAGGCGACGCCGGGGAAGGGGGCGAGACTCACAGTCATCAGGACGCTCCTCCTTCCACGGTCGCTTGACACGATCGAGGGTAGCGACGGCCGCCCGCCCGCGTCAAACGGGCTTGCCGGCCGCGATCCAGCGCTCGAAGACTTCGACGCGCTCCCGCGGCCAGGCCCCGTCGCAGGGCATGGTGCCCTCCTGCAGCCGACCGAGGATCGCGTCGGCGTGCCGGCTGACATCGTCGTGTGACCACAGATCGAAGGCAAAGGTCATCGACGCGCCGTCCTGCTCACGGAAGAGTGACTTGACGTGCTCGTCGAAGCTCGGCGCCTCATCGGTTGTCGGCGTGGACATGAGTGATTCCTCCTCTTTCAGGTCGAGCCCGGACGCGCGGGCTCCCGGAGTCGCACCGGCGACCCACGACCAGCGTGGAACCGGCATGTGCCGCGGCGGCCTGGCGCCCGGGGTCGAGTTCTCGAGCGCGATCCGCGAGCCCCACTCGAGGTAGGAGACGAACGCCGCCCGAAACTCGGGGTCGGCCGGAAGGCCGGCCTCGTCGGCACACCGGCACATCAGCCGCACCCAGCGGGAGCGCTGCGCCTCGGTCAGCGCTTTCCCCAGGTGCTGGGAGACCATCCAGTCGTACCCGCCGTACCGCTCGCTGTACGTCGTCGGGCCTCCGAATGTCTCCCCGAGCCAAGCCGCCACGCGCTCCGGGTGATCGACGGCCATGTCGGCGAAGAGCGGGGCCAGCAGTTCGTCGGCGGGCACATACTTCTCGTAGAAGAGCCGAGTCATCCGGGTGAAGGCGGCCGCGCCACCGGCCCACTCGAACACAGTCGGCTGGCCTTCGAGAGGCTCCACCCCTCGATGAATACCACAGCTTCCGCTAGGGACCGAGTGCTGCGACGAAGGCATCCATCTGCTCGACGACGCGGCGCAGCGCATCGATCGAGGCGAGTGGGTCACCCTCGATCTGAAGCGCGTGGTTCGCTCCCTCGACTTCGAGCACCTCGTGACCCGCACGCCGCGCGAGCTCGCCGTCCCACGATTCGTCAGCCGTTCCACCCACGAGGAGTGCCGGTGCCGATAGCTGCTCGAACCCCGTCGCAACCTCGTCGTCGTGCAGAAGCGGCGTCAACCAGATTCCGGGCAACCCCATCTCGGCCGCCATCGTCACCGCCCGGCTCGAGACCGACTTCGTCACGAGGGCTCGACCGGAGTCGCCGACTTGCCTGAGAGCTGCTTCGGCCCGTTCGAAGACCCAGCGCCAGGGGTCCTCGCTCGGGTCGCGATACTCGTCCCAGACCTCGAGCACGCTCCAGCCCCGCGCGAGCGCGACTTCTCGCGCGAACCAGAGCAGCGGCGCGAAGGGCAGGTAGAGCGCACCGGGGAGCACGACGACGACTCGGTCCGGGTCTCTCGCGTACCAGCGGGCCTTGCAGACGCCGAGGTCGACGTCCTCCACGAGCTATTGCCCGATCGGATGCCAGACGGTCTTGAGCTCGAGGAACTTCGAAATCGTCCAGGGGCTCTGCTCGTCCGGCGTGCCGTGGACGACCCGCTTGACGTTGTCGGCGGCGAGCCGCTCGAGCTCGGCAGACGTCCCGTTCGCGCCGGTGAGGTCGATCGCGTTCACGTCCATGTGCCCGGCGAGAACCGGCGCCAGCTCGTCCTGCAGCCCGGTGAGGATGTTGACGACACCGCCGGGGAGGTCGGAGGTAGCGATCGCCTCGGCCAGCTCGAGCGCCGCCAACGGGTGCGACTCCGACGCGACGACGACGGCGGCGTTGCCGCCGACGATCACGGGCGCGATCCGGGAGACCAGACCCGCCAGCGCAGGCTCCTCCGGCGCGAGCACGGCGACGACCCCGGTCGGCTCCGGGATCGAGAAGTTGAAGTACGGGCCTGAGACGGGGTTCGAGGAACCGATCACCTGAGCGAGCTTGTCGGCCCAGCCGGCGTACCAGACGACGCGGTCGATCGCCGCCTCGACCTCCTTCTTGCCGGAGCAGACGGCGGCGAGGTCGGCGGCGCGCGTCTCCATCATCTCCGCGAGGCGGTAGAGCACCTGGCCGCGGTTGTACGCGGTCGCGCCGGCCCAGCCGGGAGCCGCCTTCCGGGCCGCGACGACGGCGTCGCGGGCATCCTTGCGCGAGGCGCGGGCGACGTTCTGGCCCTCCGCCTCGTAGGTGCGACCCGACTCGGAGCGCGGGAAGGCCCCGCCGATGTAGAGCTTGTAGGTCTTCTTGACGGGAAGGCGGGTCACCGCACGCTCCCGAAGCGGCGGTCGCCGAGGAGGAGCGCGAGCGCGCCGCCGAGCAGGAGCAGCGGCAACCGGAAGCGTCTCACCGTCCGTCCTCGAAGCTGAGGTAGGGCTCGAGCCCGTGCCGGCCGCCCTCGCGGCCGAAGCCCGACTCCTTGTAGCCGCCGAACGGCGAGGCGGGGTCGAACCGGTTGAACGTGTTCGCCCAGACGACGCCGGCCTTCAGTTTGTCCGCCATCCAGAGAATCCGCGAGCCCTTCTCCGTCCAGACACCGGCCGAAAGCCCATAGGCGGTGTTGTTCGCCTTCTCGACCGCCTCCTCCGGCGTGCGGAAGGTGAGCACCGAGAGGACCGGGCCGAAGATCTCCTCCTGCGCGATCCGGTAGCTCTGGGCGACGTTGGTGAAGACGGTCGGCGCGAACCAGTAGCCCTTCTCGGGCAGCCGGCACGGCGGCTGGTAGATCTCGGCGCCCTCGGCCTTGCCCGACTCGACGAGCTCGGTGATCTTGTCCAGCTGCATCCTCGAGTTGATCGCGCCGATGTCCGTGTTCTTGTCGAGCGGGTCGCCGAGGCGCAGCGTCTCGAGCCGCCGCTTCAGCTTCGAGACGGTCGCCTCGTAGATCGACTCCTGGACGAGCAGGCGCGAGCCGGCGCAGCAGACATGGCCCTGGTTGAAGTAGATCCCGTTGACGATCCCCTCGACCGCCTGGTCGAGTGCGGCGTCGTCGAAGATGATGTTCGCCGCCTTGCCGCCGAGCTCGAGCGTCAGCTTCGTGCCGGTGCCGGCGAGCTCGCGCTGGATCGCCTTGCCGACCTCGGTCGAGCCGGTGAAGGCGATCTTGTCGACGTCCTCGTGCTTGACGAGCGCGGCGCCGGCACGGCCGTCGCCGGTGACGATGTTGACGACGCCGGCCGGCAGCTCCGCCTGGCGGCAGACGTCGGCGAAGAAGAGCGCGGTCAGCGGTGTCGTCTCGGCCGGCTTCAACACGACCGTGTTCCCGGCCGCGAGCGCCGGCGCGATCTTCCACGCGAGCATCAGGAGCGGGAAGTTCCAGGGGATGATCTGGCCGGCGACGCCGACCGGCTTCGGCGTGCGCGCGGGGAATGCGTACTCGAGCTTGTCTGCCCAGCCCGCGTAGTAGAAGAAGTGGGCGGCGGCGAGCGGCAGGTCGACATCGCGGCTCTCGCGGATCGGCTTGCCGCCGTCGAGGCTTTCGAGCACGGCGAGCTCGCGCGACCGCTCCTGGAGGATGCGCGCGATCCGGAAGAGGTACTTGGCCCGCTCGGAGGCGGGCAGCTTCGACCAGCCGTCCATGAACGCGGCGCGCGCGGCCTTGACGGCCAGGTTGACGTCCTGCTGGCTCGCCTGAGCGACCTCGGCCAGCTTCTCCTCGCTCGAGGGCGAGACCGACGGGAACCACTCGGCCGAGCGGGGCTTCACGAACTTGCCGCCGATGAAGAGCCCGTACCGCTTCTCGAGCTGGACGATCTCGCGGGCCTCCGGGGCAGGCGCGTAGTCCCACTCGGTCAGGGCCGGAACCGGCGCGTGGCGCTTGGCGACCTCGCTCATCAGTCGATCGTGAAGTAGTCGGGTGACTGGTAGCGGCCGGTCTTCTGCTTGCGGATCTGCATCAACACGTCGTTCAGGAGCGAGGAGGCCCCGAAGCGGAAGAGGTCGGGCGTCATCCACTGGAGGCCGAGGGTCTCGTGCAGGACGACGAGGTACTGGATCGCCTGCTTCGCCGTCCGGATCCCGCCCGCCGGCTTCATCCCGACGACGCGGCCGGTCTCCTCGTGGACGTCGCGGATCGCCTCGAGCATGCAGAGCGTCACCGGCAGCGTCGCGGCGGGGTTGACCTTGCCGGTCGAGGTCTTGATGAAATCGCCGCCTGCGGCCATTGCGAGCAGCGAGGCGCGGCGGACGTTGTCGTACGTGCCGAGCTCGCCCGTCTCGAGGATCACCTTCAGGTGTGCGGCGCCGCAAGCCTCCTTCACCTTGACGATCTCGTCGTAGACCTTCGCGTAGCGGCCGGAGAGGAAGGCGCCGCGGTCGATCACCATGTCGACCTCGTCGGCGCCGAACTCCACGGCCTCGCGGACGTCGGCGAGCTTGACCGCGAGCGGCGACTGGCCGGACGGGAACGCGGTCGCAACCGACGCCACCTTGACGCCGGAGCCGTCGAGGCGCGCCTTCGCCGTCGGAACGAGGTTGGGGTAGACGCAGACGGCGGCGACGGGCGGCACAGACCGGTCGACCGGGTCGGGCCGCATCGCCTTCGAGCAGAGCGCGGCGACCTTCCCAGGCGTGTCGGCGCCCTCGAGCGTCGTCAGGTCCATCATCCGCACGGCCAGGTCGTACGCCTGCAGCTTCGAGTCCTTCTTGATCGAGCGCTTGGCGAGGGTCGCCGCGCGCTCCTCGAGCGCGACGGCGTCGACGGAGCCGATGCGCGGGAGCCTCGGCTCGAGCGGGAGCTCGAACCCGCGCGGCAGTGCTGGAGCCTGCGCCATGGCGCGAAGTGTACGTCGAGGTATGGAACTCGTCCGGCTGGGAATGCTCAGCGGCATGAAGTGGCGCGGACGCGGCGGCGGCGGACGGATCGAGGACCGGCGGGGAGCAGGCGGCCTCGGCGGCGCCTTTCCCCTGCCGCTGGGAAAGGCGGGCGGCGGCGGGATCGGCGCGATCATCCTCCTCGTCATCTACCTGCTCGTGGGCGGCCTGCCGGGAGGGGGCGGCGGCCTCGGCGTCGATCCCGGCACCGGCGCCCTGCCGGGTGCCCCGGAGCCGACGGAGGCCGAGCTCCAGCAGGCGCCGGCGGACGACCCGGGCAAGTTCGTCGACTTCGTCGCGGGCGACGTCGACGCGACCTGGAAGAAGATCTTCGCCGCGAGCGGGAAGACCTACCAGCAGCCGATCATCGTCCTCTACGACGACCAGGTGAGCTCCGCCTGCGGCAACGCGCCCGCGACGGTCGGCCCGTTCTACTGCCCGAACGACCGCAAGGTCTACCTCGACCTCCCGTTCATGGAGCAGCTGCAGCAGCGGCTCGGCGCGCAGGGCGACTTCGCGCAGGCGTACATCGTCGCCCACGAGATCGGCCACCACGTCCAGAACCTGCTCGGCGTGATGGAGGACGTCAACCTCGCGCAGCAGGAGAGCCCCGACGACGCCAACGACCTCTCGGTCCGGCTCGAGCTGCAGGCCGACTGCCTGGCCGGGATCTGGGCGCACTCCGCCGTCAGCCAGGCCGACCTGCTGGAGACGGGCGACCTCGAGGAGGCACTGAACGCGGCCGCAGCGGTCGGGGACGACCGGATCCAGAAGCAGTCGGGCGGCGGCGTCAACCCGGACACGTTCACCCACGGCAGCGGCGAGCAGCGGGTGACCTGGTTCAGGAACGGCTTCGAGTCGGGCGACCCGACCGCCTGCGACACCTTCAAGGGCGACGTCTAGCCGTTCGTGGCGCAGCTCGGGATCCGCGGGAGCGGATCGCGGATCCCGTAAGTCCGTGAAGACGTCCCGCCTGCAGCGGCCGCAGGTGTACCGGCTGCGCGAGACACGGGGAAAGACGTCCAGGACGGCTCCCTCACCGGTGTGGACGTCCAGAACGGAACCGTCGCCGGCGCCGATCTGACGAGCGCCGTCCGCAGTCAGCTCCAGCGTGCCGGTCAACGCGGTCCGCGCGGCCTCACTGGCCCGGCTGGACCCGCAGGGCCTGCCGGCGCCAAGGGAGACGCAGGCGTGACAGGTCCCCCCGGGCCGCAGGGTCCGGCCGGGCCGCAGGGGCCGAAGGGCGACAAGGCACCGCTGATGCTCCGCCTGAGCGGCGACTTCGCGGGCACGAACGCCAGCGTCGCCACCTCGCTCGACGGCGTCACGTTCGGCCCATACGCCGACGGCGGGGCGTGGGGCGGCTCTGTCTACTACGACGGCGCGAACGGGAAGACACTCGCGGAGGTGACGCAGCTCTCGTACACGGTCATGCACTCGTCGGCGGACGACGACGCGATCGGGTCGCCGTACCTGCGCATCTTCCTGGACGACGACACGCACGACGTGATCTTCGACGCGACCAAGTGCGCCACGGTCGTGCCGGACGAGGACACGTTCCTCACTCACGAGGTGACCACGGGCGAGGTTCGCTATGACGACGACTCCTGCGACGGCGTCGCGCCCGACCAGCAGGCGTGGGCGGACGTTGTCACAGCCCACGGCTCGCAGGTCGTGAGCGGCATCTACGTGACGGCGGGCTTCACCGGCGGCTCGATGCTGTCGGCAATTCTCCGCTCGCTCAGCGTGAACGGCACCGCGCATACGTTTGGGACGCCTTAAGAGGCCAGTGCTCGGAGCGCCGGTGCGAAGCCGAGCACGAGCGGGGGGCGGACACCGCCCCCCGCTCCGTTGTCGGGCCAGAAGCTGGCGAGTCGGCGTACGTGAATCTGGGTCAGCTCACGCCTCCTTTGGACGCCGGGCGACCGACGCCGGCTCGGCGGCCTGCTGCGTCGCTCCCGACGACTGGATCAGGTTGCGGAGCTCGCGCACGGCGACGGAGAGCCGCGCGAGGTCGAGCGCGCCGCCGGAGCGGATGTCCGCCAGCACCTGTCGCGAGCGCTCGACGGCGGCGGCGTTCTGGCGCAGCCAGCTCTCGACAAGCTCCCGCGCCGGCTGGCCGTTCGCGCCCGAACGGACGACGTGCGCGGTCAGGCTCGCCTGTTCCGCGTAGACGTCGTCCCGCAGGGCAGCGCGGGCCATCGCCGCCCAGCGGGTGTTGCGCGGCAGACCGACGATCCGGTCCCGCAGCCACTGCAGCTCGAGCCGCTCCCCGAGCCCGAAGTAGGTCTCGGCGACCGAGGTGACGTCGAGCCCGGTCGCGGCGGCGATCTCGACGAGATCGGGGGCGGGAACGAGCGAGAGCAGCCGCGAGACGTGGCCGGCGAGATCGACCGGGACGCCGTCGTCGATGAGAACCCTCGCGCGCTCCTTCGCCTCCTCGATCGCCGACGCTCCCAGCAGCTTCGGCAGCGCCTCGGCGACCGCAGCTGCGCCTGGTGCGTAGCGCGCGACGGTCTCGGCGATGTCGAGCGGCCGCCGGCGGTGGCGGAGGAGCCAGCGCGTCGTCCGCTCGAGCAGGATGCGGGAACGCAGCAGCATCGCCGTCTGGGTGGCGGCCGGCGCCTTGCCGTCGAGCGCCTCGATGGCCGCCCAGAGCTCGCGCAGCCCGGCCACTTCGCGTGCCGCCGTGTACGCGCGGGCGATCTCATCAGGTGCGGCGCCGGTCTCGTCACCGAGCCGAAAGAGGAAGGTCGTGCCGGCGCGGTTGACGAGGCCGTTCGCGATTCCGGTCGCGATGATCTCGCGCCGGAGCGAGTGCCGCTCCAGCTGCTCCGGGAACCGCTCACGCAGGCGGCTCGGGAAATACAGCGCGAGCTCCCCGGCCAGGTACGGATCATCGGGGAGGTCGGACGCCGCCAGCGCCTGCGAGAGCGCGACCTTCGTGTGCGAGAGCAGGATCGCGAACTCGGGCGCGGTCAACCCGCCGCCGGCGGCGGCCCGATCCTCGAACGCCTCGATGCTCGGCAGGAACTCGAGCTCGCGGTTGAGAACTCCTGCCTGTTCGAGGCTGCGCACGTAGCGCTCGTGCACTTCCGCCATCGACGCGGCCTGAGCGGCCGAGCTCGTCAGCGCCTGCGCCTGGTCGTAGTTGTCACGGAGGACGAGTGCCGACACCTCGCCGGTCATCTCGGCCAGCAGCTCGTTTCGCCGCTTCCCCGTCAGGTCGCCGTCGGCGACGATCGCGTCGAGCAGGATCTTGATGTTGACCTCGTGGTCGGAGCAGTCGACGCCCGCCGAGTTGTCGATCGCGTCCATGAAGATGCGGCCGCCGCCGAGCGCGTAGGCGACCCGCGCGCGCTGGGTGAAGCCAAGGTTGCCGCCCTCGCCGACCACCCGCGCCCGGAGGTCCTCCGCGTCGACGCGGACGGCGTCGTTCGCCCGGTCGCCCACCTCCGCGTGCCGCTCGCCGCGTGCCTTCACGTAGGTGCCGATGCCGCCGTTCCAGAGCAGGTCGACCGGTGCCTGCAGCAGCGCCCGGATCACCTCAGCCGGCGTCAGCGAATCGACCTCGAGATCGAGCGTCGCCCGCACCTCGGGTGAGAGCGGGATCGACTTGGCAGTGCGGGGGTAGACGCCGCCGCCGGGCGAGATGAGCGCCGCGGCGTAGTCGGCCCAGGACGAGCCCGGCAGCCGGAAGAGGCGCTCGCGCTCGCGGTAGCTCCGCTCCGGGTCGGGGTCCGGGTCGAGGAAGACGTGCCGGTGGTCGAAGGCGCCGACGAGCTTGATGTGGCGGGAGAGCAGCATCCCGTTCCCGAACACGTCCCCGGACATGTCGCCGATCCCGACCGCGGTGAAGTCGGTCGTCCCGACATCGACCCCGAGCGCGCGGAAGTGCCGCCGCACCGACTCCCAGGCGCCGCGGGCCGTGATCCCCATCGCCTTGTGGTCGTAGCCGGCCGACCCGCCCGACGCGAACGCGTCGCCGAGCCAGAACCCGTACTCGGCCGAGATCTCGTTCGCGACGTCCGAGAACGTCGCCGTCCCCTTGTCGGCCGCGACGACGAGGTACGGGTCGTCCTCGTCGTGGCGGACGACGTCGCGGGGCGGCACGAGCTCGCCGGTGACGACCGTGTCGGTGATGTCGAGCAGGCCGCGGATGAAGATGCGGTAGCACTCGACGACCTCGGCGAGCAGGGCGGCACGGTCGTCGCCGGCGGGCGGCCGCTTGACGATGAAGCCGCCCTTCGCCCCCACGGGCACGATCACCGCGTTCTTGACGGACTGCGCCTTCATCAGGCCGAGCACCTCGGTGCGGAAGTCCTCCTTCCGGTCCGACCAGCGGATGCCGCCGCGGGCGACCTTGCCGCCGCGCAGGTGCACCGCCTCGACCCTGGTCGAGTAGACGTAGACCTCGAACAGCGGCCGCGGCTCGGGCAGGTCCGGGATCCGCTTCGGATCGAGCTTCAGCGAGAGATAAGGCTTGGCGCGCCCGTCCTCGTCCGCCTGGAAGTAGTTCGTCCGCAGCACGGCCCGAACCGTCTTGAGGAAACCGCGCAGGATCCGGTCCTCGTCCAGGCTCGCGACGCCGTCGACGATGCCGGCCAGCCTCCCCTCGAGTGCTCGCGCACGTTCGTCCGCATCGGCCGGACGCGCCGGGTCGAGCCGGAGCGCGAAGAGCTCGACAAGGCCGCTTGCGACGTCGGGGTGCTCGGCGAGAGCGGCCTCCATGTACGCCTGGCTGAAGGTGCTTCCCGCCTGGCGCAGGTACTTCGCGATCGCGCGCAGGATCGTGATCTCGCGCGCGGTGAGGCGCGCTGCCAGGACGAGGCGGTTGAAGCCGTCGTTCTCGGCCTCGCCTCGCCAGACCTGCTCGAACGCGTGCTGGAAGGTCTCGCGCAGCTCGTCGACGCGCAGCTCGGCGCCGAGGTCGTGCTGGAGCCCGAAGTCGTAGATCCACACGGGGTCGCGTCCGAGCGGCCGCAGCTCGTACGGACGCTCGTCGCTGACCCGCACGCCCATGTTCTCGAGCAGCGGCAGCACATCGGAGAGCAGGATCGGCCGGCCGGCGCGGACGACCTTGAAGGCGAGCTGGTCGACGGTCGAGTCCTGCGGGGCGTAGAGGCTGAGGCCGAGGTCGTCCGGCGACGCCAGCCGTTCGATCCGGTCGAGGTCGTGGACGGCCTGACGCGGCGTGAAGTCGTCGCGATAGGCGCCGGGGAACGCGTCGCCGTAGCGCTCGTGCAGAGCGAGGGCGCGCTCGTCACCGGCGTGGTCGACGAGCGCGTCACGGAGATCTTCCGTCCACGCCCGGGTGGCCGCGGCGAGGCGCGCCTCGATCTCCCCCACGTCGTAGTCGGGCACGGAGCCGGGCTCGGTGTAGACGACGTAGTGCAGGCGGGCCAGCACCGACTCGGAGATGCGGGTCGTGTAGTCGGCGCTCTCACCCCCGAACGCCTCCTGCAGGATCTCCTGGATCTTGCGCCGGTTCTCGGTGTTGAACCGCTCGCGCGGGATGAAGACCAGGCAGGAGAGAAAGCGGCCGAAGACGTCGCGGCGGACGAAGAGCCGGACGCGGCGGCGCTCGCCGAGATGGAGGATCCCGAGCGCGATCTCCATCAACTCGTCGTCCGTGATCTGGAACAGCTCGTCCCGCGGGTACGTCTCCAGGATCTCGATCAGCGCCTTGTGGTCGTGGCTGCCCGGCAACAGGCCGGAGCGCTCGAGCACGTTCTGCACTTTCCGCCGCAGCAGCGGGATCTCCCACGGGCTCGCGCTGTAGACGGTGTGGGTGAAGAGGCCGAGGAAGCGGCGCTCCGACCTCACCTCGCCGGACTCGTCGAACCGCTTGACGCCGACGTAGTCGAGATAGGCCGGCCGGTGCACGGTCGCCCGCGAGTTCGCCTTGGTCAGGTTGAGCAGCCTCTTCTCGCGCGCGAGCCGGCGTACCTCCGGCGTCAGCTTGGAGAAGCTGAGCGAGTTGGGCTGCTCGCCCTTGACACGGAGGATGCCGAGGCCGGTCCCGTCGACCGAGGCGAGCACGTCCTCGCCGCCCTCGGTGCGGATCTCGTACTCGCGGTAGCCGAGGAAGGTGAAGTGGTCGTCGTGCATCCACTGCAGCAGCGCACGCGCCTCGTCGAGCTCCTCTTCCGGGATCGGGGGCGGCGACTGCTCGAGCTCGGCGATCGCCCCGTGCACCTCGGCGCGCATCGCCTGCCAGTCCTCGACCGCGGCGGCGACGTCGCCGAGCACGCGCTCGAGGTCGGCGCGAAGCCGCTCGAGCGCGTCCGGGTCGGCGATGCGGTCGATCTCGACGTGGATCAGCGACTCCGGTTTCCCGTCCTCGCCGCCGACCTCGACCAGTCGCCCCTCCTCGTCCCGGCGGAGGCGCATGATCGGTCGCGCCACGAGATGCATCGCGCTGCCATGCCGCGTCACCTCCATGGTCACCGAGTCGACGAGGAACGGCATGTCGGCGATCACGGTCTCGACGACGGTGTACGGCGACTCCCAGCCATGCTCCTCGAGGCTCGGGTTGTAGACGTGCACCTTCAGCTCGCCCGGGCGGCGGAGGCGCGCGAGTCGCCAGTGCGCCATCGCGGCCCCGTAGACGTCGAGGTCGTTGCGGCCGACGAGGTCGTCAGGCGCCGCGTTCGCGTAGTACGCGCGCACGAAGCGCTCGACGTCGTCCGCCTCGTCGCCGTCGAGCCGTTCGCGGACGTGCGCGACCGCGCTCTCGAGCAGTGCCGCCTTCGTCTCAGCCGGGCTCGTGGTCACGGGTCGCTCGACGTCAGTATGACCCTCGCCGGTCCTGCACGGCAGCGGCGAGCATGGGTGGGCCGCCCGCGGACAGCCCACCCTGCGTCGCGATCGTCAGTCGTCGTCGCCGAGGATCGGCCCGTCGTCCTCGAGGTCCGACAGGAAGTACTGCCGGCCGACGTCGCGGGCGATCCGCTGGAAGTGCTTCGCGGTCTCCTTCATCGTCGTCCGGTAGTGGAGGCCGCCCCAGACGCGGGCGTCCTCGATCGCAGCCACGACGTCCTTCAGGGTCGCATACGTCTTCGGTCCGCCGACGCCGGTGACGTTGCTCGTGAACGTCATCGGGACGTGCTTCGTCCCGAAGTAGCCCTTCAGCGACTGCGTCACCGCTGCCGTCATGCACGCATGGCCGGACGGGTACTCGGGATGGTTGCCGACGAGCAACGGCAGCCAGGTCGGATCCGGCGAGGTGGCCGGGTTACCGTCGGTGTCGGCACGCTGGATCGCGTGGTTGGGGCGCCAGAAGTAGGAGTGGTACTTGGCCTCCCAGCAGGCGATCATCGTGTCGGCGGCCGAGACCCACACGTAGCCGAGCAGTCTCGCGGACTCGGCCAGGTCGAGCCCACGCGCGACGGCCACGCCGCGGACGGCACGGCTGTACTGGGCGTAGGCCTGATCGGAGAAGAAGCGGGCGTGCTCGGTCTGGAACGGCGTCCGGGAGCTGACGACGCCGCCGATCTCCTTCAGCTCGTTGACGTCCCGCGCGTAGCGCCTGCTCGTCAGCTCGTACGGCTCGCCCGGCCGGTACTCGGACGGCGAGTCGAGCGTGAACGGACGCACCTTGCCCAGCTTGACGTCGACCGGCGTCGTCGGCGCGATCGGCTCGAAGACCCCTGGGCCGGGCGTCGGCTGGACGTACGGGACGACGTCGTCGAAGTGGTCGCCCGTCCGCATCGCGAGCATGCCCGCCGCGGCGGCCGTGCCAACGGCCTTGCCGCCGTCCTTGGCGGATCCGGCCGGGATCGACGCCATGAAGGTGTCGTACGCGGCCTGAACGGCTGCCGCCTGCCCCGGGACACGGGCGACGAGGACGTCTCTGGCCGCCTGCGCGACGGCCGCGTCCGCGGATGCCTCCGGCGGCGCGGTCACTCCGGTCGCGAACGGCTCGAGCCCTCCCTCCACGGCGGCGACGGCGTCGTAGATCGCGCCGTGCACCATCGCGGCGAGCGGTGTGCTGCTGGCCGGCGGGCGGCCCGCGGCGATCGCCACCTCGGCGATGCCGCTCCAGTGGACGACCGCGTTCTCGCTCGGCGTGGCCGCCGGTGCTGCCGACGTTCCCGTCGACCCCAGTGCGAGGACGACGACGAGCACGAGCGTCGCAGCGAATCCGATTCGGATTCTCATGATCGGTACTCCTCTCCGGACGGGATCGCCTCGACGACGCGGAAGTGGTCGAGCCCGGCCCGCTCGGCGAGGAGCACGGCCTCGAGGCTCGACGGGGCGTCGAAGACGAAGAAGCAGATCTCGTCCTCGGGAACGTGAATGGCACGGTCGAAGCGGACGCGCGTTCCCTGTCGCGTCAGCTCCTCGGCGGCCGAGCGGGCCTGCCGCTCGCGCACGGCGCGCCCTCTGGCGTCACCGCGGGCGAGATAGGTCTCGACGAGGTAGCTCGGCACGCCGTTGACGCTACGACCGGGCCGCCGCGTTGAAATCGTCAGAACGTCGGAACTTTGCTCGCGCGTAGACTCGCCGGATGGACGAGCGTTGCGAGGCCGACGTGATCCTCGACGTCGTCTTCGACCGCGGGCTGCTGTTCCTCATCCTCGAGAACACCGGTGACCTGCCCGCGCACGGCGTCCGCGTCAAGTTCGGCGAGCGCTTCTCAGGCGTCGGCGGCGCCACGCGGATCGACCGCCTGTCGCTGTTCCGCAGGCTCGAGTACCTGGCGCCGCGCAAGGCGATCGAGATCTTCCTCGACCGGAGTGCGTCCTACTTCGCGCGGGACGAGCCGACGACGCTGACCGCCGCGCTCAGCTGGCGCACGTCCGAGGGCCAGCGGCGCCGCGCGACGATCGTCCACGACCTCGAGATCTACCGCGATCTCGGCTACATCGAGACGGAGGTGCCGCAGCGTGGTGGCCAGCAAGCGTGACAACCCCTACCCGAGGTTCAACTTCGAGGTCGACATCGTCGGCATCAGCGACACGCTCGGCTTCAGCGAGGTCGAGCTACCGTCCGGCGAGATCGGGGTGATCGAGTATCGCGAGGGGAGAGACGCCACCACCGTGCGCAAGCTGCCCGGGCTCGTCACGTACCCGAACGTGACGCTGAAGCGGGGCATCAGCGGCCACCTCGAGCTCTTCAACTGGTGGAAGGCCGTCCGCGACGGGAACATCGAGCGCCGCGACGTCTCGATCAAGCTGCTGGACGAACAGCGCCAGGAGGTGATGCGCTGGAATCTGAGCCGTGCGTGGCCCGTCAAGCTCGAGGCCGGCCCGCTGAACGCGCGCGCGAACGAGGTCGCGATCGAGATGCTCGAGCTCGCGCACGAGGGGTTCGAGATCGAGTGACGACTTAGGGGAGCACGCGCACGGTCGGCTGCTCGTGGCTCGACAACGGCGACACCGGCAGGAGCCGGTCGGCGCCGGCGGGCGAGAAGGAGCGCTCGCCGCGCTCGAACGCGCCCGCGACCTCGCCTTGCACGCGACGGGCACGCCTGGCACCGCGGACACGCCAGGCCAGCTCGCCCCGCTCGCTCCTCGCCTCGACCGTCCACGTGCGGCCGAGGCCGAGCCGGCGCCCGGACACCTCCCACTCGACTCCGAGCGGATCGGTGACGCGCATCAGAGCCCGAGCCGCTCGAGGGCGGAGTCGTCCCGGCGCCATTTCGGGCGCACCTTCACGACGAGCTCGAGGAAGATCCTGTGCCCGAGCAGCGCCTCGATCTCCGGCCGGGCGCGCGTGCCGATCTCGCGGATCATCGCGCCCTTCTTGCCGACGAGAATCTGCTTCTGCGACTCGGTCTCGACCAGCACGAACGCGCGCAGGAGCTTCTCGTCCAGCTCGTCGATCTCGACCGAGATCGAGTGTGGCACCTCGTCGCGCGTGAGCTGCAACGCCTTCTCCCGGATCAGTTCCGCGATCCGCTCCTCGCTCGTCTGGTCGGTCGCCGACTCGCGCGGGAAGTAGGGCTGCGCCTCGGGGAGCAAGTGGACGAGGTCGGCGCGGAGCTCGTCGATCCCGTCCTTCGTCTTCGCGCTGACCGGATGCAGAGCGTGGAAGTCGCCCAGCTGGGCCGCCGCCTTCATCTGGGTGATGATGTGGCTCGGCTTCAGGTTGTCGACCTTGTTGACGGCCACGATCACCGGCTTGCCGAGCCCGTAGACGCGTCGGGCGATGAAGCGGTCGCCGCCGCCGACGCGGTCGCGTGCAGAGAGGACGAAGAGGACCGCGTCGATGTCGTCGAAGGACGTGTCGACGGTGTTCTGCATCCGCTGCGTGAGCTTGTCCATCGGCTTCTGGAAGCCGGGCAGGTCGACGAGGACGAGCTGCCAGTCCTCGTCGTTGGCGACGCCGAAGACGCGTCGCCGGGTCGTGTTCGGCACCGCGGACGTGATCGCGATCTTCTCGCCGACGAGCGCGTTCACGAGCGTCGACTTGCCGACGTTCGGCCTTCCGGCGACTGCGACGAAGCCGGACTTCACGGCTCCGGGAGGTCCCACGTCTCCGGCAGGAGACCCTTCGCCTCGTAGACGGCGACCGTGCCGTCCTCGCGGCGGAAGCTCACCTCGGGGATCCGGAACTCCGCCAGCCACTGGCGGCAGCCGCCACACGGGGAGGCGTTGATCCCGATCGCGGCGATCCGGCCCGGGCCGTAGCCGGCGGCGACCGCCGCCACGAGCGCGCTCTTCTCGGCGCAGACGCCGAGCGGGTAGGCGGCGTTCTCGACGTTGACGCCCTCGAACTCGCGGCCGTCGTCCGTTCGCACGACGGCGCCGACGTGGTAGTTCGAGTAGGGCGCGTAGGCGCGCGCGGCGACCGCCTCGGCCTTCTCCACGAGCTCGGTCACTGCGCCACCTGGAAGACCACGAGCGCCACGAGCGCCCCGAGCAGGCCGCCGTAGAGGACCTCGGTGGAGGAGTGGACGCCTGATTCGACACGGGTTTGCGCCACGAGCAAGGCCATGATGAAGGTCACGGACGAGATCAGGAAGCGGTGGTCGACGTCGTCGAGGATCAGGGTCACGGCCATCCAGCAGGCGAAGGCGACCGCCGCGTGCCCGGACGGGAGGCCGCCGCGGAGCGGGGTGCCGCTGCCGGTCATGGCCTTGGTCGCGATCACGACGATCGTCGTCAGCACGAGTGCGATCAGCGTCAGCTCGGCGGGTACCGTGGAGAGCCGGTCGAGCAGCTTCGAGCTGCGGTCGGCGACCTGGCCGGAGAAGACGAGGTAGCCGACCGCGACCGCGACGGCGGTCGCGATCAGGACGGCGCCGGCCGCGATGTCCTTCGCCAGCTTCGCCATCGGGTCGAACGACGTCGTCGCGACGTCGATCGCCGCCTCGACGGCGGTGTTCAGCATCTCCGCGATCAGGACGAACGCGATCGCGAGCAGGAGCGCGATCAGCTCGAGCTTGTCCACCCCGGAGATGAGCGCCGCGATCAGCACGAGCACGGCGACCGCAAAGTGGATCCGCATGTTCCGCTGCGTGCGGAGCACGTGGATGATCCCCTCGAAGGCGAAGTTGAACGACTCGATGATCGAGGGCGGCCGCCGCGACTTCACGCCGCTCCCTCGATCTCGGCCCAGCGTTCCTCGATCAGGCTCGGCGCGACCGGCTCGCGGCCGAGGTCGACCGCCTCGCTCGACGTCCAGCGGGCGACCGAGAACTTGCCGCCCGAGCACTCGAGCACCTGCCCCGAGAAGGCGCAGCGGTCGGAGGCGAGGAAGACGACCGCCGGCGAGACCTGCTCCGGGTCGAGCTCGCCCGGCGCGACCCGGCGGCGGAGCATGCGCGTCGCTGCCGCGGGCGAGATCGCGTTGGCGACGATCCCGTGCTCCCCTCCTTCGGCGGCGGCGACGAGCATGAGCGCGAAGTGCGCCATCTTGCCGACGGAGTAGGCGGCGAGACCGGGCCGCGTGTCGGCGACGGACATCGCGCGCCCCGAGGTGGTGAAGACGAAGCGGCCGTAGCCGTTCCGCTTCATCACCGGGAACGCCGCCCGCGTCAGGTGGAAGGGCGCGTCGACGTTGACGCGCCGCAGCCGCTCCCAGCTCGCGTCGGCGTGCTCCAGCTCCTCCCAGACCAGCAGGCCGGCGTTCTGGACGACCACGTCGAGCCGGCCGAGCCGCTCGACCGTGCCCTCGACCGCCTGGACGCAGCCCGCCGCCGTCTCGAGGTTCTCGTAGCTCGCGACTGCGGTTCCCCCCGCCGCCTCGATCTCGGCGACGACGGCGTCGGCGATGGCCGGGTCGCCGCCGCTGCCGTCGGCCTCGACACCGGCGTCGTGCACGACCACCTGCGCGCCGTGCGCGGCGAGCGCCCGCGCATGCGAGGCGCCGAGGCCGCGGCCGGTGACGAGGGCGACGCGGCCGTCGAGCCGGATCATGCGAGCACCCGTTCCCGCTTCTCCATCTCGTCGCCGTGCTCGTAGCCGAGCAGGTGCAGGAGCCCGTGCACGAGCGGCCGCCGCCACTCCTCACCGACGACCTGCGGGCAGATGACGAGGTCGCCGAGCGCGCGCGGCAGCCCCGCCGGCAGCTCGTCGCGGCCGTCGAGCGGGAAGGAGAGCACGTCCGTCGCCTCGTCGATCCCGAGATGCTCCTGCTTCAGCGCCCGGCTCTCCTCCGGCGGCACGAAGGTGAGCCCGAGCTCCCCCTCGTCGATCCCCTCCGCGGCCAGCACGCGCCGGGCCAGCTCGACCGCGGCGATCTCGTCGACCGGTGCCCCGCTCCGGTTCTCGACCTCGACGGCGACCACGGTCACCGCTTGCGGGCGGTACCCGTCTCTTCGGCGTGGAGCTTGTACGCCTCGACGATCCGCTGCACGAGCTTGTGCCGGACGACATCCTGGTGCGAGAACTCGACGAAGCCGATCCCGTCGATCGAGCTGAGGATGTCGCGCACCTGGATCAGCCCGGACGCCTGGTCCCGCGGCAGGTCGATCTGGGTGACGTCCCCGGTGACGACCACCTTCGAGCCGAAGCCGAGCCGCGTCAGGAACATCTGCATCTGCTCGGGCGAGGTGTTCTGGGCCTCGTCGAGGATGATGAAGGAGTCGTTCAGGGTGCGGCCGCGCATGAAGGCGAGCGGCGCCACCTCGACCGTGCCCCGCTCCATGTAGGC
>DASQKK010000105.1:0-4731 GCA_035630545.1 Gaiellaceae bacterium
CGAGGTCGACGAGGGCTGGCTCTGCGACAAGGGCCGCTTCGCGTACCCGCACCTCTACGCCCACGACCGGATCGTCGATCCGCTCGAACGCGTGCAGCAGCGCGGCTTCACCGAGCTCTCCTGGGACGACGCGCTCGACCGCGCCGAGACGCTGCTCCGCGGTGCGCAGGGACGGATCGTGACCGCGCTCTCCGGCTCCGAGACCGTCGAGCAGGCCTACGCGCTCGGCAAGCTGCTGCGCCAGGGGCTCGGCGCCCACTCGGCTGTCCTCCCGGAGGCGGTCTCGCACGCGCTCGACTCCTTCCTGGCGCCGCTTTCGAGTATCGCCGCCGCCGAGATCGTCGTCGTGATCGGCGACGAGCAGGTCGCCGACCGGGCGCCGATCGTCGATCTCTGGATCCGCCAGGCGCGCCGCAACGGCGCCGAGGTCGTGCGGGTGCCGGAGGTGAAGCTGGGCCGGAAGCTCGAGGAGCGCGTCTCCTCCTCGGACCGCGCCGTCCTGATCTGGTCCGGCCGGGCCGGCGGCGGCGGCGCCCGGCTGGCCGAGCTCGGCCACCGGCTCGGGCTCGACGCGAAGCCCGGTTGCGGCGCCTTCCATCTGCCCTCCACTCCGAACGCGCGCGGCGTCGCAGACGCCTGGGCGGCGTGCTCGGACGAGGACGAGGAGAACCCGGAGCCGATCGGCCTGCTGATCGTCTCGGGCGACGAGGCCGCGGCCGATCCGGCCGTCCGCGCGCTCGCCGAGCAGGCCGAGCGCGTGATCGCGATCACGATGTTCCAGGGCCTCGCCCTCGGCTGGGCCGATCTCGTCCTGCCCGGCACCAGCTATCTCGAGCGCGACGGCTCCTTCGTCAACCTCGAGGGTCGCGTCCAGCGCTTGCGCCGCGCGGTGATCCCGCCGGTGCCCGACGAGCTCGCCTGGATCGCCAAGCTCGCCGAGCGGTTCGACGTCGTGGTCTCGCCGCACGCCGCGCTGGTCTTCGAGGAGTTGTCCGAGCGCTGCTTCGGGGGGACTCCCTTCGGCGCCGTCGGCGAGCGGGCGCCTCTGCCGGAGCGGACGCCCTACGTCGCGCCGGAGCCGGCGCCGGCCGCGCCGATCCCGCCGGCCGCGCCCGAGCCGCCGGAGCACTTCCTCGGCACGCTGCGCCTCCAGCGCTACCGGCCGCTCTTCTCCGGCCCGGCGGTCGAGCGCGTGCCCGAGTTGCAGTTCCAGCGGCCACGGGCGGAGATCGAGCTCGCCTACGACGACGCGCAGCGCCGCCAGATCGCGACCGGCGACGAGGTCAGCGTGCGTTCGAACGGCACCAGCCTCTCGCTGCGAGCGCGGGTCAGTCGAGCGCTCGCCGCCGGCACCGCCCGCGTCGCCGACGAGCACGCCGGCGAGCTCCATCGCGACGTCGAGGTGGTGAAGGTGCCGTGAACGAGCCCTGGTGGGTCTCGGTGATCAAGAGCGTGATCATCATCAACCTCGTCATGGTCGCGTTCGCCTACCTGACGCTCGTCGAGCGCAAGGTGATGGGGCGGATGCAGCTTCGCTACGGCCCCAACCGCGCCGGCCCGTACGGGCTCCTACAGCCGATCGCCGACCTCGTGAAGCTGATCCGGAAGGAGAGCTTCTTCCCGGG
This sequence comes from Gaiellaceae bacterium, assembly GCA_035630545.1. Lineage (GTDB taxonomy): Bacteria > Actinomycetota > Thermoleophilia > Gaiellales > Gaiellaceae > Gaiellasilicea. The sequence goes on from DASQKK010000105.1 coordinate 1,626, forward strand.
CTCCGCCGTCGACGTGCTCTACATCTTCTCGCCCTGGGTCGCCGCCTTCACCGCGCTGACCACGTTCGCGGTGATCCCGTTCGGACCGGGCTGGGAGATCTCCGGAGTCCAGGTCGACGGTGTCGTCGCGGACGTCCCGATCGCGCTGATCCTGATCTTCGCGATCGGCTCTGTCGGCATCTACGGCTTCATCGTCGGCGGCTGGGCGTCGGACTCGAAGTACGCGCTCCTGGGCGCGATGCGCACGTGTGCCCAGCTCGTCAGCTACGAGGTCTCGCTGGCGCTCTCCGTGCTCGGGGTCGTCCTGATGGCGCAGACCCTTTCGCTGACCGAGATCGTCGCAGCGCAGGACGAATGGTGGTACATCGTCCCGCAGTTCGTCGGCTTCGTGATCTTCATGTTCGCCGGCACCGCCGAGACCGCACGCGCGCCGTTCGACCTCCCCGAGGCCGAGCAGGAGCTCGTCGCCGGCTACCACACCGAGTACGGCGGCATGCGCTTCGGCCTCTTCACGATGAGCGAGTACATCAACCTGATCACGCTCTCGGCCCTCGCCGTCACGCTCTTCCTCGGCGGCTGGCATTTCCCCGTGCTCGAGGACCTCGGCCCGCTCTGGTTCGTGCTCAAGCTGAGTGTCCTCATCTTCATCTTCATCTGGATGCGGACGACGCTGCCGCGGTTGCGCTACGACCAGCTGATGCGCTTCGGCTGGAAGGTGCTGCTGCCGGTGGCGACGATCAACGCGGTCGTGACGGCGATCCTGGTGGTCTGGTTGTAATGGCCTTTGGAAGCGCCAAGGGATTCGGGGTCACCTTCCGCCAGATCTTCAAGAAGCCGATCACGCAGGAGTACCCGGAGTACAAGCGCCCCGTCTATCCGCGCTTCCGCGGCCGCCACCGGCTGCACACGCACCAGAACGGGCTCGAGAAGTGCGTCGGTTGCTCGCTCTGCGCTGCCGCGTGCCCGGCCGACTGCATCCGCGTCGTCCCAGCCGAGAACACCGCCGACAACCGCGTCTCCGCCGGCGAGCGCTACGCGCGGATCTACGAGATCAACATGAGCCGCTGCATCTTCTGCGGCTACTGCGAGCTGGCCTGCCCGTTCGACGCGATCACGCTCGGCAACGAGTACGAGATCTCCGAGTACTCGCGCGACGACCTGATCTATACGAAGGACATGCTCCTCGCCGAGCCGATGAAGCGGATCCCGGTCGCCGACCCCGGCCTCTACGACACGCCGATCCCGGCCTACAAGTCGGAGTCGTAGGCATGGGCGACTTTCTCGTCTGGACGATCTGGTTCCTCGCCGCGGCTGGCTGCCTCGGCTCGGGGATCGCCGTGATCACGTTCACGAACCCGTTCTACTCGGCGCTGGCGCTGATCGGGAACCTCGGCTCGCTGGCGGTGCTCTTCCTGCTCGCGTCGGCAGAGTTCCTCGCCGCCGCCCAGGTGCTCGTCTACGCAGGCGCGGTGATGGTGATGTTCCTCTTCGTGATCGCCTACCTCGGCGATCGCAGTGAGGGCGTGCGGCTCTCGGGAGGGCCATCCTGGGTCCGGATCGGCGCGATCGTGGCCGCGACGGCGCTGCTCGTCGAGGTCGTGGTCGTGATCGGCATGGCCGCCGGCGACCGGCTCTCCGATCCCGCGGACGTACAGGGCTCGTTCGGCAGCCCGGAGGAGATCGGGCGCCTGTTCCTGACCGACCACCTGCTCGCGTTCGAGATCACGTCGATCGTGCTCCTCGTCGCCGCGGTGGGCGGCGTCGTGCTCGGATCGCGGTCGCGCGCCGAGGACGAGCTCGACGAAGCGGAGGCGGCCCGTGCAAGGGCCTGACATCGCCTGGTACCTGGTCGTCGCGGCGATCCTCTTCTCCATCGGCACCGCCGGCGTGCTCCTGCGCCGGAGCCCGCTGATCGTGCTGCTCTCGCTCGAGATCATGCTCAACGCCGGCAACCTCGCCCTGATCTCGTTCGCGCGCCTGCACGGCGACCACGCAGGCCAGGTGTTCGCGCTCGCCGTCATGGCCGTCGCCGCCTCCGAGGTGGTCGTCGGCCTCGGCCTGATCGTCGCGATCGCGCGACGGCGGCTCGACCTCGACGTCGACCGCTTGCGGGTCCTGCGCGGATGATCGCCGGCGCCTGGATCTGCCTGCTGGCGCCGCTCTGCGCCGCGCTCGCGATCACGCTGCTCGGCGGCTCGATCTCGCGCAAGACCGCGGCCTGGATCTCGACCCTCTCGGTCTTCACGGCCTTCGGCGGCGCGATCGCCTCACTGATCGGCCTGATCGGCCGCGATCCGGAGGAGCGCGAGGCGATCACGACCGCCTACACCTGGCTCGCGACGGCGAACTTCCGCGTCGACCTGTCGCTGCTCGTCGATCCGCTCTCGGTGACGATGATGCTGATCGTCTCCGGCGTCGGCGGCCTGATCGTCCTCTACTCGGTCGGCTACATGGACGGCGATCCCGAGGAGCGGCGCTACTTCGCCTACATGTCGCTGTTCGTCTTCTCGATGCTGATGCTCGTGCAGGCGGGGAACTTCCTCCTCCTGCTCGCCGGCTGGGGCCTCGTCGGCCTCGCCTCCTACCTCCTGATCGGCTTCTGGCACGAGCGGCCGGAGGCAGTGGCGGCCGCGAAGAAGGCGTTCGTGATGAACGCCGTCGGCGACGCGACGATGGCGCTCGCGTTCTTCGTCCTGATGTGGCAGACCGGGACGCTGAACTTCGCCGAGGCGTTCATCGGCGCCGAAGGCCTGTCTCAGACCGCCGTCAACCTCGTCGCGCTCGGGCTGCTCGGCGGCGCCGTCGCCAAGTCGGCCCAGATCCCCCTCCACACCTGGCTCCCGGACGCGATGGAGGGCCCGACGCCGGTCTCGGCGCTGATCCACGCGGCGACGATGGTGACGGCGGGCGTCTACCTGATCGTCCGCGCCCATCCGATCTTCGAGCTGGCGCCGTCGATCTCCGACCTCGCAGCCGGGCTCGGCGCGGTCACGCTGCTCGTCGCGGGCTTCGTCGCGCTCGTCCAGACCGACATCAAACGGGTGATCGCGTACTCGACGATGTCGCAGATCGGCTACATGTTCGTCGGCGCCGGCATCGGCGCGTA
>DASQKK010000106.1:0-8175 GCA_035630545.1 Gaiellaceae bacterium
GCCCCTGGCGGCGCGCATCCGCGTGCGACCCGGCACCGACCAAGTCGTCCCAACGGATCACCTCGGCGCGAATGAACCCGCGCGCGATGTCACTGTGGATCGTTTCTGCGGCATCCAGCGCCGTCTCGCCCTTGTGCAGCGTCCACGCGCGGGTCTCCTTCTCGCCCGCGGTGAAGAACGTGATCAGGTCGAGCGCGTCGCGCAGGCGGCGCACCACCTCGTCGAGCGCCGACGGGCCCTCGCGGTACTCGGCCGCCTCGGTCTCGGCCATCGCGGCCAGCTCCGCCTCCAGCTGCAGGTCGATCCCGCCCGGCCCGTTCTCGACCGCGAGCAGCGGCTTCGTGGTCAGCGGCTCGAGCTCGGCAGGCAACTCTCCGGGGAAGTCGCGCAGCGTGTGACCGGCGTCGAGGTGCGCCAGCAGTGCCTGCAGCTGCTCGACCTCCTTGCGCAGCGAGGCGTCGCCCGACTTCGCCTGCTTCTCGACTCGCTCGAGCCGCCGCTCGACGTGGTCGCGGTCGGCGACGAGCAGCTCGAGCTCCAGCGTCTCCAGGTCGCCCTTCGGATCCGCGCCCGCCGAGAAGCCGTCGGCGGCGGCGAGGATGGCGTCGACCTGGCGCAGGCCGCCGAGCAGCGCCGGGCCGGTTCCGGGGACGTCGACGACGCGGATCGTCGCTGGAGTGATCTTGCGGGCGCCGACCAGCGCCGCGAGCTGCCCGAGCCGGTCGTCGGCGATCGAAGCCATGCCGACGTTCTCCTTGCCGAAGCCGGCGCCGCCGGTCTTCGTCAGCGCCGTGAACAGCGTCGTCTTCCCCGCGCCCGGCAGGCCGACGATCCCGACCTCGAGCGCCACCTATTCCTCCTTGGCGCCCGAGATCTGCTTCTGCAGCGAGACCAGCGCGCGGTGCTGCAGCGACTTGACCGCGCCCTCGGTCTTTTCCAGGATCGTCGCCGCCTCCGCGTTCGAGAAGTTGAAGACGAACTTGAGCGTCAGCACCTGCTGCTGCTCCTGCGAGAGCGAGTCGATCAGCTCCAGCATCGACTGGCGCCCGAGCGACTGGAACGCCTCGTCCTCGGCCGAGCGCTCCTCGGAGCCGCGCGGCTCCGGCACCTCCTCCTCCGGCTGCCAGCGCTTGCTCGCGCGGAAGTGATCCATCGAGAGGTTGTGGGCGATCCGGAAGAGCCAGGCCGAGAACGGGGCCGACTGGAAGCGGAACTTCCCGATCGACTCCAGCATGCGCATGAACGTCTGCGTCGTCAGGTCCTCGGCGTCGTGCCGGTTGCCGACGGTCATGTGCAGGTAGCTGTAGATCCGGTCGAAGTGGATCAGGTACAGCTCCTCGAGCGCTTCGCGCTCGCCCTGCTGCCCGCGCTCGACGAGCTTGCGGATCTCGGCCCCGGACGGCCCCTTCTGCTGCGTTTCGGTCACCGGGAGAGAGGTGCCCCTAGATGCCGAAACCCACGCGTGATTCCCGCGCGTAGCGCTTCATGTAGACGACCCGGCCGAGCACGACCGTGTAGCGGCCGTCGCTCGCGTCGAGCATCATCGAGCCCCCCTGCTCCGTCGCGAGTGCGCGCTCGAGCTCGTCCGCTCCCTTGACGGTCACGGTCGCGCCCATGATCTGGCCCCCGTCGAAGCACAGCTCGACGCGGACGGAATCGGCTTCAGTCAACGGACACCACCTCCGTGAGGACGCCGTGGACGGCGTCGGGATGGACAAAGGCGACCTGGAGGCCGAACAGGCCCTCCCGCGGCTCGGCGTCGATCAGCTCGGCGCCCGCGGCGGAGAGCCGGTGGAGCTCGGCCTGCACGTCGTCGACCTCGTAGGCGACGTGGTGCATGCCCGGGCCGCGGTTGGCGAGGAACCGGCCCACCGGGGTCTCGTCGCCGAGCGGTGCGAGCAGCTCGACCCGTCCGGCCCCGACGAGCACGGCCGCTGCCTCGACGCCCTGGTCGTCGACCAACGCCCGGTGCTCGAGCTCGGCGCCGAAGAGGCGCTCGTACGTGTCGACCGCCTCGTCGAGGTCGTGGACGGCGACGCCGAGATGATGGATGCCGCGGGCCCGCACGGCACCGATGCTACCCGCCTAGTTCTCGACCGCCCGGACCGTACCGACGGTCTCCGAGGCGCGCGACTCGGGCTCGATCGCGCCGAGCAGCTCCTTCAGCTCGTCCCGCGAGAGCGTCTCGCGCTCGAGTAGCTGCACGGCGAGCCGGTCGAGCGAGACGCGGTGCTTCACGAGCAGCCGCTGTGCCTCCTCGTACGCGTGATCGGTGAGGCGGGCCTGCTCGGAGTCGCGCAGGCGCTTCGTCTCCTCGGAGAGGGCGTAGTTGTCGGCGCGCATCGTCCGCGACGGAGACGCCTCGGACATGCCGAACTCGAAGACCATCGCCCGGGCGATCTCGGTCACCTTCTCGAGGTCGTTCGAGGCGCCGTTGGTGACGCGGCCGAAGACGACCTGCTCGGCAGCGCGGCCGCCGAGCGCGATCTTCATCACGTCGAGGAACTCTTCCTTCGTGTGCAGGTAGCGCTCCTCCATCGGCAGGTAGTAGGCGTAGCCGAGGGCGTCGCCGCGTCCGACGATCGTCACCTTCTGGATCGGGAGCAGGTCGCCCATCATGTAGGCGATCAGCGCGTGCCCTGCCTCGTGGTAGGCCAGGATCCGCTTCTCCTTCTCGGTGACGACGCGCCGCTGCTGCATGCCGGCGATCACGCGCTCCATCGCCCCCTCGAAGTCCTCCATCAGGATCGTCGTCCGCTCCTGGCGGCCGGCGAAGATGGCGGCCTCGTTGCAGAGGTTCGCGAGGTCGGCGCCGGTCAGGCCGGAGGTCTGCCGTGCGATCTGGGACAGCTCGACCTCGGCGGCGAGCGGCTTGCCGCGCGTGTGCACCTGCAGGATCGCCTCGCGGCCGTTCAGATCGGGCGGGGAGACGAGCACCTGGCGGTCGAAGCGGCCGGGGCGGAGGAGGGCGGGATCGAGATCCTGGAGCCGGTTGGAGGCGCCCATCACGATCACCTGCGCCGACTCGTCGAATCCGTCGAGCTCGACGAGCAGCTGGTTCAGCGTCTGGTCGTGCTCCCGGTGGAAGCCGCCGCCCTGGCGGGCGGTGCCGACGGCGTCGAGCTCGTCGATGAAGACGATTGCGGGCGCGTTCTTGCGCGCCTCTTCGAAGAGCTTGCGGATGCGGGAGGCGCCGAGGCCGGCGAACATCTCCACGAACGCCGAGGCGCTCTGCGAGTAGAACTTGGCGCCGGACTCCCTCGCGACCGCCTTCGCGAGGAGCGTCTTGCCGGTGCCGGGCGGCCCGTAGAGCAGGATCCCCTTCGGGACGCGGGCGCCCAGGCGCTGGAACCGCTTCGGGTGGCGGAGGAAGTCGACGACCTCCTGCAGCTCGGCCTTCGCCTCCTCGACCCCGGCGACGTCTGCCCACGAGACGGAGGAGCTCGCGCTCGCCTCCAGCTTGGCCGGCTTCACGCGCGGCATGTACTGGAGCGTGCGCCAGAGTAGATAGATGATCAGGCCGAAGAAGATCAACGGCAGCCACGTCAGCGCGTAGTTGCCAACCTGATCGAAGAATTCCCCCACGTCCGGCATCCACGCTCCTATCGGCAGCTTGTACCGATGCCTGTAGTGGCTATCGGCGAACCGCCAGAATCGCTGCGGAATCCGGTGTCGTCAAGATCTCCGCCGCGGCCAGGTCCGCACGGCCGAGCCAGAAGTCGCGGACTGGATCGGCACCGGCGAAGCCCGGCGTCAGGTCGTCCAGCACTGCGATCCCTCCCGGTGCGAGCAGCCCGGCGACGATCTCGCCGTCCTGCTGCGGCCGCAGCTGCTTCGTCGCGTCGTAGAAGACGAGGTCGAACGGCGCCTCGGGCGGCAGCAGCTCGTGCCAGTCGCCCTCGAGCACGTGGACGTTCTCGTCCGCGGCGAACAGCTCCCGCGCCGCGGCCGCCCGCGCAGCGTCGAGCTCCGTCGTGAAGAACGGCGTCTGCGGCGGCAGCGCCGAGACGATCCACGCCGCGCCGACGCAGGTGCCCGTACCGATCTCGGCGACGCGCTCGCGGCCCCGCGAGGCGGCGAGGACGTGGAGCAGGCGGCCGACCTCGGGCCGGCAGGAGCGCTCGAAGCCGAGGCGCTCGGTCAGCGCGAGCGCCTTCTCGACGAGCGGTGGAACCACGTTCCTAGACTACTCGGGTGCTCCCACTCCCCCCGCACTGGAACCCGGACCGTGTCGGCGAGGTCTGGCGCGTCGACTACGCGGCCCGGTTCGAGGACGCCGAGCGCTGGCGCGCCGAGCAGTCGATCCAGCCGGCGGCCGACGACCGCTTCCGGGTCGCCCTCGTCGTCGTCGACATGCAGAACACGTTCTGCTCGCCCGGCTTCGAGCTCTTCGTCGCCGGCCGCTCGGGGACGGGCGCGCTCGACGACTCGCGCCGCGTCTGCGAGTTCGTCTACCGCAACCTCGGCTCGATCACGCAGATCGTGCCCACGCTCGACACCCACCAGGCGCTCCAGATCTTCCACCGCGCGCTGCTGATCGACGGCGTGGGACGGCATCCGGAGCCCTTCACGCTCGTCACCGCCGAGGACGTCGAGGCGGGGCGCTGGCGGATCAACCCGCCTGCCGCGGCCGGGCTCGGACTCGATCCCGACTACGCCGAGGAGCACCTCCGCTACTACACGCGGACGCTCGAACAGGGCGGCAAGTACAACCTGACGATCTGGCCGTTCCACGCGATGCTGGGCGGGATCGGCTACGCACTCGTCTCCGCGCTCGAGGAGGCGCTCTTCTTCCATTCGGTCGTCCGGCACGCGCCGCTCGACTTCCAGCCGAAGGGCGACAACGCGCTGACCGAGCACTACTCGATGCTCGGCCCCGAGGTCGAGGACGACCTCGAGGGCGAGCCGCTCGGACGGCGCAACCAGCCGCTGATCGAGCGCCTGCTCCAGTACGACGCGGTCGTGATCGCGGGCGAGGCCAAGAGCCATTGCGTCGCCTGGACGATCGAGGACCTGCTCTCCGACCCGACCGTGCAGGAACGCGGGCTCGAGGAGAAGGTCTACCTGCTCGAGGACTGCTCGTCGCCCGTCGTCGTCCCCGGCTCGGTCGACTACACCGACGAAGCGGATGCCCACTTCGCCCGTTTCGCCGAGTCCGGTGCGCACGTCGTCCGCTCCGACGAGCCGATGACCGATTGGCCCGGCGTGGTCGGCGAGTCGCGCGCCTCGATCTAGGCGACGAGCGCGAGCCGCGCGTTCGGCCGGAAGCGGCGGCCGACCTTCGCCGACGGCCGCCCGTCGGTCATGACGATGTCGGCGGTGAAGTCGTTCTGGCCGCGGATCAACGACGAGCCGATCCCGTACGCGTCGACGGGGACGCCGCGGCGCTCGAACCCCTGGATCTTGTCGACGGTGAAGCCGCCGGAGGCGACGATCCGCACCCGCTCGAACCCGTCCGCGTCGAGCGCGTCCCGCACCTTGCGCACGAGCCGCTCGTTGACGCCGCGCGGGTCGAAATCGCCCATCTCGTTCCAGAGCGAGCGGTCGACGAGTTGGCCCGACGTGTCGAGCCGGACCCCCCAGAGCCGCGGTCCGAGCGCCCGTGCCACCTCGAGCGCCGTCCCGACGGAGTCGTTCTCGAAGTCGACGAGGACGACGATGTTCATGTCCTCGCTCGCCCACTCGGCGAACTTCGTCGCCGCGAGGACGGTATTGCCGCCGTAGGAAGCGATCAACGCGTGGGGCACGGTGCCGACGCCGCGGCCGCCCCACCACGAAGCCTGTGCATCGGAGGTGACGCCGATCTCCGCGCCGACCATTGCACCCGCGACATAGGCCGCGTAGCCGTCGCCGGTCTGGACGCGGTGATGGTCGTGACGGGCGGGCATGAAGATGATCGGCTTACCGTTCGCCGCCTCGACGACGCGCGCCGTGTTCGTCGTGATCAGCGTCCGCCGCGTCAGGACGCCCAGGTAGACGGTCTCGAGGTGGGCGAAGAGCGTGTAGTCGCCCTCGATCGTCAGCGCCGTCTCCCACGGGTCGACCCGGTCGCCGTCGTGGAGCGCGTGCACCGTGAGCGCGTCCCAGTCGTCGGAGCAGAGCTTGAGAATCGCGATCGCCTCGTCGACGCCGCCCAGCATCGCCTGGTTGCGCTGGAAGACCTGCATCACGACGCGCGGGTGGCGGCCGTCCCGGAGCAGCGTCTCCCGGGTGTGGTTGAAGTAGGCGTCCGTGTAGTAGCCCTCCCGCATCTTCTCGACCGGGAGGTCGAAGATCTCGGGCGGGAGGCGGCGTGCCTCAGCTCGCTGCTCGGTCGCCATGCTCCAGCTCCAGACACGCCGCCAGGGCCGCCTCGGCGACCTCGAGTTGCTCGGGCGACGGCTCCGCGGTCGCGACCCGGTGCTGCAGCTCGTGCCCGGGCTTCGCGAGCGCCTTCGCCAGCGGGTGGCGGGGATGCTTCGTCATCCAGGCGAACACCTCGACCGCGACGCCGACCGCAGCCACGGAGCTCGCCGTCCTGGCAGGGCCGCGTAGATGGGCGGGTGCGCGCGATGCGACCAGGTTGCCCGCCGCCGACGCCGCCAGCAGCGGGCCGATCAGGTGCGAGCCGCAGCGCTCGTGCTCCTTCGCCCGCGTCTCGCCATGCTCGTAGGTTCCGATCGAGACGTGCTCCGCGCCGTGGTACGCGGCCAGCTCGCCGCCGCGGAGCGCGAGCATCGCCGGCGCGAGCGAGAGTGCCCCCGAGAGGAGCTCCCGGGCGGCGTCGCCGAGCTTGGGCGAGCGGCGCACGACCTGGACGGTCAGTGCGCTCGCGAGCGTGGCAGCGAGCACGGACGGACGCTCGAACGGCAGCCGCGCCTCCGGCAGCCGCCGCCGGAGGTCGGGGATCATCGCGAACGACTCTGCCAGGCGAAGTGGGCCGCGCAAAAACGGCTGCTGGACGCCGGGCGCGAAGAGGCGCTTGCGAGCGGACGTGACCTTGATCTCGCCCGCGTCCGTCCGAATCGCGCAGGCCCAGGCGGTCGGGCCGTGCACGAGCACCCCGTTCGAGAGCGCCATACCGCCGAGGCGAAGCTTGCCGGTCATCTCGGAAGCCTAGCCCCCGGCCGCACGTCTGAGTGCGTCCTGGAGCTCGTCGGCCGCCGGGCCGCGGGCGATCGGCGCACCGTCCAGCTCGGTCACCGGCATCACCTCGCGGACCGAAGAGGACGTGAAAGCCTCGTCGGCGGCGAGGAGCTCGGTGAGGCCGTAGTGGCCCTCCTCGACCGCGTAGCCGGTCTCCCCGGCGAGCTCGAGCACCGTCGCACGGGTGACGCCGGCGAGGATGCCGAGCTCGAGCGACGGCGTGTAGAGCGTCCGGCCGCGTCGCCACCAGACGTTCGTCGTCGGTCCCTCGAGCACCGTTCCCTCGGCATCGACGAAGAGCGCATCGTCGGCACCCTGCCGCTTCGCCTCCGCCTCGGCGGCCATGTTGACCGCGTAGCTCGTCGACTTGACGCCCGGTAGGAGCCACGGTTCGTCCGCGCGCACGCCGCGCAGCGAGATCAACCGCTGACCGCGCTCGCGCAAGGCGCCGTAGTGGTCGGCGAGCCTGCTCACGAGCGCCAGCGACGCGGGCGTCGGCGTCCAGTAGAGGCGGAGAACGGAATCGGGCGCCGCGGCCGCGTCGAGCGCCTGCTGCGCCAACTCCTCCAGCTCGAGCCGGTTCACCTCCGGCAGGCCGATCCGCTCAGCCGAGCCGGCCAGGCGGTCGAGATGCTCGGCTAGCTTGAACGGCCGGCCGCCGTAGACCCGGATCGTCTCGAACGCGGCTCGGCCGCGCAGCAGCGCCTCGTCGTCGGCCCGGAGCACCGGCTCGGCGGGATCGACGACGCCGCGGCCGCCGACCGCGACCGCGAGCAGGTCGATGCCGTCCGTCACCGGCGTGCTCCTGCCTCGACGGGGGCGCCGATCGCGGCGAGCAGCGGCCGCGCCTTCGTCCACGACTCCTCGATCTCCGCCTCCGGGTCCGAGTCCCAGACGATCCCGCCGCCCACCCAGAGGTGAATCCGCTCCTCGGCGATCGCGAACGTGCGGATCGTCAGCGCGAGGTCGAGGTCGCCGTTGCCGCGGACGACGCCGAGCGCGCCCATCGATGCGCCGCGGCCGACCGGCTCGAGCGCCGCGATCAGGTCG
>DASQKK010000107.1:0-37063 GCA_035630545.1 Gaiellaceae bacterium
AGAGCTTCGACAGCTCGAAGCTCTCGACGTCCTGCGGGTCGGGCACCTCCCCGTCGAACCCCGCGAAGTGCCGGAACTCGTGCCTGCGGCCCTCACGTGTGGCGTCGGCGATGAACGGGTCGATGTGATCGGTGAAGAAACGGAACGGCGCCTGCTCGCCGTACTCCTCGCCCTGGAAGAGGAGCGGCGTGAACGAGCTGAAGAGGACGACGGCGGCGGCGAGGCGCCGCTTCGCGTCCGGGAGCCGGTCGCCGAGCGCGCGGTTGCCGACCTGGTCGTGGTTCTGCGCCGCGGCGACGATCCGCGGTCCCTCGGGCCGGGCGAGCTCGGCTGCGATCTCCGCCACCGAGCCGTCGAACGGCTCGTAGTAGCCGTCACGCTCGCCGGTGAGCGTGACGTGGAGCGCGTGGTGGAGCGCGTCGAGCCAGATCGCGTCGTGACCCCAGTCGGTGAGCGGCCGGAAGTCGGCGGCGCCCATCTCGCTGATCACGAGCGCGTGCGGGCTGACCGCCCGGACGCGATCGGCGAGCTCAGCGAGAACGTGCGTGGGCGAGTCGTCGTGGACGGCGTGCACGGCGTCGAGGCGGAGGCCGTCGATCCGGTAGTCCCGCACCCACAGCTCCGCATTCTGGAGCGCCCACTCACGGACGCCGCGTTGGGTGTAGTCGACCGCGTCGCCCCAGGGGGTCTCGCCGAGCCGGTCCGTGAAGTAGGGCCCGAACGCGCGCAGCGCCTCGTTGCCGGGGCCGATGTGGTTGTAGACGACGTCGAGCACGACGCCGAGTCCCTCGCGGTGGGCCGCGTCGACCAGCAGCGCCAGCCCCTCCGGCCCGCCGTAGGCACGGTGCGGCGCAAACGTGTAGAGCCCGTCGTAGCCCCAGCCGCGCTCGCCGGGAAAGGTCGCGACGGGCATCAGCTCGATCGCCGTCACACCCAGCTCGCGAAGTGCGCGCAGCCGGGGAACGACGCCCGCGAACGTGCCGTCACGGGAGAACGTGCCCACGTGCAGCTCGTAAAGGACGAGCTCGTCGAGCTCGAGCCCCGGTCCGGCCGCGATCTCGAACGAGCCCGTGTCGAGCACCCGGGACGGGCCGCGCACGCCCTCCGGCTGCCAGCGCGAGTGCGGGTCCGGCCAGGCGTGCGCGCCGTCGAGCACGAGGCGGTAGTCGTCGCCCGGAGCAGCCTCGGCCTCGCCGGCCCAGACGCCGTCACCGACCTCGGCGAGCGGCGTCTCGCCGCCGGGGAGGCGTACCGCCACAGAGCGGCCGTGCGGCGCCCAGGTCCGGAAGAGCGCGCGTCCGTCCCCGAGCGGGACGGCGCCGAGGACGGTGTCGGTCGCGAGTCGCACCGGCGCGACGGTACCCGACCAGGCGGTGAACTAGCCGGCGGCTTCGGCCTTGCGCAGCCCGCGCAGCGACCAGAGGGTGAACACCGAGACGAGACCGACCGCGACCACGAAGGCCGAGAGGACGTGGATCTCGTCGCCCGCGAGCATGCTGCGCGTGGCCTCGAGCACGTACGTGAGCGGGTTCAGCGTCGCGACCGTCTCGATCCAGCCGCTGAGGAGCGCCAGCGGCACGTAGACCGGCGCGAAGAAGAGGATCAGGAAGACCGGCATCTGCATGATCGGGCCCGCCTGGATCGTGCGGAAGCGCATCGCGACCCCGCACGCCCAGAGCAACCCGGCGATGTTGATCAGGAGCGCGAGCGTGTACATGCCGACGACGTCGACCGCCCCGCCGAAGACGTTCATTCCGAAAATCAGCGCCACAACGGTGAGCACGGCCGCGGTCACGGTCCAGCGGGCGAGCGCCGCGAGCGCGTAGCCGAGCACGATCCCACTCCGGTTCGGGGCTGCGAGCAGCAGCCGGCGGGCGAAGCCGGACTCGAAATCGCGCGCGATCCCGAAGCCGGTGAAGACGCCGCCGAAGGCGGCCGACTGGATCAGGACGAAGCAGAACTGGAACGCCGTGTAGCCCGGCGGGAAGTCGAAGCCCGGCAGCTCGGAGACCTGCGAGAGGCCGCCCGCGAACGCCGTGAAGAAGAAGAGCGGGAACATGATCGAGGGGAAGAGCAGCGCCGGGTTCGTGAACACGTTCTTCAGCGTCCGCCAGGCGACGCCCGCTGCCACCGGCCAGAGCCTCACGTCCCAGGCCGCCTTTCGCTCCCGCCCGGCGGAGCCGGGCTCCGCGAAAGGCTGACACCCCCCTGGAACGTGAGCGAGCTCACGTCCGCACCAGCCGTTGCCTGAGCGCGAGGGTCGCGACCGTGATTGCAACGATCCCGATCAGGAACGCGAAGCCGAAGCCGAGCCCGAGCGCCCTTCCGTCCCAGCCGGTGATGATCAGGCTCCGGACGCACTCGATCAGGTACGAGACGGGGTTGATGCTCGCGACGAACCGGAACCAGTCGACGGAGATCAGGTCACGGGGCGTGTTCATCGAGGAGAGGAAGAGGAAGACGAAGAGGAGCGGAAACAGACCCTGGATCGCCTCGCCCGAGCCGGTGCGAAGCGCCAGGAAGATGCCGAGCGCGCCGAAGCTGACCGAGATCACGGCGGCGAAGAAGAAGAGCACGAGGATCCCGAGCGCGCCTGACGCGAAGTCGACGCCGATGATCAGGCCGACCGCGACGTAGAACGACGCCTGGATCAGGCCGAGCACGACAGCGCCCCCGAGCAGGCCCGCGATCAACGCCGTCCCGCGCATCGACGTGAGGGAAAGCCGGTTCAGGAAGCCCGTCTGGATGTCCCGCGCGAGGTCGGTGCCGGCGTTCATCGTCGAGAAGAGCGCTCCCTGGATGAACGGGACCGCCAGCGCGAACGCGACGAAGGAGTCGGTCGGGAAGCCGGGCAGATTCGTCGACGCCTCGAGACCGCCCGAGTTCACGAGCAACAGCAGCATCGGGAAGATCAGCGGAAAGACGACCGCCGCGGGCTGGCGGCTCGTACGAACGACCGACCGCCGCGCGACCGCGGCGACCTGTGCCCAGAGAACTCCGGCGGTCACGCCGCGGTCTCGGCCTCCTCCGGTTCGTCCTCGCCGGCGCCCTCCAGCGAGCGGCCCGTCTTCGCGAGGAAGACATCGTCGAGCGAGGGTGCCTGGATCTCGAGGTGAGCGAGAGTGAGGCCGGCGTCGTCGACAGCGCGCACGACCGCCGGCAGCCCCGCGAGCCCCTCCCGCAGCCGAATGATGACGTCGCCGGTGCCGCCGTCGAGCGACTCGCCGTAGGGGGCGAGGGCGACGACGAGCCGCTCGCGGTCGGCGTGCTCGACCGGGACGGCGTGGACGCTCGGCAGACCGATGTCCGCCTTCAACGCCTGCGGCGTCCCCTCGGCGACGATGTGTCCGTGGTCGATGATCCCGACCCGGTTCGCGAGCACATCCGCCTCCTCGAGGTACTGCGTCGTCAGGAAGATGGTGACGCCGTCCTCGCGCGCGAGCCGCGAGACCTCGTCCCAGAGCGCCGTGCGGCTCTGGATGTCGAGCCCGGTCGTCGGCTCGTCGAGGAAGATGATCCGCGGCCGGTGCACGAGCGCGAGCGCGAGGTCGAGTCGCCGCTTCATCCCGCCCGAGTAGCCGCCCACCTTGCGGTCGGCCGCCTCGCTGAGCCCGACCCGGTCGAGCAGCTCTTGCGCCCGCGGCCGGCGCTCGGCGCGGGAGATCCCCTGCAGCGTCGCTTGCAGGCGCAGGTGGTCCCGACCGGTGAGCATCGGGTCGAGCGCGGCCTCCTGGAGCGCGGCGCCGATCACGCTGCGGACCTTCGGGCCCTCCGCGACGACGTCGTAGCCGCCGACACGCGCCTTCCCGGCCGTCGGCGGCAGCAGCGTCGTCAGCATCAGTACGGTCGTCGACTTGCCGGCGCCGTTCGGCCCGAGGAAGCCGTAGATCTCGCCGGGCTCGACGTAGAGGTCGATCCCGTCCACCGCGCGCGGCCCCTTCTTGAACTCCCGGACGAGCCCCTCGACCTCGATGCTGTTCGTCCGCTCCACTGTCTTCACCGTACACGCGCGCCGGAAGCGCTTACGGCGGCGCCGCGACGGGCGCGAGCCAGACGACGCCGAGCGGCGGCAGCGTGATCTCGGCCGACTGCGGCTGCCCGTTCCAGGGCGTCCTCTCGCTCTCGATCCCGAGGCCGTTGCCGACGTCGCTACCGCCGTAGAAGCGGGAGTCCGTGTTCAGCACCTCGTGCCACGGCCCGGCCTTCGGCAGCCCGATCCGCCACCCCTCGCGCACGACGGGCGAGAAGTTGCAGGCGACGACGAGCCAGCGCTTGCCGCCCTCGCTCCGCCGCGCGAACGCGAGCACGTTCTCGTTCGCGGCGTTCGGCTCCAGCCAGAGAAAGCCCTCGTGCGAGTGGTCCAGCTCCCACAGCGCGGGCTCCTCCGCGTAGGCGGCGTTGAGGTCGCGGACGAGCGCGGCCATTCCCGCATGGTCGGCCTGCTCGAGCAAGTGCCAGTCGAGCGACCCCGCCGGCTCGCTCCACTCCTTCTCCTGCGCGAACTCGCCGCCCATGAAGAGAAGCTGCTTGCCCGGGTGCGACCACATGTAGCCGTAGAGCGCGCGCAGGTTGGCGAACCGCTGCCAGCGGTCGCCGGGCATCTTCCCGAGCAGCGACGCCTTGCCGTGCACGACCTCGTCGTGGGAGAGCGGCAGGACGAAGTTCTCGTTCCAGGCGTAGACCATCGAGAAGGTCAGCTCGTGGTGGTGGTAGCGGCGGTGCACGGACTCCTTCGAGGCGTACTCGAGCGTGTCGTGCATCCAGCCCATGTTCCACTTGAAGCCGAAGCCGAGGCCGCCGAGATAGGTCGGCCGCGAGACGCCGGGCCAGGCGGTCGACTCCTCGGCGATCGTCATCACGCCGGGCTCGCGCCCGTAGACGACCTCGTTCAGCTCACGCAGGAAGGAAACGGCCTCGAGGTCCTCGCGGCCGCCGTGGACGTTCGGCACCCACTCGCCCTGCTCGCGCGAGTAGTCGAGGTAGAGCATCGAGGCGACGGCGTCGACCCGGAGGCCGTCGGCGTGGTACTCGCGCAGCCAGAAGAGCGCGTTCGCGAGCAGGAAGTTGCGCACCTCGTTGCGGCCGAGGTTGAAGATCAGCGTGCCCCAGTCGGGGTGGGCGCCCCGGCGCGGATCCTCGTGCTCGTAGAGCGCCGTCCCGTCGAACCGGCCGAGCGCGAACTCGTCGCGCGGGAAGTGCGCGGGCACCCAGTCGAGGATGACGCCGATCCCCGCCTGGTGGAGCGCGTCCACAAGCGCGCGGAACTCGTCGGGCTCCCCGAGCGTCGAGACCGGAGCGTAGAAGCCGGTCACCTGGTAGCCCCAGGAGCCGGAGAACGGGTGGTGCATCACCGGCATGAACTCGACGTGGGTGAAGCCGAGATCGTCGGCGTAGGCGACCAGCTGCTCGGCGAGCCCCTTCCAGCCGAGCCCCAGCCGCCACGAGCCGGGGTGCACCTCGTAGATCGAGATCGGCTCCTTCAGCTGGTCGAGGCTGCGGCGGCGCTCGAGCCAGCCGTCGTCGGCCCACTCGTAGCGGGAGCGGTAGATCCGCGATGCCGTCTTCGGCGGGATCTCGGCGTGGAAGGCGAACGGGTCGGACTTCAGGCGCAGCTGCCCGTCGGCGCCGTGCACCTCGTACTTGTACGCCTCCCCCTTGGACGCGTCGGGCACGAGCGCGGCCCAGATCCCCGACGAGCCCTGCGGCTCGAGGGGCTGCGCGCGCCCGTCCCAGAGGTTCCAGTCGCCGACGACGGAGACGCCGCGTGCGTTCGGCGCCCAGACCGCGAACGAGACCCCTTCGTCGGTGACGTGGGCGCCGAGGCGCTCGTAGATCCGCTCGTGGCGCCCCTCGCCGGCAAGATGGAGATCGAGCTCGCCGAGCTTCATCGACACGGCCTCACGACTGCTCCAGCATGCGGAGGATCCCCGCGACCGGGATCGCGACCCAGTCGGGCCGGTTGTGCAGCTCGTAGCGGAGCTCGTAGACCGCCTTCTCGAGCTCGAAGATCGTCAGGAGCCGCTCGACCTGGTCGCGGCTGGACGGCAGCAGCGCCGGGTCGGCCGTGTCCAGGTAGCCGTCGAGGAACTCGGCGCGGCAGCGGTCCTCCCAGCTCTCGGGCGGATCGACGTTTCGCTGAATCTTCGCGGCGGAGGCGGCGTAGGCGAACGAGCGCAGCATTCCCGCGACGTCGCGGAGCGGCGACGTCTTCCGGCGGCGCTCGGGAACCGACCGCGCCGGTTCGCCCTCGAAGTCGAGGATCAGCCAGTCCTCCTCGTCGGTCCAGAGCGCCTGGCCGAGGTGGTAGTCGCCGTGCGTCCGGATCACGCGGCCGACGTGGCCGATGTTCGTCAGCAGCCGCAGGTGGTCGCGCACCTCCTCGCCGCGACCGCGAACCTGCTCGAGCGCGGGCGAGTCGGGCAGGGAGGCGAAGACCTGCTCGATCTCCTCGTCGATCGAGGCGGAGAGGAGCCCGAGCGCCTCGTTGCTCGGATCCTCCGGCGCGAAGTGCGGGTCGCTCGGATCCGACGCGAGCGCGTTGTGCAGCCACGCCGTCACCTCACCGAGCCGGCGCGCGTGCTCGGGCACCCAGTCCGGCTCCCCGCCTGCAAGCGTGTCGAGCGCGAGGTCCCAGCCGTCGCCCTTGGCCGGCACGAACTCCTGCAGGGTCGCGAGCGTCGCCTCGAGCGGCCGGCCCTCGTAGGCGACGTAGCCCTCGAGCGCAGGCGTGTGGTCGAAGCCGCGCTCGGTGAGGTAGCGGAGCACCTCGAGCTCCGGGTTCATCCCCGGCGCGATCCGGCGGTAGAGCTTGAGCGCGTAGCGCTCGTCGAGCACGAGCGAGCTGTTCGACTGCTCGGCGCCCATCGGCCGCGCCGACTCGACCTCTTCGGGGAGCTCGCCCGTCGGCCTGAAGACGATCGTTGCGTCGGGGGTCTGGAGCGACGAGTCGGTCCGCATCAGCTCGAGCATCCGGCGCGCGAGCTCGGGGTCGGCGATCGCGTCGTAGGCGACCCACCCCTCCGTCTCGGCGATCACCGACTCCTTCCACCCGTCCGCCGAGGGCCGGAACCCCAACGGAAGGTGGTAGAGGTCGTGCGTCTGCAGGCCGTAGCGCACCTCGACGATGGCGATCGCAAGGATCGGCGGCTCTCCCGGCGTCACCCCGGCGTCGAGGACGCGCGCGTCGAGCACGTCCTTCGACTTGCCGCCGAACCAGCGCTGCGACGCGATCGTGCCGAGCAGGACCAGCCCGTCGAGGAAGTGGAGGTCGCCGCTCTCGATGCGGGTCTTCAGGTCACTGGTCATCGGCAGGGTCCTGGAGCTGAAACCAGAAGAAGCCGCGCGGCCCGAGCGTAAGCAGGTACGGCAGCTCGCCGATCTTGGGGAAGCGGGTGTTGCCGAGCATCTCCACCGGCACGCGGCCGGCGAACATCGAGAGGTCGAGCTCGACCGCCTGCGCCGTCCGGGCGAGGTTGTGGACGCAGAGGACGATGTCCTCGGAGAACGAGCGGATGTGGGCGAAGATCTTCGGGTTCTCGGGGCGGAGCACGCGGTAGTCGCCGACGCCGAACACCGGGTGCTGCTTGCGCAGCTCGATGAAGCGGCGCAGCCAGCGCAGCAGCGAGGTCGGCAGCCGCAGCTGCGCCTCGACGTTGACCGCCTGGAACCCGTAGACCGGGTCCATCAGCGGAGGCAGGTAGAGCTGCGCAAAGTCGGCGCGGGAGAAGCCGCCGTTGCGGTCGCCCGTCCACTGCATCGGCGTGCGGACGCCGTCGCGGTCGCCGAGATAGACGTTGTCGCCCATCGCGATCTCGTCGCCGTAGTAGAGGACCGGCGAGCCGGGCAGCGAGAAGAGAATCGCGTGCATCAGCTCGATCTCGTCGCGACCGCCGTCGAGGAGCGGGGCGAGCCGGCGCCGGATCCCGAGGTTCAGCTTCATCCGCGGGTCCTTCGCGTACTCCTCGTACATGTAGTCGCGCTCCTCGTCCGTGACCATCTCGAGCGTCAGCTCGTCGTGGTTGCGGAGGAAGAGCCCCCACTGGGCGTTGTCGGGGATCTGCGGCGTCTGGTCGAGAATCTCGATCATCGGCAGCGCCTCCTCCCGCCGCAGCGACATGAACATCCGCGGCATCACGGGGAAGTGAAAGGCCATGTGGCATTCGTCCCCGTCCCCGAAGTATGCAACCACGTCGTCTGGCCACTGGTTCGCCTCGGCGAGCAGGACGCGGTCGGGGTAGTTGGCGTCGATCTCGGCGCGGACGCGCTTGAGGTACTCGTGCGTGCGTGGCAGGTTCTCGCAGTTCGTCCCTTCCTCCTCGTAGAGGTAGGGGACGGCGTCGAGCCGGAAGCCGTCGAGGCCCAGATCGAGCCAGAAGCGGAGCACCTCGATCATCGCGTCCTGCACCGCCGGGTTCTCGTAGTTGAGATCGGGCTGGTGGCTGAAGAAGCGGTGCCAGTAGTACTGGCCGCGCACGGGGTCGTGCGTCCAGTTCGAGATCTCGGTGTCGATGAAGATGATCCGTGCGTCGCTGTACGGCTCGTCTGTGTCCGACCAGACGTAGAAGTCGCCGTAGGGACCGTCGGGGTCCTCGCGCGAGGCCTGGAACCAGGGGTGGTCGGAGGAGGTGTGGTTCATGACGAGGTCGACGATCACGCGCATGCCGCGCTCGTGCGCCGCCTCGACGAAGATGCGGAAGTCCTCGACGTTGCCGTAGTCGGGGTTGATCCCGTAGAAGTCGGCGATGTCGTAGCCGCCGTCGCGGAGCGGCGAGGGATAGAACGGCAGCATCCAGATGCAGTCGATCCCGAGCCACTGCAGGTAGTCGAGCTTCTGCTGCAGACCGCGGAAGTCGCCGGAGCCGTCGTCGTTGCCGTCGAAGAACGCGCGCGTATGGATCTCGTAGAAGACGGCCGTCTTGAACCAGTTCGGGTTGGACTCGAACCAGTGGACGGGCTGTTCGTGCCGTTCGACGTCGCTCACGCAGAGCCGATCTTCATCACATGCGCGCCGCCGGGGGCGAGACCGACGTAGTTGCGCCCGACCCGCCAGCGGTAGCGCTCGCCGGTGAGCAGGTCGCGGACGGGGAACTCTTCCGGGAGCCCCAGGTGTGGCGGGACGACGACGACGTCCTCGCGGGGGCTCGTCGGATCGAGGTTGGCGGCGACGGCGAGGTCGGGTGCCTTGAAGTAGGCGAAGACGTGCTCGCCGTGAGTGTCGAGCAGGCGGAGGTTGTCGAAGCGCTGCAGCGCCGGCTCGGCGCGGCGGAGCTCGTTCAGGCGCCGCACGAGCGGGAGCAGCGGCCCGTCGAGCGCCCGCTGCTTCACCTCGTACTTCTCGGAGTCGAGGTACTCCTCGCTCCCGTGCGCGACGGGCACGTTCTCGCAGTGCTCGTAGCCGGAGTAGATCCCGTAGGAGGGCGAGAGCGTCGCCGCGAGCAGCAGCCTCAGCTCGAAGGCGGGGCGGCCGCCGTGCTGCAGGTACTCGTGGAGGATGTCGGGCGTGTTCGCGAAGAAGTTGGGCCGGTAATACGGCGACCACTCGAGCAGCTGGTGGAGGAGCTCGGCCAGCTCGGACTTCGTGTTCTTCCAGGTGAAGTAGGTGTAGGACTGGCTGAAGCCGATCTTCGCGAGCGTCGTCATCATCGCCGGCCGCGTGAACGCCTCCGCGAAGAAGACCGTGTCGGGGAACTCCGCGCGTACTTCGGCGATCAGCCACTCCCAGAAGGGCACCGACTTCGTGTGCGGGTTGTCGACCCGGAAGGCACGGACGCCGTGGCGGCACCAGTGCACGACCACGTTCTTCAGCGCCTCCCACAGCCCCGGCCAGTCCTCGGAGTCGAAGTTGACGTTGTAGATGTCCTGGTAGCGCTTGGGTGGGTTCTCGGCGTACTTGAGCGTGCCGTCGGGCCGCCGGTTGAACCACTCCGGATGCTCCGTCAGCCACGGGTGGTCGGGCGAGGTCTGGATCGCGAAGTCGAGCGCGATCTCGAGTCCACCCTTGCGCGCCGCGGCGACGAGGTCGTCGAAGTCCTTCAGCGTCCCGAGCTCGCGGTGGACCGCGTCGTGGCCGCCTTCAGGGCCGCCGATCGCCCAGGGGCTGCCGGGGTCGCCCTTCGCCGCCGTCAGCGAGTTATTGCGGCCCTTGCGGTTCGTTTCGCCGATCGGGTGGATCGGCGGCAGGTAGACGACGTCGAAGCCGAGCTCGGCCAGCTGCGGCAGCACCTTCTGGACGCCCTTGAAGCCGCCCCAGCTGCGGGGGAAGAGTTCGTACCAGGCACCGAACCGTGCGCGCATCCGCTCGACGTCGACCTCGAGCGGCTTGGCGAGCGACGTTCTCCCGTGGCGGTCCTTGGCGCCTTGCTTCGCGGCAGCGGTCCGCCATGCGTCCAGGTCGCCGGGGCCGAAGAGCGCCTCCGCCTCGGAGAGCTCGCCGGCCAGCTCGGTCTGGCCAGCGGCGAGCTTGCGGTCGAGCTCGTCGAGCAGCGTCGCGTAGCGGTCGGCCCAGGCCTCGATCGTGAACTGCCAGCGGCCGAGCCCGGCCGGCTCGAAACGGCCCGCCCAGCGGTCGTTGCCGAGCGGCTCGAGCGGTGCCTCGAGCCACCTGCGCGTGCCGGCCGCCCGGTAGCGAACGACCGCGCAGAGGATGTCGTGGCCGTCCTTGAAGATCGTCGCGGACACGTCGACCGGGTCGCCCTCGGTCGCCTTGACGGGATACCGTCCGCAATCGACCTGCGGACGCACGTCCTGGATCTGGATCCGGGGCGGCGGTTGCTTGGCAGAGAGTGTGGGCACGGTTCGGTGACTTTCAGCGCACGGCGAACTTCAAACAGGCGATGAAGCTTCAACGATCCAGCGGTGTCGTGCTGCACCCGACGTCGCTTCCGAGCGGCACACTCGATGCCGACGCCTTCACGTTCGTCGACTGGCTCGCGGCGGCAGGGCAGCGCTGGTGGCAGGTGCTCCCGCTCGGGCCGCCGGACGGCGTCGGCTCGCCGTACGCGTCGGCGTCGGCCTTCGCGGCCTGGGACGGGTTCCTCGCCGACCCGGCCGCGCCTGTCGCGGCCCGAGAGCGGAACGCGTTCCGCCGCGCGAACGCCTACTGGATCGAGGACTGGGCCGCCGCGGGCGGCAGCGTCGACGATCAGGTCCGGTTCGACCGCGAGTGGTCGGCGCTCCGCACCTACGCCGCCGAGCGCGGCGTGGGCCTGATCGGCGACGTCCCAATCTACGTCGCCCAGGGCAGCGTCGACCAGCAGGCGCACCCGGACCTCTTCCTGCCCGGTCTCGTCGCCGGGGCGCCGCCCGACAAGCTCGGCCCCCTCGGCCAGCTCTGGGGCAATCCGCTCTTCGACTGGGATGCCGTCGCGCGCGACGGCTACCGCTGGTGGATCGAGCGGCTGCGTCGGACGCTGGCGCTCTTCGACCTGACCCGAATCGACCACTTTCGCGGCTTCGCCGAGTTCTGGGCGATCCCCAAGGGCGCCCCCGATGCGCGGTCGGGCACCTGGCGACCAGGGCCGGGCGCCGCGGTCTTCGAGGCGGCCGAGCAGGAGCTCGGTCCGCTGCCCGTGCTCGTGGAGGACCTCGGTCTGATCACGCCCGACGTGTACGCGCTGCGCGACGAGCTCGGCTTCCCGGGCATGGTCGTGCTCCTCTGGGCCTTCCAGGGCCCCGCGAGCAACCCGCACCGCTTCGAGAACCACCGCGAGCAGCAGGTGATCTACACCACGACCCACGACACCGACACCCTGCGCGGCCACTTCCGCCGACGGAAGCCGTGGCGGCTGATCGAACAGGCACTCGCGTCCCGCGCCGCACTCGCGATGATCCCGCTCCAGGACGTGCTCGAGCTCGGCAGCGAGGCCCGCATGAACACGCCGGGGCGGACGACCGGAAACTGGACGTGGAAGCTCGAGCCGGACCAGCTGACGGCGGAGCACGCGGGGCGACTCCGAACGCTGGTCGAGGCCGCCGGACGGCTGTGACATGCTCGCCGCGTGCCGACGTCGGACGAGAACCCGCCGCGCAATGTCCTGATCCAGCTCTTCATCCTCGGCCAGCTCGCCTCCCAGTTGATGTCTCGTGAGTTCGCACGCGAGGGCATCGATCGGAACGACTTCGCCGTGCTGACCGTCGTCGGCGCGTACGGCCCGATCACACCGACCGAGCTGGCGACGAAGCTCGGCCTGCCCCCGACGACCCTCTCGGCCACGATCCGCCGCCTCGGGGCCGACGTGGCCCGCCGGCCACACCCGACCGACGGGCGCTCCTATCTGCTCGAGCTGACGTCCTCCGGCGTCGAGCGGGCACGCGGCGGCCAACCGGCGCTCGGGCGCTCGCTGCAGGCGATCCGCGACCAGGCGGGTGGGCGGACGGCGGAGCTCGAGGAGGCGCTGCTCGAGCTGCAGCAGGTTCTTCGCGCAGCGCTCGCGCTTGACGCTCCTGCGAAATCGTAGTATGTAGTGCGATATCGCAGGACTAGCTTTAGGACTCGCTCTCACCCTCGTCGCTCTCGCGCTCGGAGCCGGCGGCTCCGCACTACCGAGGCTCGTCGCGAAGATCCCGTCACCCGCTGCACCCTGCGCCTCCACGGGCGCGTTCGGCGCCGTCTGGGTGACGAGCTACCTCGAAGGCGCGCTCGTCCGGATCGACCCGAAGCGAAACCGGATCACGAACCGAATCGCGGTCGGCGACCAGCCCTGCGGGATCGTCTCCGGAGCGGGCAGCCTGTGGCTCAACGGGTACGGCACGAGCACGGTCGAACGGGTCGATCCGCGGACTCGCAAGGTGCGACGGATCAGCGTCGGCCCGAGCCCGTTCGACGTCGCCTATGACGGCAGGAGCGTCTGGACCTCGATCAACTCGAACGGCACCGTCGAGCGGATCGACCCGGCGACGAATCGCGTGACGGCGAAGGTCAGGACGGGCGGAGCGCCGGCCGGCCTCGCATTCGCCGCGGGGTCGATCTGGGTCGGCTCCAACCTCGGCAGCACGATCTTCCGCATCGATCCTGCGACCAGGAAGGTGACGCCGGTCGAGGTCGGCGCGGACGCACCGGCGTGGCTGGCGGCGAAGGGCAACGTGGTCTGGGTCGCAAGCGTCTCGCAGGGGACGGCGCACCGGGTCGACCCGGCGACGAACGCCGTGATCGCAACGGTCAAGGTCGGCGCGCAGCCGGTGGACGGCGCGATCGCTCCCGACGGGACCGTCTGGATCCCCAACCGGGGCAGCAACACTGCGTCCCTGATCGATGGGCGCACGAATCGGCTGCGCGGCACCGTCAGGGTCGGGACGCGCCCGTTCGTGATCACCGAGGCCTTCGGCGACATGTGGGTCCCGAGCTGGGGCGGCGCCGATGTCCGCCGCTTCCGACCCTAGCTAGGTCGAGACGGGGAGGTTGCTCGCGACCGCCCGGCCGCCGTCGGCGCTCTGGTAGATGACGTCGACGACGTCGTTCTGGCGATACGTGCCCGCAACTCCGAAGGCGATCGACGTCCAGCGCCAGAAGCCGAGCTTGCCCTCCTGCCGGAGCTCGCGCGCGAAGACGAGGGCGCCGTCCTCGACCCGGTAGTCGACGCCCGCGCGCTGCGCGACGCCGTTGACGTAGACCTCCGCGGGACGCGTCACCCCGGCCGGGAGCTCGACGCGGGTTCCGCTGCGCACCGCCTTGTTCACGTTCATAGAATGGCAGCCCGTGGGCCGGATCCTCGCAGTTGTCGTGCTCTGCGCGCTCGCGCTCTCCAGCGCGGCACTCGCGGGGGAACCGGGCTTCACACCCGTCGAGCCTGCGTCGCCGAACGCCGAGGGGATCAAGCAGAGCTACATCTGGGTCGCGATCTTCACGGGCGCGATCTTCGTGCTCGTCCAGGGCACCCTCGTCTGGTTCATCGTCCGCTACCGCGCCGACCGCCGTGCGCGCGAGCTGGACGGCGCCCAGGTTCACGGCAACACCAACCTCGAGCTGGCCTGGACAGTCGCGCCGGTCCTGATCCTCGTCGCGATCGGCTCGTTCGTCTTCTACAAGCTGCCTGGGATCCAGGACGTGCCCGCCGCGGACCGCACCGAGGTGGCCGTCGAGGGCCACCGCTACTACTGGAACTTCATCTACCCGAACGGGGTCATCGCGGTGGACAAGCTGCGCGCGCCGGTCGGGCAGACGACCCGCCTCGAGGTGTCGGCGCCCGACTACGACGTCATCCACTCGTGGTGGATCCCTGCGCTCGGAGGCAAGTTCGACGCCATCCCCGGCCGCATCAACGAGACGTGGTTCAACGCGGAGGCGCCGGGGATCTACCGCGGCCAGTGCGCCGAGCTCTGCGGCGCCCAGCACGCGCTGATGACCGCCGAGGTCGAGGCGATGCCGGCCGAGGAGTTCAACCGCTGGCTCGCCAGCGAGGCGGAGGCGCAGGAGGCGGGGACGTCCCAGCTCGGCGCCGAGACGTTCCTCGGCGCGTGCTCGAAGTGCCACGGACAGGCCGGCGAGGGCGGCGTCGGCCCGCGGCTGGCGGGCAACCAGCTCCTCGACGACCCCGAGGCCGTCGAGCAGGTGGTCCGCAACGGGCGCAACACGATGCCGCCGGTCGGGAAGAACTGGACCGAGCGCCAGATGCAGGCGCTGACCGACTACCTGGAGGAGGAGCTGCTTGGCGGCCAACGCTGAGACGCCGATTCCCGCCTGGCAGCACGGCCGCGTCGCGAGCTGGCTCGTCACGGTCGACCACAAGCGGATCGGGATCCTCTACATCGTCACCTCCGGGGTCTTCTTCCTCGCCGGCGGGCTGATGGCCGCGCTGATGCGGACGCAGCTCTCGCAGGCGGGCAACGACTTCCTGACGAAGGACTCCTACAACGAGGTCATGACCATGCACGGCACGACGATGGTCTTCCTCGTCGTCGTGCCGATCCTGGCCGGCTTCGGCAACTTCCTGGTGCCGCTGATGATCGGCGCCCGCGACATGGCGTTCCCGCGGCTGAACGCGTTCTCGTACTGGCTCTTCCTCTTCGGCGGGATGATCCTCCTGCTCTCGTTCTTCGCCACCGGTGGGGCCGCCAAGTCGGGCTGGACCTCCTACCCGCCGCTCTCGGTGCAGAGCGCCGGGAACGGCCAGGACCTCTGGATCCTCGGCCTGCACGTGCTCACACTCTCGTCGCTCGCCGGTGCGATCAATTTCATCGTCACGATCGTGAACATGCGCACCCCGGGGATGAGCTGGACGCGGATGCCACTCTTCATCTGGGCGATCGGCACCTACGCTGTGCTGCTGCTGGCGGTGCTGCCCACGCTCTCGGCCGGCCTGACGCTGCTCCTCCTCGACCGGCAGGCGGGCACTGGCTTCTTCCTGCCGGACGAGGGTGGGAACGCCGTGCTCTACCAGCACGTGTTCTGGTTCTTCGGCCATCCCGAGGTCTACATCATGGTGCTGCCGGCGTTCGGGATGATCTCCGAGATCATTCCCGTCTTCGCGCGCAAGCCGATCTTCGGCTACAAGGCGGTCGCGTTCTCGACGGCCGGGATCGCGTTCTTCTCGATGCTCGTCTGGGCGCACCACATGTTCACGGTCGGGATGCCCGAGTTCCTGAACGCCTTCTTCATGATCGCCTCGATGGTGATCGCGGTGCCGACCGGCGTGAAGATCTTCAACTGGCTCGCGACGCTCTGGCGCGGGAACATCCACTTCGACACGCCGATGCTGTACGCGCTCGGGTTCGTCAGCGTCTTCACGATCGGAGGCCTCTCAGGGATCTTCCTCGCCGCGTTCCCGATCGACTGGCAGGTGCACGACACCTACTACGTCGTCGCGCACTTCCACTACGTCCTCTTCGGCGGCTCACTGCTCGCGATCCTCGGCGGGCTCACCTACTGGTGGCCGAAGTTCTTCGGCCGCATGCTCGGCGAGCGGCTCGGCAAGCTCAGCTTCTGGCTCATCTTCGCCGGCTTCAACATCACCTTCTTCCCCCAGCACATGCTCGGGTTGCTGGGGATGCCGCGGCGCATCTATACCTACGAGGACGTGGGCCTTCTGGAGGACTACAACCTCGCCTCGACGATCGGCTCCTACATCATGGGGCTCGGGATCCTGATCTTCTTCTGGAACGCATTCGCCTCGCGCAAGGGGCGCCGCGCGGGCAACGACCCGTGGCTCGGGGACACGCTCGAGTGGTACACCACCTCGCCGCCGCCGGCCCACAACTTCGACGAGGTGCCGTACGTGACGAGCGCGCGCCCGCTCTACGACCTCCGCCGGGCGCTGAGGGAGCGCGGTGAGCTCTAGGGGCTTGTCCGAGGGGCTGTCGCGGCGTATGGCGCGCGACACGGGCCGCGAGGCAAGGACGCAGGGAGCGTCCATACTCGTGAGTATGGACGCGACTGAGGACGCCGCATCGGGGCGCGGGGCGCGTGCCATACGTCCTGACCCGCCCCTCGGACGGGCCCCTAAGCCCGGATTCTGGCTCCAGCTCGCGGCGCTCGCCGGCGTCGCCGGGACGCTGCTCGCCGTCGTTTCCGGCGCGGCGGGCGTCGAGCACGACGTCGTCTCGGCGCTCGCGGTCCCGCCGCTCGCCGCGGTCGCGGTCGCCGCGTGGTGGACGCACCGCCACCTGCTGGTGCCGTCCCTGCTCGCCCTCGCCCTCTTCGGCGCCGCCGCCGCTCTGACCTCGAACAACGCGCTCCACGTCGCGCTCGCCGCGGCCGCGCTCGCCGCTGCCGCGGTCTCGGCCGCGCTCTGCTTCCGCGGTGAGCGCGTCGGTGCCGGTCCCTGGCGCGACTACGTGACGCTGACGAAGCCGCGGATCATGTCGCTGCTGCTCGTCACTGGCGCGGCGGGGATGTTCGTCGGCGCCGAGGGCGTGCCGCCACTCGGGCTCTTCGTGGCGACGATGACCGGCCTCGCGCTCGCCTGCGGCGGCGCCAGCGCGCTGAACCACGTCCTCGACGCCGACATCGACCGGCTGATGGGGAAGCGAACGGAGAAGCGCCCGGTGGCAGCGGGCCGTGTCCCTCCGGCCCACGCACTCGAGTTCGGGCTGACGCTCTCGGCGCTCTCGTTCGTACTGCTCGCGAGCACGGTCAACGTCCTCACCGCCACGCTCGCGCTCGTCGGCAACCTCTTCTACGTCGTCGTCTACACCCGCTGGCTGAAGCGCTCGACGCCGCAGAACATCGTCATCGGCGGCGCGGCCGGTGCGGTGCCGCCGCTGGTCGGCTACGCCGCCGCGAGCGGCAACCTCGGCCTGCCCGCGCTCTGGCTCTTCCTCATCGTCTTCCTCTGGACGCCGCCGCACTTCTGGGCGCTGGCGCTCCTGATCAAGGAGAACTACGCGGCCGCAAAGGTGCCGATGCTGCCGGTCGTTCGCGGCGACGACGAGACGACGAAGCAGATCGTCTGGTACTCGGTCGTGCTCGTCGCGTTCACGCTGGTGGTCGGCTTCTGGCTCGGTCCCGTCTACTCGGCCGCCGCAGTGGTGCTCGGCGCGATCTTCCTCGTGATGGCATGGCAGCTGCGGCGCGCGCCGACGCGGCGGAACGCCGGCGTCCTCTTCCACTACTCGCTCCTCTACCTGGCGCTGCTCTTCGTCGCCGCGGCGCTGAACCCGGTGCTGCTGTGAAAGAGATGACACCCGAGCTCGAGCGCAAGAATCTCGTCCTCGGCTGGGCACTGTTCGGGATCTTCGTGCTCCTCTTCGTCGGAACGGTTGGCATCGCTTTCTTGTACATGGCCCTGGACTGAATCTGCCGTCGCATGCTCGGAATCCCCAGGAGCGGATTCCGAGCGCCGCGCGCAAACCCTGAAGGGCCGCTTCGCAGCCGGTGCTCGAGATGACCGATACGACGCACATCTTCCTCGCCCGGCCGGATCGGCCCGCGGCCGGGATCCGGCTCGCCGTCAAGGATCTCTTCGATACGGCCGGGCTCGAGACGACCTACGGCTCGGCGATCTTCGCCGGCCACATGCCCGGCGAGACGGCGGTCGCGGTGCGGCTGCTCGAGCAGGCCGGCTACGCGAACGTCGGCAAGACGAATCTGCACGAGTTCGCGTACGGCACGACCTCCGAGAACCCGCACTTCGGCGACGTGCCCAACCCGCGCTTCCCCGGCCGTGTCGCGGGCGGCTCGAGCGGCGGCTCGGCGGCCGCGATCGCGGCCGGCCTTGCGGACGCGGCCCTCGGGACCGACTCGGCCGGCTCGATCCGGATCCCCGCCGCCTGCTGCGGCGTCGTCGGGCACAAGCCGACGCACGGCCTCGTCCCGCTCGACGGCTGCTGGCCGCTGGCGGCGAGCTTCGACACCGGCGGGCCGATCGCCGCCGACGTGGCTACGTGCCGGCGGCTGCTCGAAACGCTGGCGCCCGAGTTCGAGCCGGTCGAGCTCGACTCGCTCGAGGAGCTCGAGGTCGGCGTCGCGTGGACCGACCTCGCCGACCCGTCGATCGGGGAGCGGATCGAGAGCGCCGCCACACGCTTTCCGCGCCGCCGCCCGGTCGCGCTGCCACTCGTCCCGAACGAGACCTACGCCGTCTTCATGCGCGAGGTCGCCGGCGTCCACCGCGAGCTGTACGCGGAGAACGCCGACCTCTACGGCGAGGACGTGCGGCTGAAGCTGGAGAAATGCTTCGCGATCCGTGACGCCGACGTCGAGCGCGCCGAGCGGCTGCGCCTCGAATACCGGGAGCAGGTCGAGGAGGCGCTGGAGGGCGTCGACCTCGTGCTGACGCCGACGCTACCGATCGCTCCGCCGCCGCTCGGCCGCGGCGCCGGGCCGGGCGATCTCGACGTGCGCGAGGCGCTGATCCGCTTCACGTATCCGTTCTCGGCGCTCGGCTGGCCGGCGCTCGCGCTGCCCTGCGGCACCACCCGGGACGGGCTCCCCGCCTCGCTCCAGATCGCGGGCCGGCCGGGCGCCGACGGGCTCGTGCTCGCGGCCGGCGCCTTGCTCTCCCCCCTTTGAGGGAGAGCCGGGCCCGCTTCCCGGCCGATCACGGTAAGCGATGCGTCTGGCTCGCCTCGTCCTGCTCTGCCTTGCGGCACTCGTCCTCACCGGCTCGGTGCAGGCGCGCGTCGCCGCGGGTCCGGCTGCGCCGCAGGGCCTGCGGGCGTTCCTGCTCCGACCGAGCGAGGCCGTGACCCATGAGTTCGCCCGCACGCCGTCCTTCTCCTGGCTGCCCGTGCGCGGGGCCGTCCGCTACGAGTTCGAGCTCTCCAAGAACGCCGGCTTCACCGAGGCCGGCACGTTCTGGTCGGACGAGAAGCTGAAGTCGCCGGCCGTCTCGGTACCCGTCGCCCTGCCCTGGATGACGGGCAGCCCGTATGCCGTCTACGCCCGCGTCCGCGCGATCACCCGCGACGGCGTCAGCCCGTGGAGCGCGTCCTTCGGCTTCAACGTCCGCTGGAACAGCGTCCCGCAGCCGATCCAGACGTACCCCGGCATGTCCCGTTGGAGCGTCGTCGGCGGCGCCACGAGCTACCAGGTCTGGTTCCCGGCGCTCCGGAAGATCGTCGGCATGCGCACGAACGCCGTCGACCACCGCGAGTTCTACGCCTTCCACCAGCAGGCGGGCTACTCGGGCACCGTCAACTGGCGGGTGCGTGCGGTCCGCAGCCTCTACGGGAAGATCCCGACCGGCCTGCCCACCGTGAGCTACGGCCCGTGGAGCGCGACCTATACGACGACGAACCCCGCGCTGGCCGGCGGCACGGTCGGCCCGTCGGTCGCCACGGCCGATGCGACGGTGAGCACCTCGACGACCGCGGCCCTGCACGAGCTGACGCCCGGCTTCGCCTTCGCCGGCACCCGCTCCGGCGCCGGCACCTCCGCCGACCTCTATCGCGTCTATGTGTTCAGCGACGCGGACTGCGTCAACGTGATCCATCGCGGCTCGATCGTCGCCTCGCCTGCATACGTGCCGCGGACGACCGGCTCGCTGAAGCTGCCGCTGACGACGGCGGACGTGCTGACGGCGTCAACCAGCTACCTCAAGGATCTGAAGAAGGGCGAGTCGGAGCCGTCGCAGTTCATGTTCGACTCGGCCAAGGTCGCGAGCACCGAGAGCGACCCCGAGCCGGCAAAGCAGGCGGCGACGCCCGCGCCGAGCACGGGCACGAGCTCCGGCGGCACCCCCGCCGGGGACGATCCGTCCAACACGCCGCCCGAGAACGACCCGTCGCTGCCCGCGACGCCGAAGTCGACCGGCGCTCCGGTCGACCTCTGGGACAGCGGCTGGCCGAACGGCCGTTTCTACTGGACGGTCGTGCCGGTCCGGTTCGAGTCGGCCGACCCGAAGCAGACGACGACGTCTGCCGCGAGCGCGCCCGGCGCGAGCAGCTTCCGCCTGGCCGACATCACCGGCTTCGCCGCGGGCCAGCTCCTCCGCATCGGCGCCGGCGCGACGGAGGAGACGCTCACGATCGTGTCGGTCGACACCGCGAACAGCCAGGTCTCGACGACCACGAGCGCTACCTACGCGCACGGCAGCGGCGAGCACGTCCAGAACCTCACCGCGACGATCGACTACTGGGACCTCGAGCTGCCGCAGGACGTCTGCTCGGCCGGTCGTGTCCAGGCGTTCGGAAAGGGCAGCACGCCGCTCGTCGCCGGCTCCACCGCCCCGTTCGTCTCCGGGCTCTCGCCGAAGGGGCGGCTCACGTCCGCGGCGACGGCGCGCCCCTCGTTCTACGGCTCGCCGCTGATCGCGTGGGAGCCTGCGCTCGGCGCCGACCAGTACCAGGTGCAGTGGTCGAAGACCCGCTATCCGTGGGTGAAGGCCGGCGAGAAGTTCACCTTCGCCACCTCGGCGCTGCTGACCCTGGAACCGGGCGTCTGGTACTACCGCGTCCGAGGCGTCAACTTCTCGCTGCCGGGCACGGCTCGTGCGATGTCGTGGTCGGCGCCGGTCGGCCTCAGGGTCGCGAAGCCGACCTTCGCGGTCGTCAAGAAGTCCGGACGTTAGCTCCGGCCGCGAAGCGGCCGCTTCAGGGGTTCTTGCGCGATTGGTATCCGCTCCCGCGGATGCCGCTCTTGCGCCAGAGTAGTTGGGCCGTGGGCCCCGACCTCGAATTCGCCCTCTCGCTCGCCGACGACGCCGACGCGATCACGCTGCCGCGGTTTCGCACGGTCGACCTGCGCGTCGACACGAAGCCCGACCTGACGCCCGTCTCCGAGGCCGACCGCGCCGCCGAGTCGGCGCTGCGCGCGCGGCTTGCCCGCGAACGGCCGGGCGAGGCCGTGCTCGGCGAGGAGGAGGGCGGCGAGGACGCGAGCGGCTGGATCCTCGATCCGATCGACGGCACCCGCAACTACACGCGCGGGATCCCGGTCTGGGCGACGCTGATCGCCTACGCGGACCGGGTCGCGGTGGTCTCGGCGCCGGCCCTCGGCCGCCGCTGGTGGGCGGAGCGAGGCGCCGGCGCATTCCTCGACGGCAGCCCGATCCACGTTTCCGCGATCGACCGGCTCGAGGACGCGACCGTGCTCTACGGGCTCGAGCGGCCGCCGCCGGCGCGCGCGTACGAAGCGTGGCACGTCCGCGGCTTCGGCGACTTCTGGGCGCACATGCTCGTCGCCGAGGGGGCCGCCGAGGCCGCGATCGACGCATCGGGGCTCGCGATCTGGGACTGGGCGCCGATGAAGATCCTCGTCGAGGAGGCCGGCGGGCGCTACGAGGAGTCCGCCTCGTGGAACGGGCGGCTCGACGTCAGCGAGCTGCGGTGACAGCCGCCTCGTAGATCGGGTCGCGGCCGAAAACGTCGAGCTCGGCCGAGAGCAGGTCGCTCGCGCTCAGCGCGGCACCGCGCGGCGGCGGCACCGGCTCGCCGTCGACGGCGATCCGCTCGAGCTCGGTCGCCGAGCGGTGCGAGAGCCTCACGGGCCGCCGCAGGCGGGAGCGCAGCCAGCCGGCCAGGAGGAGCGCGTCAGCCTTCGGCCCCGTCACCGACAGGGTCGTGATCGACTTCACGTCCGGCCAGAGCGAGACCAGGCGGCCACGCCAGCCGACGCTGCGGCCCCAGGCGATGTCCGAGACCGCGATCCGGTCGAAGAGCGCCGCGAGCTTCGTGTAGGCGCCGGGCAGCCCGCGCCACTCGGAGGAGTCGACGACGAGGCGGTCGCACACGTCGACGAGCTGCTCCAGCTCGGGTCTGCCCCACGGCGGCAGGCCTCGCCAGCGGCAGAACGTCGGCAGGTCCGTGATCAGCAGCGGCTGGACGATCGAGCCGGGGACGCGTGTGCGCTTGCCGCCGAGCCGGAGCTTGATCACCTCCGAGCAGACCTCGCGCTCGGATCCGGGGATCGTGAAGCACTTCAGCTCCACGTCGACGGCGATCCCGTCCGCCTTGCGCGCGTCCGGGAAGAGCAGGATCGTGCGCGAGGGGTGGAGTTCCTCGAGGCCCGCGAGCGTCCGGCGGGCGGCGGCGGCCCACTGCGGCGGGGCCCACGCGACGTGCGTCATCACGCTCGTCCGGGTCCCCTCGGCGTGGTGCACGCGCAGCTCGGCCAGGCGCTTCTCGACCTGCGCGACGACGCCGGGCATCAGTGGCGCCGCCACGAGCGTCCGTCGCGGCGAATCAGCTCGTTGGCGTTGGGCGGCCCCCAGCTGCCCGCCGGGTAGTTCGGGAAGTTCGGCCGGTCGCGCTGCCAGGCGGCGACGATCGCGTCGACGAGGCCCCACTGCTCGTCCACCTCGTCCGAGCGCGTGAACAGCGTCGCGTCGCCGAGCATCGCATCGAGGATCAGGCGCTCATACGCCTCGGGCAGGCTCGTGCGGAAGGCGCCACCGTAGAGGAAGTCCATGTGCACCGTGCGGATGCTCATCCCCGCGCCGGGCACCTTGGCGCCGATCGCGAGCGAGACGCCCTCGTCCGGCTGGACGTGGATCAGGAGCACGTTCGGCCGCAGACCCTCGCCCGCGATCTCGGCGAAGGGCGGGTGCGGCGCACGCTGGAACTGAATCGCGATCGTCGTCTCCCGCCGCGGCAGCCGCTTCCCGACGCGGACGTAGAACGGCGTGTCCGCCCAGCGCCAGTTGTCGACGTAGAGCTTGGCGGCGAGGTACGTCTCGGTCGTCGAGTCGCCGGCGACGCCTGGCTCCTCGCGGTAACCGGCCACCTCTTCGCCTTCGATGTAGCCCCGCGCGTACTGGCCGCGCACGACCGACTTCGGCCCCGGCGTGTGCAGCGAGCGGAGCACCTTCACCTTCTCGTTCCGGACCGAGTCGGCCGTGAAGTCGATCGGTGGCTCCATCGCAGTCAGCGCGACGAGCTGGAGCAGGTGGTTCTGGAAGACGTCGCGGATGACGCCGGCCCGCTCGTAGAACGCGGCGCGGCCCTCGATCCCGATCGACTCGCCGACCGTGATCTGGACGTGGTCGATGAACTGGCGGTTCCAGATCGGCTCGAAGATGCCGTTCGCAAACCGCAGGGCGAGCATGTTCTGGACCGTCTCCTTGCCTAGGTAGTGGTCGATCCGGAAGATCTCGTTCTCGGTGAAGTGCTGTTGCAGGATCCCGTTCAGGCGATGCGCGGAGGCCCGGTCGTGGCCAAAGGGCTTCTCGACGATCAGCCGGATCCAGCCCTCGGTGCTGCGCCGCTCGCCGAGTTCGTTGACGATCGTCTCGAAGGCGGCAGGCGGCACAGCGAGGTAGTAGAGGCGGTTGCCCGAGCAGCCGTGCTGCCGGTCGAGGTCGTTCAGGGCCTCGACGACGCGGTCCTCTCCTTCGTCCTCGGCGAAGTCGGTCGCGACGTAGCGCATCCCGTCGGCCAGCTCGCGCCAGACCCGAGCCTCGAACGGGTCGCGGGCATGCTCGCGGACCGCCTGCTTCATCTCCGCGATCCACTGCTTCGCCGTCTGCTCGGTGCGGGCGACGCCGACCACGCCGAAGCGCTCCGGCAGCAGCCGGCGGAGCGCGAGTGCGTACAGCGCCGGGAAGATCTTCCGCCGGGTCAGGTCGCCGGTGGCACCGAAGATGACGATCGCGCACGCGTCCGGGCTGCGGCGCAGGCGCAGACCTTCGAGCAGCGGATTGCCGTCGTCCGCGCTGCTCACCGCTGGTGGCGCGCCTTCTTCGCCGCCTTGGCGGCCTTGACGGCGTGGCCGCCGAACTGGTTCCGGAGTGCAGCCTGCACCTTGGCCGAGAAGTCGATCTCGCGGCGCGAGGCGAAGCGGGAGTAGAGCGCCGACGTGATCGCCGGGACGGGCACGTTCACGTTGATCGCCTCGTTGATCGTCCAGCGGCCTTCGCCGGAGTCCTCCACGTACGGGGCGATCGAGTCGAGCCCGTCGCCGTACTGCTCGAGCGCCTCGTGCAGGAGCTCGAGCAGCCAGGAGCGGACGACCGACCCGTAGCGCCAGATCCCCGCGATCTCGCTCAGGTCGAGCTCGAACTCGGAGTGATGCATCAGCTCGAAGCCTTCGGCGTACGCCTGCATCAGCCCGTACTCGATCCCGTTGTGGACCATCTTCGTGAAGTGGCCCGCGCCGGAGGCGCCCACGTGCGCCCAGCCGTTCTCGGGCGCCAGCGCCTCGAAGATCGGCCGCAGCCGCTTCACCGGCGCCTTGTCGCCCCCGGCCATCAGGCAGAACCCCACCTCGAGGCCCCAGATCCCGCCGGAAACGCCAACGTCGACGAACGCGACCTTGCGCTTGCGCGCCTCGGCGTAGCGGCGCTTCGAGTCGCGGAAGTTCGAGTTGCCGCCGTCGACGATCGTGTCGCCGGGCTCGACGATGTCGAGCAGCTTCTGGAACGTGTCCTCGGTGATCTTCCCGGACGGGACCATCAGCCAGACGTGGCGCGGCACGTCCAGTTGCTTCGCCAGCGCGCGCAGCGTCTTCGCCGTCGACGCCACGTTCGGGTCGTACGTCCTCAGCTCGTGCCCGTGCTGCTCCAGGCGTGTCGTCATCCCCGAACCCATCCGGCCGAGGCCAACCATCC
Source organism: Gaiellaceae bacterium (assembly GCA_035630545.1). GTDB lineage: Bacteria > Actinomycetota > Thermoleophilia > Gaiellales > Gaiellaceae > Gaiellasilicea. Next base: position 24,918 of record DASQKK010000107.1, read on the forward strand.
CGAGTTGCATCTAGAGGTCCTCCAGTCTCAGTCGGATCACGCGGCGGCCGCGCTCCTCGAGCGCGGCGAAGTCGCCCGCGGCCTGGGAGCGGATCAGGCGGCCGAAGCCGAAGTCGCGGCCGGGAATCGGCAGTTCAGCCCCGGTGTCGTCGACGACCTGGATGAAGAGGCCGGTGCTCGGGCCGCCCTTGTGCAGCTGGCCGGTGGAGTGCAGGTAGCGCGGGCCGATGCCCTTCGTGACGACGCAGCCGGTCTCGTGCGCGCGCTCGACGAGCGTCGCCAGTTCGGGCTCTCGGCCCGGGTCGACGAAGGCCTGGATGCACACGTAGTCGCGTCCCGCCTGCGCCTGCGCGAGCAGCTCGTCCAGCGACCCCTGCGGCTCGAGCTCGGGCTCGCCGCCCGCGAGAACCTCGTTCGTCTTGTCCTTCGCCGCCTGCACGTCCGGCTGGTCGAAGGGGTTGATCTCGAGCACGTGGCCCGCGACTGCGGTCGCGAACTCCCAGCGGTAGAGCTCGCCGGCCAGGTCGTAGGGGTCGACGAGCTCGACCTCGCCGCGCCGGCGGTCGGGGCCGTCCGGCGGCTCGCCCGGCGCGGGCACGAGGCCTCTGCCGAGCTTGCCGGTCGACTCCGCGAGCAGCTGCTCCGCCCAGAGCCCGAAGCCGGTGGCGGACTCGTCGATGCAGACCTTGTCCCGCCCCTCCCGCCAGCCCTCCCCCAGCCGGAGGCCGAGCTCCAGGCCGGGATTGCCGTCCTCGCCCTGGCAGGCGACCGTCATCGTCGCGGCCACCTCGAGGAAGTGGGCGAGGTCGACGCCCATCAGAGCGGCCGGCACGATCCCGAACATCGACAGCGCCGAGTAGCGGCCGCCGATCTCGGGCTCGCCGGCGAAGACCGCCCGGAAGCCGCGCTCATGCGCGAGGTCGTCGAGCTCGGAGCCGGGGTCGGTGATCGCCGCGAACTGCGCCCCGCGGCCGCCGGTCCGGTCCCAGAAGTACTCGAGGTGGGAGCGCGTCTCGATCGTCGACCCCGACTTCGAGGAGGCGAGGAAGAGCGTCTGCTCGAGGTCGACGGTGCGCTCGAGCCGCCGGATCGCCTCGGGGTGCGTCGTGTCGAGGACGTGGAACGACTCGACATTGAACGTCCGCCGCAGCACCTCCGGCGCCAGCGAGGAACCGCCCATGCCGAGCAGGACGCAGTCGTGGAACTGCTCGGTCGCGGCCTCCGAGAAGGCGTTCAGCTCGTCGACGTGGGCACGGACGCGCGGCACGACGTCGAGCCAGCCGAGCCAGCGATCCTCGCCCGAGCTGGTCCAGAGCGACGCGTCATACGCCCAGATCCGCTCGACGACGGACTGGTCGGTCACGCCGCAGCAAGCTCGCGGCGCTTCGCCTTGATCCCTTCGAGCAGCTCCTCGAACGAGTCGCTGAACTTCTGCACGCCCTCCCGCTCGAGCGTGTCGGTGACATCGTCGTAGTCGACACCGGCGCGCTCCAGCGCGGCAAAGAGCTCCCGGGCTTCGTCGAGGCCGGCCCCGAGCGTGTCGGCGACCGTACCGTGATCCTGGAATGCCTCGATCGTCTCCAGCGGCATCGTGTTCACCGTCGCAGGCCCGATCAGCTCGTCGACGTAGAGCGTGTCCGGATAGTCCGGGTTCTTCGTCGAGGTCGAGGCCCAGAGACACCGCTGCGGCGTCGCGCCCTTCGCGGCAAGCGCCTCCCAACGCGGGCCGGAGAAGAGCTCCCTGTAGCGCTGATAGGCAAGCTTCGCGTTCGCCACCGCCAGCTTCCCCTTCAGCTCAGGCGCCCCGACCGCATCGAGGCGCTTGTCCGCCTCGGTGTCGACGCGGGAGACGAAGAACGACGCGACGGAAGCGACCGGCGCCGGATCGCCGCCGGTCTCGACGAGCTGCTCCAGCCCTCGGATGTACGACTCGGCGACCGCGGCGTAGCGCTCGAGCCCGAAGATCAGCGTCACGTTGATCGAGCGGCCACGTGCGATGCACTCCTCGATCGCGCCAAGACCGGGTTCGGTCGCCGGGATCTTGACGAAGAGGTTCGGCTTGTCGATCCACTCGTGGAAGCGCAGCGCCTCGGCGACCGTCGCCTCCTGGTCATAGGCAAGCGTCGGGTCGACCTCCATCGAGACATAGCCGTCCTTGCCGCGGCCCTCGTCCCAGACGGTGCGCAGCTCGTCGCACGCGTCCTGGATGTCGTCGACCGCGAGCCGGTAGAAGATCTCCTTCGGCTCGTCCTCCTCGGCGAGCACCTGTTTGAGCTGCTCGTCGTACCAGTCGCCCTCGGCGAGGGATTTCTGGAAGATCGTCGGGTTCGAGGTGACGCCGACGACGGCGTCGTCGCGCATCAGCTTCGCGAGGAAGCCTTCGCGCAGCCATTCCCGCGAGATCGAGTCGATCCAGACCGACTGGCCCCGCTCCGACAGCTCATGCAGTCTCGATGTCGCCATGCAATGTCCTTTCCAGCTCGCGGACTTTCTCCAACCTCTGCACGTAGCGCTCGCCGCCGTCGAAGCGGGCGGCGAGAAATATCCGGACGAGGTCGACGGCCAACTCGGCGCCGATCACCTCCGAGCCGAGGCATAGCACGTTCATGTCGTCGTGCTCGACGCCCTGGTGCGCGGAGTAGCCGTCGTGGCAGATCGCGGCGCGGATGCCGGCGAGCTTGCACGCGGCGATCGAAGCGCCGACGCCCGAGCCGCAGACGAGGATCCCGCGCTCGGCGTCGCCGCGCTGGATCGCCTCGCCGAGCTCGCGCGCCTTGTCCGGGTAGTCGACACGCTCGGCGTCCGTGTCGGTGCCGAGGTCGACGACGGCATGGCCGAGCGCTTCGATCTCCTCGAGCACGCGCTCGCGCAGCTTCACGCCTCGATGGTCGAATGCGACCGCGACCTCCATCGCTCGCTAGGTTACGGCAATGGAAGAGCGCGAGCTCTGGGCTGAGCTGGGGCAGCAGCTGCGGGTCGATGCGGTCCGCGCGAGCGCGAAGGCCGGGTCTGGCCATCCGACCTCGTCGATGTCCGCCGCCGATCTCGCCGCCGTGCTCCTGGCGGCGCACTTCCGCTACGACTACGACCGGCCGAAGAGCCCGGCGAACGATCGGCTCGTGTTCTCGAAGGGCCACGCATCGCCGCTCGTCTACGGCTTGTTCCGCGCCGCGGGCGTCCTCTCCGAGGACGAGTTCGGCACCTACCGCCAGTTCGGCTCGCGCCTGGAAGGGCACCCGACGCCGGTGCTGCCCTGGGTTGACGTCGCCACCGGCTCGCTCGGCCAAGGGCTCCCGATCGGGGTCGGGATGGCGCTCGCCGGCAAGCGGCTCGACCGGCTGCCGTTCCGAACGTGGGTCATCTGCGGCGACAGTGAGACGGCCGAGGGCTCGATATGGGAGGCGGCCGAGCACGCGGCGTTCTACGAGCTCGACAACCTGACCGCGATCGTCGACGTCAACCGGCTCGGCCAGCGCGGCGAGACGATGCACGGCTGGGACCTCTCCTCCTACTCCGACCGCTTCCGCGCTTTCGGCTGGCACGCGATCGAGATCGACGGGCACGACGTCGACGCGATTAACTCCGCCTACGAGGAGGCCGAGCGGACGACTGGCAAGCCGACCGTCGTCGTCGCGAAGACGGTCAAAGGCAAGGGCTACTCCAAGCTCGAGGACAAGGGCGGCTGGCACGGAAAGGCAAGCTCGCCCGAGGACGCCGAGGAGGCGATCGCGGAGCTCGGCGGGATCCGCAACATCACGGTCGACGTCCCGAAGCCGGAGCACGGAGAGCCGCACCGGTTCAAGCCGGCAGCCGCCGAGTGGCCGCGGTACGAGGTCGGCACGAAGGTGGCGACACGCAAAGCCTACGGCGAGGCGCTCACCGCGCTTGGCGGCGATCGAGGCGACGTCGTCGCGCTCGACGGCGAGGTCTCGAACTCCACCTACGCTGAGATCTTCCGCGACGCGCACCCCGAGCGCTTCTTCGAGATGTACATCGCCGAGCAGCAGATGGTGGCGGCCGCGGTCGGGATGCAGGTGCTGGGCTGGAAGCCGTTCGTCTCCACCTTCGCGGCCTTCATGAGCCGCGCCTACGACTTCGTCCGCATGGCCGCGATCAGCCGCGCGACGCTGAAGCTCTGCGGCTCGCACGCCGGCGTCTCGATCGGCGAGGACGGCCCCTCGCAGATGGCGCTCGAGGACCTGGCCGAGTTCCGCGCGATCCAGGGGTCGACGGTGCTCTACCCCTGCGACGGCAACCAGACGGCGAAGCTCGTCGCCGCGATGGCCGACGTCGACGGGATCTCCTTCCTGCGCACGACGCGCGCCGACACCGAGGTTCTCTACAGCCCCGACGAGGAGTTCTCGGTCGGCGGCTCGAGGACCGTCCGCGAGGGCGACGACGTCGCGATCGTCGCGGCCGGGATCACGCTGCACGAGGCGCTCGCCGCGGCGGAGACGCTGGCGGCGGACGGGATCGAGGCCCGCGTGATCGACCTCTACTCGGTCAAGCCGGTCGACGCCGACACGCTCCGCTCGCTCACGATGCCGATCGTGACTGTCGAGGACCACTGGCCGGAGGGCGGACTCGGTGACGCCGTCCTCGGCGCGATCGCCGACGCCGACGAACGGCCACGCGTCGTCAAGCTCGCCGTCCGCGACCTCCCCCACTCGGGCAAGCCCGCGGAGCTACTCGCGGAGGCCGGGATCGACGCGGCCGCGATCGAGCAGGCCGCGCGCAGGCTCGTCAAGGACACCGCGGCAGTCTCGTAAGCGCATCGACGCGTCATTACCCTGTGACGCGTGGCAGTCCTGATCGCATCCGCGCTCCGGAAGGAGCTTTCCGGCGAGCCGCTCTTCGACGGCGTCTCGTTCAAGGTCGAGCGCCGCGACCGGCTCGCGCTCGCCGGCCCGAACGGCGCCGGCAAGACGACGCTGCTGCGCGCGCTGATCGGCGAGACCGAGCTCGCCGCAGGCGAGCTCGCCTGGGAGAAGGGCGCCCGGGTGGCGCTGCACGACCAGCGGCCGCCGCGGCTGGGCGGCTTCACGCTCCGCGAGTACGCCCTTTCGGGCGCCGCCGACCTCGTCGACGCCGAGCGCGAGCTGCGCCGGCTCGAGGAGGCGATGGCGGGCGGCGACCACGCGCCCGAGACGCTCCGCCGCTACGGCGAGGCGCAGGCCCGGCTCGAGCACGCCGGCGGCTACGGCTGGCGCGACCACGCCGTCTCAGTGCTGCGCGGGCTCGGCTTCGCCGACGCGGACCTCGACCGGGGCCTCGAGACCTTCTCCGGCGGCGAGCTGACGCGCGCCTCGCTCGCGCGGGCGCTCTCCGGCGGCCCCGACCTGCTCCTGCTCGACGAGCCCACGAACCACCTCGACATGGAGTCGATGGAGTGGCTCGAGCAGGAGCTCTCGACGATCGACGCCGCCGTGATCCTGGTCGCGCACGACCGCTGGTTCCTCGAGTCGGTCGGCACGGCCGTGCTCGAGCTCGAAGGCGGCAAGTCGACGTACTTCCCCGGCAAGTGGCACGTCTGGCGCCAGGAGAAGGCGGCGCGGCTCGCGATGCAGGCCAAGTTCGCCGAGCGCCAGGCCGAGGACATCGCCCGGCTCGACCGCTTCGTCGCCCGCTTCCGCTACGGGACGAAGTCGCGGCAGGCACAGGCGAAGCTGAAGCAGATCGCGCGGATCGAGGCCGAGCGCGTCGAGGCGCCGAGGACGGGCCGCCGCACGCTCGGCTTCGAGTTCCTGAAGCCGGCACGCAGCGGACGGATGGTCGTCGAGGCGGAGGGCTTCGACCTCGCCGCAGGCACGAAGCCTCTGCTCGAGGACGCCGAGCTCGTGCTCGAGCGGGGCGAGCACGTCGCCCTGATCGGGCCGAACGGGTCGGGCAAGTCGACGCTCCTCGAGGCGATCGTCGGCGGCCGGCTCGGGCGGATCGGGCACGGCGTCGAGATCGCGTACTTCTCCCAGCACGAGGTGGAGCTGGACGAGCGCGGCAGCGTGCTCGAGTGTGCAATGGGCGCCACTGGGCTCCCGCGCTCGCAGGCGCAGGCGCTGCTCGGCCGCTTCCTGTTCTCCGGCTGGGACGACCACGACAAGCCGGTGGTCGCTCTCTCGGGCGGCGAGCGGCGGCGCCTCGCGCTCGCGCTCGTCGTCGCCTCGGGCGCGAACTTCCTCGTCCTCGACGAGCCGACGAACCACCTCGACCTCGAGAGCCGCGAGGCGCTCGAGGCCGCGCTCGAGGCCTTTCCCGGCACCGTCCTGCTCGTCTCGCACGACCGCGCCGTCCTCGACGCGGTCGCGGAGCGGATCGTGGCCGTCGAGAGGCGCCGGCTCCGCTCCTACGACGGCGGCTGGGCCGACTACGCCCGAATCAGGGGCGACGAGACCGCGCCGTCGCCGCCACCGCCGCGGGAACGGAAGGAGAAGCCGAAGCAGGTGAAGCCGCGCCCGAGCGAGCTCGAGCAGATCGAGGCGTCGATCCAGGCGCGCGAGCTCGAGCTCGCCGAGCTCGAACGACAGCTGGCGGAGGACTGGGGGAACACCGAGACCCTGGCCGCGCACACGGCGGCCCGCGAGGATCTCCAGCAGCTGCTCGAGCAGTGGGAGGAGCTGTTCGAGGCCGCGCAACAGGTGTGACCAGCCGCCGTCCGGCGGCGTAGACACGGTGTGCAGGCGATGACGCTTCCGCGCAGGCAACCGGCATCGGTAGCCGAACAGGCGGCCAGCTTCGCCGCGACGGCAGAGGAGCACCTCGACGACGTGTACGCCTATCTCGTCTACCTGACCCGCGACCGTTCACTCGCCGAGGACCTGGCCGCGGACACGTTCGAGAAGGCGCTCAAGCACTGGCGCCGCTTCGACGCGAGCAGGGGCAGCGCCCGCACCTGGCTCTGCCAGATCGCCCGCACGACGGCGCTCGACTGGTTCCGCGCCGAGGAACGCCGGCGCCGGCGCGAGGAGCGGGCGGCCGTCCCGGAGCGCTTCGAAGACGGGGGTCTGTCCCCGGGTCTGTCCCCGGGTCTGTCCCCAGAGCTGGAGGCAGCGCTGCGCGAGCTCAGCGCCGGCGAGCGCGAGGTGATCGCGCTGCGCGTCCTGCTCGAGCTCGACGGCGACGAGGCCGGGCGTGTGCTCGGGATCAGCCCGACCGCGGTCTCGACGCGGCTGTCGAGAGCCCTGAAGAAGCTCGAGGAGAAGGTGAGCATCCATGTCTGAGACGCTGCTGAACGAGATCCGCGCGACGAAGCCCGAGGCGCCGTCGGCGCTCCGCGAGCGCGTCCGGGCGCTGAGCGTCCAGGAGCACGCGCGCGAGCCGTTTCTCGACCGGCTCCGGTTCACGTGGGGCTGGCGGCGGCTCGCGCTCGCCGTGCCTGCGACGGTCGTCGTCGCATTCGCCGCGGCGGGCGTGATCGGGCTCTCGCGCGACGGTGCCCGCGACCAGGTGTCCGCGGTCGGCGGCGGCGACACGGCCGTGACGAGCTCCACGTTCGAGCAGGCCCAGGCCGAGGATTCGGCGGCGCCGAAGGCGGCCTCCCCGGCGCTGCCCAGCCGCGCGACGGGGATCGTCCCGCCTGCCACCGGACAGCTCCAGCGCTACGAGGCCGAGCTCCGGCTGCAGGTCGACGACGTCGAGGCGCTCTCGACCGCGACCAAGCGCGCCCAGCAGATCGCGCGCAGCCACGACGGCAGCATCGCCTCACTGCAGTACGACGCACCGTCGGAGGGGGTCGGCACGGCGCAGATCACGCTCCGTGTCCCGACGGCTCGCGTCCAGAGCGCGATGGCCCAGCTCTCCCAACTCGGCACGATCGTCGGGCAGCGCTACGGGATCGACGACCTGCAGGCGCAGGCCGACTCGCTGCAGTCGCAGATCGAGGCGACGCAGCGGCAAATTGCGCAGCTGGTCTCGCGGCTCCAGAGCACGACGCTGTCCGACGCCGAGCGCGCCGTGCTCCAGTCGCGGCTCTCGAATGCGCGCACGAAGCTGACGGGTCTCCGCGAGGAGTTGCGGGGCACGAACGCCGAGGCCCGCACGGCGACGATCTACCTGACGATGACGACCGAGGAGATCCAGGCTGTCCCGGTCGGCGGCGGCCGGCTCGACGGCGTCAAGGACGTGCTCGCCTGGGAGGCGATCGCGCTCCTGTATGCGCTCGTCGTCGTCGGTCCCTTCCTGATCGTCGGTGTCATCGTCTGGCTCATGCTCCGACTCAGGCGCCGGCACGTGGAGACGCGGCTGCTCGAACAGAACTAGGCGCTCGTCGGGAGCTCTGCCCGCACCGTCGTTCCGCGGCCCGGCTCGCTCGATACGCGAAGCCGGCCTCCGAGCGCTTCCACCCGGTCGGACAGGCCTCGAAGCCCCGATCCCCTGTCGGCGTCCGCACCGCCGACGCCGTCGTCAGAGACCTCGACGACGAGCACGCCGTTGTCGCGGGCGAGATCGACCCGGGCCTGGGTCGCCGACGCATACTTGGCGACGTTCGCGAGCGACTCCGAGACGACGTAGAACGCGGCCGCCTCGATCGGCTCGGACAGCCGCTCAGGGAGTAGGCCGTTGACCTCGACCGGCACCGTCGCGCGCTTGGCGAGCGCCTCGACGGCGGGTGTGAGCCCGTGGTCTGTGAGGATCGCCGGATGGATCCCGCGGGCCAGCTCGCGGAGCTCCTCCAGGCCGAGCGCGAGCTCCTCGCTCGCCTCCGCGAGCAGCTCCGCCGCTGCTACCGGATCGTCGGGAAGCCGCAATTGGGCGATGCGGAGGGCGAGCGCGAGCGAGACGAGGCGTTGCTGAGCGCCGTCGTGGAGGTTCCGTTCGAGCCGCCGCCGCTCGGCGTCGCCTGCCTGGACGATGCGGGCCCGCGACGCAGTCAGCTGCTCGCGAGCCTCGGCGTTTGCGAGCGCGACCGCCACGAGGTTCGTGAACTTCTCGAGCCGGGTCTCGATGCCGGGTGGGAACCGGCCCAGACCGCCGCCGTTTGAGAGCGAGGTGGCTCCCCAGAGCCGTCCCGAGACGATGATCGGAGCCGCCACGCCAGAGCTCACGCCGGCGGCGAGCATCCGCTCGCGGAGGTCGGACGGCTCCGCCTCCAGGTCGATCCGCGCGGTTCGGCCCGTCTGCGCGACCCGCGCGATCGCGCCGCCCTCGAACGGAAGCCGCACGCCGAGCGGAGGCTCGAACTCGCCGACGCGTTGCCAGGCGCCGACGATCACCGCCCCGTCGAGTTCGTCGGCATAGCGCACGGTTGCACCGGCGTCGGCACCGAACAGGCGGCCGATCTCCTCGGAGACGACGCTGAAGAGCCGCTCCGGGCTCTCCTCGGTCGCAACGGCGACGGCGACGCGGCTGAGGGCGGCCTGCTCCTCGGCCAGGGTCGCGAGCTCATCGCGGGCCTGCGCGTTCGCGATCGCGACTGCGACGAGGCCGGCGAACTGTCCGAGCCGCTCCTCGACGTCCGGCGCGAACTGCAGGTCGCGTGTGACCGAGACGACGAGGCCGCCCCAGATCGCGCCCGACACGACGATCGGAGCCGCGACGAGCGACGTGACGCCGAGCGCGACCAGCCGCCGGTGGAGCTCGGCCGGCACGCGGGGGTCGTCCGTGGCCATCCGCACGGGCTTGCCGGTCCGAGCCACTTCGTCGAGCGGTGAACCGGGTTCGATCTGGACAACCGTGCCGGCGCCGGGAATCCGCACGCCAGGCTCGCTCCACTTCCCGACGATCACCCCCTCGCCCGGAGTCGGGCCAAAGGACACGAGATTCGCCGCATCGGCGCCCACGAGTCGAGCCACCTCTTCGGTGACGACGTCGAAGACTCGTTCGGCCGCTGACTCGGTCGCGACGGTCACCGCGACGCGCTTCAGGGCCGCCTGCTCCTCGACCAGCATCCGGAGGTCCGCTTCAGACATGACCGAAATCGTCGCACGGCTCGAGCGGCAGAGCTAGCCGTTCCAGAACGCGTCGAACGCGGCCTGGTCGAGCGGCAACGCGCGCACGACCTTCCAGCGGCCGTCCTCGAGCTCGACGAGGAGGGCTTGCTCGATGTCGAGCTCGCGTCCGTCCGGCCGCCCGCCGAGGGCGCGGTACACGGCGACGAGATGGTCGTCGTCCGCGACCGTCCAGAGCACCTCGACGCGGTACGTGCCGCCGGTGAGCTCGGCAGTCCCGCGCAGGAAGGCGATGATCGCGTCGCGGCCGCGGTGCTCCCCGCTGAGCGCCATCGAGCCCGGGACGTGCCAGACGGCGTCGTCTGCGAAGAGGTCGAGCAGTGCCGGTAGGTCGCCCTGGACGAACCGCTCGAATCCCTCGCGCGCCCGAGTCGCGTTCGGATGCTCGCTCATGCCTCGAGCGTCGCGACGACGGCCTCGGCGACGACCTTGAGCGGCTTCCCGGAGACCTGGCTCGCCTTCCGCAGCCGCGCGAACGCGTCCTGCTCGGACAGGCCTTCCTTCGCCATCAACAATCCCTTCGCCCGCTCGATCGCCTTGCGCGCGGCGAGCGCGTCCGCGAGCGACTCCGCCTCCTCGCGCAGCGCCGTCAGCTCCTCGTGACGTGCGCGGGCGGTCTCGATCGCAGGCAGCAGGTCGGTCTCGCGGAACGGCTTCACGAGGTAGCCGAAGACGCCTGCCTCGACTGCCCGCGCGACGAGATCGCGCTCGCCGTACGCGGTCACCATCACGATCGGGATCGGCCGCTCCTCGAGGATCCGTTTCGCCGCCTCAATCCCGTCGAGGCGCGGCATCTTCACGTCGAGCACGGCGAGATCCGGCAGCTTGGTGCGGGCGAGCTCGACCGCCTCCTCGCCGTCGCGCGCCTCGGCGCAGATGTCGAACCCGGCCGCCTCGAGCAGTGCCCGCAGGTCCATGCGGATGATCGTCTCGTCCTCCGCGATCAGGATCCTCACGTCCCTGGCCCCCTTTTGCTCCCGCCCGGCAGAGCCGGGCTCCGCGCAAGGGTGGCGCCGCTCGCGCCACTCCAGCCGGCGGGCCGTACCTCCGTACTGTCCCACCGGCCTGCGCGACGCGACCGGCGCCCCAGGAACGTGAGCAAATTCATGCCGGGAACAGGACCTCGGCGCGCAGCCCCGGCTCGCTCGTCAGCTCGATCGTTCCCTGCAGCTCCTCACGCACGAGCGCGCGGACGATCGAGAGCCCGGTGCCGTCGCCACTGCCGTTCAGCCCGGCGCCGTCGTCGGCGACGGCCAACGCGACGTCGTCGCCGCGGCGGGCGAGCTCGATCCGAACGGTGCCGCCGCCGTGCTCGAGCGCGTTCTGGAAGAGCTCGCTGAAGACGAGCGCGAGCGCGGTCGCCCGGTCGCCGGCGAGCGAAACGGGTTCGAGCGCCGCCTCGACCGTCTTGCCGGCGACGAGCCCCTGGACGAGCATCGCACGCAGCCGCTCGATCAGCTCGGCCAGGTCGACGTCGTCCTCGCGATGGTCGGTCAGCACCTCGTGGACGGCGGCGATCGCGAGGATCCGGTTGACCGAGTCGGTCAGCGCCCGGCGCGGGTCGACCTCGGGGGCGCGCGCCTGCAGCCGCAGCAGCGACGCGACGGTCTGGAGGTTGTTCTTGACCCGATGGTGGATCTCCTGGGCGAGCACGCCGCGCATCACGGCGCGGCCGTGCTCGAGTGCGACCGCGGCATGGTGGGCGATCGCCTCGAGCAGACCTCTGTCCTCATCCGAGAAGGGCGTGTCGCGGTCGCAGACGAGCTCGCCGATCTGCCGCCGCTTCCAGCGCAGCGGCAGCCGGACGTTGTAGGCACCCGGGCGGCCCTCGGGCCAGGCGATCTCCCCGTCCTCGAGCACGAGCGCGGCGCCGGTCGCGTCGACGGCCGCGATTGTCGTCTTCACGATCGCCTCGAGCGACTCTTCGAGGTAGAGCGACTCTGAGACGGCCTCCGAGATCTTCGCCAGCGACTCGAGCTCGTGCACGCGCCGCTGTGCATCGGCGTAGAGGCGGGCGTGCTGGATCGTCTGGGCGACCTGCGACGCGATCGCGAGCAGCAGGTCGATCTCCGCCTCACTGTGCTCGCGCGGCTCGCGCGTGCGGACGTTGAGCGCCCCCTCGAGCTTCTGCCGGGCGAGGATCGGCACGGCGAGGATCGACTCGTACTCGTCCTCGGGCAGGTTGGGGAAGAGCTTGAACCGTGG
>DASQKK010000108.1:0-28128 GCA_035630545.1 Gaiellaceae bacterium
GTCGAGCCGGTGCTCCGAGAACGTGTGCCCGAGCGCCTGGATGAACCCGCCCTCGATCTGGCTGCGGGCGCCGAGCGGGTTGATCACCCGGCCGACGTCGTGGATCGCGACCACCTTCTCGACCCGCACCTCGCCCGTGCCGACGTCGACGGCGACCTCGGCGAGCTGGATCCCGAACGTGAGCACGCGCATCCCGGTCGGGTTCGGGCCGCGCGCGCCCTTGCCGAGGATTTGACCGTCGTCGAGCAGGCCGGTGATGTCGGCGAGCGGCCAGCTCCCGCCGTCGGAGCAGACGATGTGCCCGCCGCTGAGAGTCAGTGTCTCCTCGGGGCGGTCGAACCGCTGCGCCGCCAGCTCGATTACCTGGCGGGCAGCGTCCGCGGCCGCAGAGCGGACGGCCGGCCCCATCGAGGGAAGCGTCGAGGAGCCGCCCGAGATCGACGCGTATGGACCGCGGGCCGAGTCTCCGATCTGCACCTCGACGCTGTCGAGGGGGAGGCCGAGCTCCTCGGCTGCGATCATCGCCACCGCGGTGCGTGTTCCCGTGCCGATGTCCTGCATCGCCGTGACGACGTTCGCACGGCCGTCCGAGCCGAGCCGAACCCAGGCGTAGCTCGGCGGGCCGCCGCCGCCGTACCAGATCTGGCTCGCCATCCCCATGCCGCGCTTCCAGACCTCGTCCGAGCGGGCGCGGACCTCCTGCCGCCGAGCCCAGTGCGGCTCGGCGCGGCGATAGCACTCCATCAGGCTCTTGGAGGAGAAGGGGCGTCCGTCCATGGCGTCGGTCTCGGCGTAGTTCCGCATCCGCAGCTCGAGCGGGTCGACGCCGAGCTGCGCCGCCAGCTTGTCGAGCACGCATTCGAGCGACCACGTCCCCTCGACGAAGCCGGGCGCTCGGAAGGCAGCCATCGGCGGGATGTTCAGCTTGGCGCCGTGCTCGACCGTGCGCACGTTCTCGCACGCGTAGAGGAGCTGCGTCGGTCCGGCGGTGGGCGGCAGCCAGCCCGACCAGCCGAGCGCGCAGGTGTACTCGCCGCCGAGCGCCGTCAGCGTCCCGTCGGCCCGCCCGGCTGCGGTCACCCGCTGGCGCGTGGCGTTGCGGTTGCCGCCGACGACGTTCTCCTCCCGCCGGGAGAGGGCGCAGCGCACCGGTCGCTTCGTCCTTCTCGCCAGCTCGGCCGCGAGCGCGAGGTAGTTGCCCATCCCGTTCTTGGCGCCGAAGCCGCCGCCCATGAACTCGCAGATCACGCGCACCTTGTCCTGCGGCAGGCCGAGATGCTCGGCCAGCTCGCTGCGGACGCCCCAGATGTACTGCGTCGAGACGTAGACGTCGAGGCCGTCGCCACGCCACTCGCAGACGCACTGGTGCGTCTCGAGCGGGTTGTGGTTCAGCGTCTGCGTCGTGTACTCGGCCTCGACGACGGCGTCCGCCTGGGCGAGGCCCTGCTCGTAGTCGCCGCGCTCGTAGCGACGCGACTCCTGCAGCAGCGAGCCGCGCGCGACCGCCTCGTCGGCGTCGAGCAGCGGCTCCAGCTCCTCCCACTCGACCTCGATCGACTCGAGCGCTGCCCGCGCCTGCGCAAGGGTCTCGGCCGCGACGCCGGCGACGGCGTCGCCCTCGAAGTGGGCCTCCTCGTCGATGCCGACGACCTCGCCCGGGCCGACGACTGCGAGCACCCCCGGCGCGGCCGCCGCGGCGCTGAGATCGATCTGCCGGACGCGCGCGTGTGCGTGCGGGCTGCGCAGGATCGCGCTCTCGAGCATCCCGGGGAGCTTGATGTCGCCTGTGTACCGCGCCTCGCCGCGCGCCTTCTCGAAGCCGTCGAGCCGTGGCGCGTCCCTGCCGACCACGGCGCCAGGCCCGGCCGGCCACTGGACGAGCGCGTCCTCCTCGACGAGCGTCCAGACCTCCTCGTAGCGGCCCTCGACCTCCTTCTCGGACTTGATCAGCCTTGCCACGTGGAGATCGCCTCCGCGATCCGCGGGTACGTGCCGCAGCGGCAGAGATTGCCGGCCATGCGGTGCCTGATCTCCGCGGCCGAGGGCTCGGCGGTGTCGGCGACGAGCGCCGCCGCCGAAACGATCTGGCCCGGTGTGCAGAAGCCGCACTGGAGCGCGTCCGTGCGGACGAAGGCGGCGACGAGCGGGTGGTCCCTCAGCCCCTCGATCGTCGTCACCTCGCGCTCGCCGACGGTGTGCACGAGCGTGATGCAGCTGAGCACCGGTACGCCGTCGAGCTGCACCGTGCAGGCGCCGCAGTGGCCTTCGCCGCAGGCGACCTTCGTCCCCGTCAGGCCGAGGTCGTCGCGCAGCGTCTCGGCGAGCGTCTGCCCGACCGGCGCCTCGAACGAATGATCGTGGCCGTTGACCCGGAGGTAAGTGCCTCTAGGCAGCCGAGGTCACCGCCGTGATGTTGGCGAGGTTGACCAGCCTGAGCGCGATCCGAGCCGTCTGCACCCGCTCGGCCTCGTCCTCGGCCTCGGGGAAGACCCGCCAGAGGTCGCGGGCGGCGGCGAGCAGCTCGCGAATCCGCTCCGTCTCCTCGACGTGGCCGTTCGAGCGCTCGTCGCAGGCGTTCAGGGCCAGGCCGAGCACGCCGATCGTGTCCGCCTGCCGCATCCAGAGCAGCGGTGTCGCCATCGAGAGGTACTGGTGGATCCGGGCGAACGTGAGCGGATGGGCGATATCCTGTGGGCCGCGCGGCTCCGTCAGCGGTAGCGCTTCCTCGCCGGCCGCGATCCGGCGCGCGCTGCCGCCGAGCATCGCCCGCACCTGCTCGTCGTCGAGCCCCGCCATCCGGGCGGTGCGCAGCGACGCGAGCAGCGATCCGGGCTGCGATCCGTACGGGTAGTCGGACGCGTACAGCACCTGCTCGGGCGAGACGAGCCGGTAGAGGTCGAGCAGGTCGAGCGGGCTCCAGACCGAGGTGTCGAAGAAGACGCCGGGCCGGCCGCCGAAGTGGCGTGCGAGCGCGGCGAGGTCGGCGATGCCCGCGTGCGCGATGATCAGCTGCGGCTCGTAGGCGTCCATCAGCCGAGCAAGTGCGTCCGCGATCGGCGGCAAGCCGCGGCCGCCGTGGATCAGGATCGGCACCCTCCGGCCGGCGGCTAGCTCGAAGACAGGGGCGAGCCGATCGTCGTCGAGCAGGAACTTCTGTGCGCGCGGGTGCAGCTTGATCCCGCCGGCGCCGCGGTCGAGGCAGCGCACGGCCTCGTCGATCGGGCTCTCGGCCAAGTCGAGCCGGACGAAGGGGACGAGCTCGCCCTCGCTCCGCTCCGCGAACGCGAGCGTGCGGTCGTTCGGTGCGCGAAAGCCCGGATGCCGGTCGGGCTCGTCGAGGCAGAACATGAAGGAGCCCGTGATCCCGTGAGCCCGCTGGATGCGCAGGAGCTCCTCGAGATCGCCGCGCATGCCGTCGATGTCGTTGCCGAGATGGACGTGGGCGTCGAAGAGCTCTGCCCCCGGCGGGAGCTCCGCGCGCACGACACCCTCGAAGCTCTCGACGAGGCCCAGCGCGCGCCGAAGGACGTCCTCCACGAGCCTGAGTCTACGGGCGGCCGCCCGAGCAGGGCCCCTCAAGCGGGCTGGAGGCCGGCGACCTTCGAGCGCAGGTATGCGAGATACGGCTGGGGGTCGATCTCCGTCGCGCCGATCGCCCGCTCCAGCATCTCCACCGGCGTGAACTTGCGGCCGTGCCGGTAGATGCGGGTCCGCAGGGACTCGTAGAGCGGGCCGAACTCGCCCGCCTCCAGCTGCGCCTCGAGCTCGGGCAACTCCTCCTCGACTGCGCGCCAGATCTGCACGGAGAGGACGTTCCCGAGGGCGTAGGTGGGGAAGTAGCCGTACGCCGCTCGCGTCCAGTGCACGTCCTGGAGAACGCCGCGCACGTCGTCGGGGACGTCGACGCCGACCAGCTCCTGCATCCTCGCGTTCCAGGCCTCGGGCAGGTCGTCGAGCGCCAGCGAGCCGGAGACGAGCTCCTGCTCGAGCTCGAAGCGGAGGATGATATGGAGGGAGTACGTGACCTCGTCCGAGTCGACGCGGATCAGGCCGGGGGCGACGCGGTTGATGCCGCGGTACCACGTCTCGAGGTCGACCGACTCGAGCTGCGGGAAGAGCCGCTGCAGCTCGGCGAGCCGGCCGCGCCAGAAGGCGAGCGAGCGGCCGACGAGGTTCTCCCAGGTGCGGCTCTGCGACTCGCCGAACCCGAGCGAGGAGTTGCCGTACAGGGGCGAGCGCGCGAGCGACGGCTCCGTGCCCAGATAGGTGAGGCCGTGCCCGGCCTCGTGCATCGCAGCCCACAGCGCGCGCAGGTTGGTCGGCTTGTAGCGCGTCGTCATCCGGATGTCCGTGCGCGAGAACGTGGTCGCGAACGGGTGCACGGTCGGGTCGAGCCGATACGTGCCCTCGGGGAAGCCGAAGTCGCGCAGGACCGCTTCGAGGAACTCCTGCTGCGTTGCGAGCGGGAAGTCGCCCTCGAGAAAGGAGTCGTCGGCCGGCTCGCCCGCCTCGCGCACGATCGCCGTCAACTCGGGACGGAGCACGTCGAAGACCGCCTTCACCTCGGCCGTCGTCATTCCCGGCTCGTACTCGTCGAGGAAGGCGTCGTAGGGGGAGTCGCCCTGCTCCATGTGCTCCGCCCAGCGGAGCGCCACGTCGTGCACGCGCTTGAGCGCGGGCTTGAAGACCGAGAAGTCGTTCGCCTCGCGCGCCTCGAGCCAGGCGACGTGCGCCTTGCCCCCCTCGCGCGCCCAATCCGCAGCGAGCTCGGGTGGGACGCGGCGTGCCTTCTCCCAGTCGCGACGGGTGACGCGGACCAGGCTCGCGTCGTCGGAGTCGAAGTCGAGCTCGGCCTCCAGCGGCGCGAGCTCGTCGAGCAGCCGGCCCACCTCGTCCGCGACGAACCGCTCGTGCGCGATCCCCGAGAGGGTCGCCGCAACCTCCGCGCGGGCCGGCGCGCCCTGCGGCGGCATCATCGTCCGCTGATCCCAGCCGGCGATCGCGGCCGCCTTCTCGAGGTCGTAGACCTCTGCCAGCCGTTGCTTCAGGTCGGTCAGCGCCGCAGTCACCGGACGGAAACCTATCCGTAGGATCGGCACCGTGGAGCGGAGTCAGCTCGGCGCGGACGGGCCGGAGATCACCGTTGTCGGCATCGGCACGGCGCCGATCGGATCCGGGCGCGAGTGGGTCTACTGGGGCGGACAGGACGAGCACGCGGCCGTGGCGGCGATCCGGGCCGGGCTCGACGCGGGCGCGAACTGGATCGACACCGCGCCGTTCTACGGCTGGGGCCGGGCCGAGGAGATCGTCCGCCGCGCGCTCGAGGGACGGCGCGACGACGTTCTCCTCTTCACCAAGTGCGGGACGGTGCCCGATCTCGAGCGGGTCTCCCGGATGGACAACCGGCCGGAGGCAATCCGGGCCGACCTCGAGGCGAGCCTGCGGCGGCTCGGCGTCGACCACGTCGACCTGCTCCAGATCCACGATCTCGACCGCGGCACGCCGATCGAGGAGTCCTGGGGCGAGCTGCAGCGGCTGCGGGAGGAAGGAAAGATCCGCTGGGCCGGGCTCTCGAACCACCCCGCGGAGCTGGTCGAGCGCGCGCACGCGCTCGCGCCGGTGACCTCGTGCCAGGAGTCGCTCAGCCTGCTCGAGGGGCCGAAGTACCCGGACGTGCTCGAGACCGTCCGGCGCCACGGGATCGGCCTCCTCTGCTGGGCGCCGCTCGCAAGCGGCTTCCTCGTCGACGGCTTCTCGACGGACGCGCTCGAGCCGGACGACTTCCGCCGCTCGTCGCCCCTGGCGGCGCGAGGCGAGGAGATCGCCGCCCACGCGCGGGACGCCGCGGCGCGGGGCCGGACGCTCCGCCGCCACGCGGTCGCCTGGGTGCTCGAGCAGCCCGGCGTGACGGCGGCGATCGTCGGTGTCCGCAACGCGGACGAAGGGACGGAGCTGCCGGCGCTCGCGGCTGACTAGGATTCTGACCCGTGCCCGACGTGCTGATCATCGCCGACACGATCCGCTCGCCCGAGCTGCGCCACGAGGTGCCGCTCGCCGTGCCCGATGCCTTCCTCTACGCCGAGGTCGCCGGCAAGCGGTCGGTCGTCGTCAGCTCGCTCGAGGCAGGCAGGATCGCCGAGCTCGGCACCGGTCTCCAGGTGCTCACCTATGAGGACGCGGGGATCGACGCGCTCCTCAGGCGGGAGCTCGACAGCTACGCGCTCGACCGGGAGCTCTACCTCGGCGCCTGCAAGCAGCTCGGCCTCGAGGCCGCGACGACGCCGGCGGGCTTCCCGCTCGGCCATGCCGACCACCTGCGCGCGAACGGGATCGAGCTCATCTCCGACCAGCGCTTCTTCGACGAGCGCCGCCGGGTCAAGAACGAGCACGAGCTGGCCGGGATCCGCCGCGCCTGCCGCGCGGTCGAGGCGGGCGTCGCCGTCGGCGTCGACATGCTGCGGAGCGCCTCGCGCTCGAACGGGACGCTCACGCTCGGCGGCGAGCCGCTCACGTGCGAGCGGATCCAGCTCGCGGTGGAGCGGGCCTTCGGCGAGCACGGTTCTGCGGCGGAGGAGTTCATCGTCTCGCACGGCTCCCAGACTGCGGTCGGCCACGACGGCGGCTCCGGCCCGATCGCCAGCGACGACGTCGTCCTCTTCGACCTCTTCCCGCGCGACCGCGAGTCGGCCTGCTATTCCGACTTCACGCGCACGTTCTCGCTCGGTCGGCCCTCCGACGAGCTCGCCGAGTACCACCGGCTGGCGAAGGAGGCGCTCGACCTGGCCGTCGCCGCGGTGAAGCCGGGCGTGAAGGGGAGCGACATCCACCGGCAGGTCTGCGACTTCTTCCACGAGCACGGTCACAAGACCCAGCTGCACAAGGAGGAGGGTGAGGCCCTCGTCGACGGCTACTTCCACGCCACCGGCCACGGCGTCGGGCTCGAGGTGCACGAGCGGCCGGGAGTGGGCCGGGTCGAGAGCGAGCCGCTCGTCGAGGGCGATGTGATCGCGCTCGAGCCCGGCCTCTATCGGAACGGCTACGGCGGCGTCCGGCTCGAGGATCTGATCCTCGTCACCGCGGACGGAGCCGAGGTGCTGACCCACTATCCGTACGACTTCGAGCTGTGAGCGACCAGACGATCGAGACGATCTTCGTCGAGGACCGGCGCTACCCGCCGCCGCCCGACTTCGCGGCGCTCGCGGTCGCGCAGCCCGACATCTACGAGCGCAGCTTCGAGGAGTTCTGGGAAAGCGAGGGCCGGGAGCGCGTCACCTGGTTCGAGCCGTTCTCGGACCTCTACGAGTGGGAGCTGCCCTACGCGAAGTGGTATCTCGGCGGCTCGCTGAACGTCTCCTACAACTGCGTCGACCGTCACGTCGAGGCGGGTCTCGGCGACCGGGTCGCCTACCACTGGGAGGGGGAGCCCGAGGGCGAGCGGCGCGAGATCACGTACGCGCAGCTGCAGTCGGAGGTCGTCCGCTTCGCAAACGCGCTCAAGGAGCTCGGCGTCGGCAAGGGCACAAAGGTCGCGATCTACCTGGGAATGGTCACGGAGCTGCCGGTGGCGATGCTCGCCTGCACGCGGCTCGGCGCGCCGCACACCGTCGTCTTCGGCGGCTTCTCGGCCGACTCGCTCTCCGACCGCGCCAACGACATGGGCTGCGAGGTCCTGATCACCCAGGACGAGGCGTGGCGCCGCGGCACCACGGTGCCGTTGAAGCAGACCGCCGACGCGGCGATGGCCGACGCGCCGGGGATCCGCGCGTGCCTCGTCGTCCGGCGCACCGGCAACGACGTCCCCATGCAGGAGGGGCGCGACCACTGGCTGCACGAGTTCGACGTTTCGGACGATCCAGCCACCTGCCCGCCGGAGCCGATGGACAGCGAGGACCTGCTCTTCCTGATGTACACGTCCGGCACGACGGCGAAGCCGAAGGGGATCGCGCACACGACCGGCGGCTACCTCGTCGGCGTCGCCTCGACGCACGCACTGATCTTCGACCTGAAGCCGGAGGAGGACGTCTACTGGTGCGCGGCCGACATCGGCTGGATCACCGGTCACAGCTACATCGTCTACGGGCCGCTCTGCAACGGCGCCACGTCCGTGCTCTACGAGGGCACGCCGGACTTCCCTGACAAGAACCGCTGGTGGGACATCGTCGAGCGCTACGGCGTCACGATCCTCTACACCGCGCCGACGGCGATCCGAGCGCACATGAAGTGGGGTCCGGAGCACGCGGGCAAGCACGACCTGGCGACGCTGCGCCTGCTCGGCTCGGTCGGCGAGCCGATCAACCCCGAAGCGTGGATGTGGTACCGCGAGCACGTCGGCGGCGACCGCTGCCCCGTCGTCGACACGTGGTGGCAGACCGAGACCGGGATGATCCTGATCACGCCGCTCCCCGGCGTCACGACGACGAAGCCCGGCTCGGCGACGAAGCCGTTCCCCGGCGTCGAGGCCGGCGTCTACAGCGAGACGGGTGAGGAGGTCGGGCCGGGTGGAGGCGGCTACCTCGTCCTGAAGCGGCCGTGGCCGGCGATGACACGCGGGATCTACGGCGACGACGCCCGCTTCCGCGAGACGTACTGGGCGAGGTACCCGGGCGTGTACTTTGCGGGCGACGGCGCGAGGATCGACGAGGACGGCGACTTCTGGCTGCTCGGGCGGGTCGACGACGTGATGAACGTCTCCGGTCACCGGATCTCGACGATCGAGGTCGAGTCGGCGCTGGTCGACCACCCGAAGGTGGCCGAGGCGGCCGTCTGCGGGCGAGCCGACCAGCTCACTGGCCAGGCGATCGTCGCCTACGTGACCCTGAAGGGCGGCGACGAGGGCTCGCTCGAGATGCTCGAGGAGCTGCGCAACCACGTTGCCGCCAAGATCGGACCGATCGCGAAGCCGGCGAACATCGTCTTCACGCCCGAGCTGCCGAAGACCCGCTCGGGAAAGATCATGCGCCGGCTCCTGCGCGACGTGGCCGAGAACCGGCCGCTCGGCGACACGACGACGCTCGCCGACCCGGCCGTGGTCAGCGAGATCGCCGACCGCGCCGCCGCCGACGAGTAACCGAACGCATCGTTCACCCCGGCGGGGTGAGGCGAGCGTCTCCCCCGGTCTGCGAGCGTGGCGGGTCGAGAGCCGACCCGGGGAGGGAGCACGCATGCCGCAGGGAGACAAGCCGAACATCCTCGTCATCTGGGGCGACGACATCGGGATCACGAACCTGAGCTGCTACAGCGACGGCCTGATGGGCTACCGGACGCCGAACATCGACCGGATCGCGGACGAGGGGATGCGGTTCACCGACTCCTACGGCGAGCAGAGCTGCACCGCCGGCCGCTCATCGTTCATCACCGGGCAGAGCGTCTACCGCACCGGCCTGAGCAAGGTCGGCGTGCCCGGGATGGACATCGGCCTCCAGGCCGAGGACGTGACGATCGCAGAGCTGCTGAAGCCGCTCGGCTACGCGACGGGGCAGTTCGGCAAGAACCACCTCGGCGACCTGAACAAGTACCTGCCGACCGTGCACGGCTTCGACGAGTTCTTCGGCAACCTCTACCACCTGAACGCGGAGGAGGAGCCGGAGCAGCCGAACTGGCCGCCCGCCGAGGACTTCCCGCACTTCAAGGAGCGCTTCGGCCCTCGCGGCGTCATCCACTCGTGGGCGACGGACGAGGACGACGCGACCGAGGACGGCCGCTTCGGCCGCGTCGGCAAGCAGCGGATCGAGGACACGGGCCCGCTGAACAAGAAGCGGATGGAGACGATCGACGACGAGGTGCTCGAGCACGGGCTCGACTTCATCGAGCGTCAGGCCGCCGCGGGAACGCCGTTCTTCGTCTGGCTCAACACGACGCACATGCACTTCCGCACCCATCCGAAGCCGGAGAGCGTCGGCCAGGCGGGACGATGGCAGTCGCCCTACCACGACACGATGATCGACCACGACGAGCTGGTCGGGGCTCTCCTGGACAAGCTCGACGAGCTCGGGATCACCGAGAACACGATCGTCGTCTACTCGACCGACAACGGGCCGCACATGAACTCGTGGCCGGATGCCGGCATGACGCCGTTCCGGAGCGAGAAGAACTCGAACTGGGAAGGCGCGTTCCGCGTCCCCGAGCTGATCCGCTGGCCCGGGAAGATCCAGGCCGGGACGGTCTCGAACGAGATCGTCCAGCACCACGACTGGCTGCCGACCTTCCTCGCCGCCGCCGGCGAGCCGGACATCGTCGAGAAGCTGAAGGCGGGCCACCAGATCGGCGACACGACGTTCAAGGTGCACATCGACGGCTACAACCTGGTGCCATACCTGACCGGCGATGTCGACAAGAGCCCGAGGCCGGGCGTCGTCTACTACTCGGACGACGGCGACGTGCTCGCGCTCCGGTTCGACAACTGGAAGGTCGTCTTCATGGAGCAGCGGGCGCAGGGGACGCTGCAGATCTGGGCGGAGCCATTCGTGCAACTCCGCGTCCCGAAGCTGTTCAACCTGCGCACCGATCCGTACGAGCGTGCCGACGTGACCTCGAACACCTACTACGACTGGATTCTCGACAACGCCTACATCGCACTGGCCGGGACGACCGTCGCGGCGCAGTTCCTCGAGACGTTCAAGGAGTTCCGGCCGCGGCAGGAGGCGGCGAGTTTCACGATCGACCAGGTCGTCGCAAAGCTCGAGGCGGCGCTCGCGTCCGGCGACTGACATGGGCGAGCCACTCGCGTCCTGGAACGACACATCGACCCGCGATGCGATCGTCGCCTTTGCCGAGACCGCGGAGGAGGCGATCCCTCCGGAGGAGCGGATTGCCGTCTTCGACAACGACGGCACGCTCTGGTGCGAGAAGCCGATGCCGATCGAGCTCGGGTTCATCCTGCAGCGGCTGGCCGCGATGGCCGAGGAGGACGAGTCGCTGCGCGGCAAGCAGCCGTGGCAGGCCGCCCACGAGAAGGACTACGCGTGGCTCGGCGGCGTCGTCGAGAAGCACTACGCCGGCGACGACACCGAGGTGAAGGTGCTGCTCGGCGGGATCCTGCAGGCCTTCGCGGGCCAGACGGTGGACGAGTACGCGGCCGCCGCCGCCGGCTTCCTCGAGCAGGCCCCGCACCCGACCCTCGGCCGCCGCCTGCGTGACTGCTCGTACGTTCCCATGGTCGAGCTCCTGCGCTATCTCGAGGGCGCGGGCTTCACGTGCTTCATCGCCTCCGGCGGCAGCCGCGACTTCATGCGGACCGTGACGCACGAGCTGTACGGGATCCCACCGCAGCGCGTGATCGGCAGCTCGAACGGGCTGCAGTACACCGATGACGAGGACGGCGGCTCGCTCTCCTACCTCGCTCAGCCGGACGTCTTCGACGACGGCCCCGTCAAGCCGGTGCGGATCTGGAGCCGGATCGGCCGCCGCCCCGTCGTCGCCGGCGGCAACTCGAACGGCGATGTGCCGATGCTGCGTTTTGCGGGCGGCAGAGATCGACCGGCGCTCCGACTGCTCGTCCTACACGACGACGCCGAGCGCGAGTTCGACGACCGAAAGGGCGCCGAGCGGGCACTCGAGCGGGCGGAGCAGGAAGCGTGGACTGTCGTCAGCATCAAGAACGACTGGTCGACCGTGTTCGCGTGACCGCCTCGGCGGAGGACATGGTCTGGATCCAGGGGGCGACGTACCGGATGGGATCAGACGCGCACTACCCGGAGGAGGCGCCCGCGCACCGCGTCGGCCTCGCGGGGTTCTGGATCGACGCCTACCAGACCGCGAACCGGCAGTTCGCCGCCTTCGTCGAGGAGACCGGCTACGTCACGGTCGCCGAGCGGCCGCTCGATCCGAGCGCCTTTCCCGACGCTCCGGCCGAGAACCTCGTCCCCGGCTCGCTCGTCTTCACGATGACCGACGGGCCTGTCGACCTGCGTCATCTGAGCCAGTGGTGGACCTGGACGCCCGGCGCGTGCTGGCGGCAGCCGGACGGGCCGGCGAGCTCGACGGAAGGGCGCGAGGACGAGCCGGTCGTGCACGTCGCCTACGAGGACGCGGAGGCGTACGCAGTCTGGGCCGGCAAGGCGCTGCCGAGCGAGGCGGAGTGGGAGCTGGCCGCCCGCGGCGGGCTCGACGGCTGCGAGTTCGTCTGGGGCGATGAGCCGGAGGCCTCCGGTGAGCGGCTCGCGAACTACTGGCACGGCGACTTCCCCTGGCGCGCGGAGCCCGGCTACGGCCGCCGTGCGCCGGTCGGCTCCTTCCCCGCGAACGGGTTCGGCCTCTATGACATGGCCGGGAACGTCTGGGAGTGGACGTCGGACTGGTACGCCGGCCGACACGAGCCGGATGCCGACAAGCCCTGCTGCGTGCCGCAGAACCCGCGCGGCCCGGAGATCGACGCGAGCTACGACCCGTCGCAGCCGCAGTTCGAGATCCCGCGCAAGGTGATCAAGGGCGGCTCCTATCTCTGTGCGGATAGCTACTGCCTCCGCTACCGCCCCGCCGCCAGGCGGCCGCAGATGATCGACACGGGCATGAGCCACATCGGCATCCGCTGCGTCCGGCGCGACCGCTAGAGCTCCTCGTGTTGAGGCAGGTCGTCGGTGATCTCGAACCAGGGCGCCTTCGAGCCGACGTAGATGTGCCGGGTCGGGCGGATCGCGGGCGAGTCGACCAGCGACCCGAGGGCGACGTGGACGTAGGCGCCGTCGCGGACGACGGAGTAGAGGAGCGAGCCGCAGATGCCGCAGCGCGTGTCGTTCAGGTCGGTCTCGCCGTGGACGAGCAGGCTGTCGGCGCCGTCCGTGAGCTCCAGCTTCTCCCGCTCGATCCCCGCGAAGGCCTTGAAGGCGGAGCCGGTTGCCGCGCGGCAGCGGGAGCAATGGCAGTTCATCGCGTAGCCGAAGTCGTCCTCCACCCGGTAGCGGACGGTGCCGCACTCGCAGCTTCCCCTCAGCATGTGCTGACCCTAGCTGTGCAAGGTTTTGGTTGACATGACCATAACCGGGCGATAAGGTAACAGTCATGAAGACCAAAACAAGCGGGCGTCGTCCTCCGCCGACGTGGGAGGTCAAGTCGTGAGAGCGGTCGTCCACGACAGGTACGGCCCGCCCGAAGTCCTTCGCGTCGAGGACGCCGAGCGGCCCTTCCCGACGGACAACGAGGTTCTCGTCAGGATCCACGCCACCACCGTCACCCGCACCGACTGCGCGATCCGCGCGGCGCGTCCGTTCATCTGGCGCTTCTTCGCTGGGATCCGCCGGCCGAGGCGGAGGATCCTCGGCATCGAGCTGGCCGGCGAGGTGGCGGCCGTCGGCGCGGCCGTCAGCGAGTTCGAGGTCGGCGACGAGGTCTTCGGCGGCAGCCCCGGCAGGTTCGGCGCGCACGCCGAGTTCGTCTCCGTGCCCGAGAGCGGCGCCCTGGCCCACAAGCCGTCCGGCCTGAGCTATGACGACGCCGCGGCGGTCTGCGACGGCTTCGTCCAGGCGGCGTCGGCCGTGCGTACGGCCGAGCTCCAGAAGGGACAGAGGATCCTCGTCTACGGCGCCTCCGGGTCGCTGGGAACGGCCGCCGTGCAGCTCGCGAGACAGCTCGGTGCCCACGTGACGGCTGTGTGCGGCACGAAGAACGTCGAGCTCGTCCGTTCGCTCGGGGCCGACGAGGTCGTCGACTACCAGGCACAGGACTACACGAGGAACGGCAAGACGTACGACGTCATCCTCGACGCGGTCGGCTTTCACCACTTCTCGCAGTGCAGGGGCTCGATCGTGCGCGGCGGGATCTTCGTCCCGACCGAACTGGGCCGGTTCCACCTCGAGAATCTGCTGCTGACGCTCGCGACCAAGCTCGTCGGCCGGCGACGCGTGCGCTTCGGGGTCGCCCGCTGGTCGAAGCGTGACGTCCTCCGGCTCAAGGAGCTGATCGACGCCGGGGAGTACCGCGCGGTGATCGACCGCTCCTATCCGCTCGAGGACGTTGTCGAGGCGACGCGCTACGTGGAGACGCTGCAGAAGACCGGCAACGTCGTCCTGACCCTGAACGCCTGATGAGAGCCGTCGTCCACGACCGCTACGGACCGCCGGACGTCCTCCGGCTCGCCGAGGTCGAGACGCCCGTCCCGAAGGAGGACGAGCTCCTCGTCCGGATCCACGCGACGACCGTCAACCGGTCGGACTGCGGCTGGCGCGCCCCGCACCCGTTCTTCTCCCGCTTCTTCACCGGCCTCCTGCGGCCGAGGCGGCCGATCCTCGGCAGCGAGCTCGCAGGAGTGGTCGAGGCGGTCGGGTCCGGCGTCACCTCGTTCGAGGTCGGCGACGAGGTCTTCGGGATCAAGGCAGGCGCCCACGCCGAGTACGTCTGCGCCCGGGAGAGCGCGGCGCTGGCGCCCAAGCCGGCCAGCATGAGCTTCGAGGAGGCGGCGGCGGTCTGCGACGGCGGGATCATCGCGCTCACATGCCTGCTGAAGGCCGGCCTCCGGCAGGGACAGAGCATCGTCGTCTACGGCGCCTCCGGGTCGATCGGGACGGCGGCGGTGCAGCTGGCCAAGTACTTCGGCGCCCACGTCACCGCGGTCTGCAACACGAAGAACCTCGAGCTCGCGCGCTCGCTCGGCGCGGACGAGGTCGTCGACTACACCCGAGAGGACTTCACCGCGAACGGCGTCACCTACGACGTGATCTTCGACTCGGTCGGCAAGCACTCGTTCCGACGCTGCCGGCACTCGTTGAAGCGAGGCGGCGTGTACGTCGAGACCGACCTCGGCTTCCTCTGGCACGTCCCGATCCTCGCCCTGCTGACCCGCCGGCTCGGAGACAAGCGGGTGACGCTCCCGATCCCGAGGTACACGCAGGACGAGGTGCTCTTTCTCAAGGAGCGGATCGAAGCTGGGGAGTATCGCGCGGTGATCGATCGCACCTACCCGCTCGAAGACGTGGTCGAGGCGACTCGCTACGTCGAGACGGGGCAGAAGACCGGCAACGTCGTCCTCACCGTCAACACGCGGCGCGCGAGCTAGCTCAGCCGCTCGTTCAGCCGTACCGTGGCGGTGTCGCCGGCCTCCTTGCCGATCGCGCGTCTGATCTCGGCCTTGATCGGCAGCTTGTGGTGCCGTCGCCCATCGCCATGAACGAGCTTCGGAACGCGTGCCCGTCGATCGAGGCTCGCACCTTGACGAGACCTCGCGTGCCGAAGAACGCGACCGATTCGGGCCAGATGACGTACGTCCAACCGCCTCTGTCGGTGATCGAGACTGCCGGCGGTGGCGAAAGTCATCGACGGGCGACCACGAGCAGGTACTCGTAGTGGTATTCGGACGGGCCCTCCGGCTCGCCGCGGTTCTGCTTCGACGCGAACGCGAGGAAGTCGCGGTCGACATCTTCTGCGCGGCCGGAGCCGTATGCGGCGACGGCCGGCCCGAAGGTCTCGCGGTAGAAGTCGCAGTACTGCCGCGGGCCGCCCGCACTTCGTTCGACCAGTCGGCGCCGCTCGGCGTCGAGCGACGCGACCCGGTCGCCGAAGAGCGCGCGCACATGTGCTTCGTCCCCCCAGAGCACCGGCGGAAGCGCGCCCGCGGGAGGCGCGGGCAGGTACGGGGCGAAGACGCCGAAGAACTCGCCGACACCGCCGTCGGGGGTGAAGCTGGCGAGCCCGATCGTCCCGCCGGGACGGCAGACGCGCAGCAGCTCGTCGGCGACCGCCTGGTGGTCCGTGGCGAACATGGCGCCGAAACATGACGTGACGACGTCGAACTCGCCGTCGGCGAACGGCAGCGCCTGCGCGTCCGCGACGACCCAGTCGAGCTCGACGCCCAGCGCGCGCGCCTCGCGCTCGCCGGCAGCCAGGCTCTCGGGCGTCAGGTCGGAGGCGACGACCTCCGCTCCGGCCTCGGCGGCTCGGATTGCGACGTTGCCGGTGCCGGCCGCGACGTCGAGCACGCGCTGGCCCGGTCCGATCCCGCAGGCGGCGACCAGCTCCGGGCCGATGCTCCAGATCATCTCCTTGGCGAATCGGTGGTAGTCGCCGAGCGCCCAGACCGTGCTCGGAGACGTCGCTTGAGCTTCCATCTTTCCTCCGATCTCCGCGATTCGAGCGACGGCGGCGGCCTCGGCGATGAGTCTCGCGGCGGTTCGCTCCATCGCTACGACGCTAGAGCCGGGCGACGGGTGCGTCTTCGCCCAGACCGGGCATTTCGCAGCGATCGCCCCTGGCCTGATCGGGCTAGAGGCCGACGCGGGCGGCATGCGCAGCTGCCGCCGCGCGGGAGGGCACGTCCAGCTTGCGGAGGATGTTCGTCACGTGGCGGTGGACCGTGTGCTCGCTGATGACGAGCCGGGCCGCGATCTCGCGGTTCGTCAAGCCCTCGGCCAGGAGCGCAAGCACCTCACGCTCGCGTGGCGTCACCGGCGTGTCGGGAGCCTCCGGTGCTGCTCCCAGCTCCCGGAGCGCCTGCACGGCCGCGGCGCCCTCGGTGTCGGCGCGGTCCGTGCGGCCGAGTGCCGCCAGCGTCGCGGCGAGCTCGACGCGCGCCTGCGCCGTTTCGAAGGGCGCTCCGTTCCGCTCGTAGCCGTCCACCGCGTCCTCGAGGAGTGTGCGGGCGCGTTCGTGATCGTCGTGGGCGGCGGCGAGCATCCCCTCGGCGAGGTCCGCCGACGCGCGTAGCGGCTCGGTCCCGACCACCCGCGCGAGCGCGCGCAACTCGGCGAGCGCCGCGGCGGCGCTGTCGAGGTCGCCGGCGGCGATCGACGCGCGCACGAGCAGCTCCAGGAGCGGCGCCTGGTCCGGTCCCGGCTCCCGGCGCCGGAGCCGCTCGATCAGCTCCGTCGCCGTCAGCGGATCGCCCGCATCCAGCGCGATTCGCGCGCGGCACAGCTGCGCGCCGCGTGACCCACCAGCGGTCTCCAGGTGCGCGACGGCCTCGGCGGTCCTGCCCTGCCGTCGGCGGAGCTCGGCGAGCTGCGCGACCGGGCCGGATGCGTACGCGGGCCGCGAGCGGGTGAACGCCTCGACCGCTCCCTCCAACAGCTCCTCCGCCTCGGCCCAGCGCCCGCGCCAGACATGAACGGCCCCGTACTCGGCCCGGCAGAAGCCGAGCATGTAACGGCTGCCATACCGCGCGGCGAACTCGGCGATCCGGTCGCACCACTCCGAGGCGCGCTCGTAGTCCTGCACCGCCGTGCAGGCGCTGACGAGGAAGCAGCACGTCCAGGCGCTCGAGATGGGGATCGTCGCCTCGCCCGCGAGCGCGGCCGCGGTCGCCTCGTCGAGGCAGCGCATCCCGTCCTCGACCTGGGCTGCGGCGACGAGCGCCGCGCCCTGGAGCCCGAGCCCGAGCATTTCCAGATCCGGGACGTCGAAGCGGCGGCCGATCTCCGCCGCCGTGAGCGCGAGCTCGACGGCGCGCGGGCCGTCGCCGCCCGCGTGGGCGACGTAGCCTTCGTGGAACGCGAGCCAGCCGTGCTCCGGGCCGGGGTCGAGCGGCTCGAGCAGCCGCCGGGCGCGTTGGAGCCAGCCGCCGGCGACCGCCGCGGCACCGTGGAAGTCCAGTTCGTCGGACGCGAGCCACGTCGCCATCCGCGCTGCTCCGGCATCGTCGCCGGCGGCGCGGTAGAGCCGGTACGCCCGCTCGCGTGCATCGAAGACCGCGTCGGCATCGTCGAGCCACCAGGCCGCCCAGCTCAGCCCTTCGAGTGACGCCGCGGTCTCCTCGACCGCCGCGAACGCCGCCCGTGCCGCTTCCCAGCGGCCGGCACGCAACTCACTCCAACCCGCCTCGCTGTCCACGCCCGAATTGTCGCTCAGCGGCGCTCGAGAGTGAGCGAGGGGTCCGGAGATCCGGACCCCTCGCGTGATGCGGGCCGGCGCCGTCGGGACTCGACGCTCTAGTTGCCGTTCGGTGTGAAGGCGAACAGCTTGTTACCTCCAGTTGTCAGTGGTGCGAAGACGCGGTAGCCGGTGCCCCAGTAAACGGTGCCGTTTGCGATCGCGGCACCGCCGAGACAGGATGCTCCGCTCGCGTAGCTCCACTTGACCTGCCCGGTGGCTGCGTCCATTGCGTACATGTTCGAGCCGATCGGGTTGAGCGAGCAGGCGTAGACGACGCCGTTGGCCGCCGAGACCGGCCCCTGGGCCGAGTAGCCGAAGCCGATGCCGATAGCCGCCCACGTGCACCCTGGAAAGATGAAGGCGCAGGATTCACCGCCGATGCCGGTACCCGGATCGACGGTCCGCCAGAGCTCGTCGCCGGTTGCGGGGTCAAGCGCCGACCACCAGCCGGGGGTGTCGTCGAAGGACGAGTTCGACTCGGCAACGTAGATGCGCTTACCGTCTGTCGCGGAGCCCCACTGAAGGCCTCCGAGCAGGCCGCCAGGCCCGACGTTCTTCATCCAGAGCTTGGCTCCGGTGTTGCGGTCGACCGCGGTGAAGTCGCCGCTCTTCTGACCGGCGCCGACAATGTCCACCTGCTTGCCACCGATCTTGGCGGTGAGCAGCATCGGACCCTGCCCGAAGTCGTAGTCAGGGCCTGCGTTCTCCGGACAGTTGCCGGGATTGGTGCCGCCCTCGCTGAAACCGGGCAGACCGCAGTCGGTATTCCAGGCGTCCGAGGCGAGCGCGCGGTACGACCAGTTGATCGCTCCGGTCTGCATGTTCAGCGACATGATCGCGTCGAAGTTGTCGCCCGCGAGACACGCCTGCTTGGCCTCGAACGTCGTTGCTTCGTCGACGCACGTAATCCGATCGGCCGGCAGCGAGTAGTTATTGCCGGTCGTGATGTAGACAGCGCCACGCTGCTTGTCGATTGCCGGCGTGCTGCCCCAGATCGGCGCGCCGCTGTACCCCTCGTCGTCGGGGAGTGTGTACGTCGCCCACTTGATCGCGCCTGTCTTCGTGTCGAGCGCGAGGAATCTTCCACGGAAAGAGCAGCAGGTGTAGGGGATGCCGCCTGAGAAGTCCTGGTTGGAGAATGCCTCCTCGTTCGAGGCGACCCCGACGTAGGCGGTGTTGCCGTTCACCTGCGCCGACTGGGTGACGAACGCGGCGAAGTGGTCATGCACCTTCGTCCGCCAGAGCAGCGCACCCGTGTTCTTGTTCAGTCCGAGCACATATCCCCCGGCGAGGTCAGGATGCGCAGCCGCAAAGGCCGGCGTCTGGAACTTGCCTGACTGAGTGCCGATGATGAGCACCTGGCCCGCGATCGCAGGAGTCGCGCGCGCATAGTCGTTTCCGGTCGCTCCATTGGCGACATTGATTTGGGACAGCCCAGAGATGCTGGCCGTCCAGACCGTGGCGCCGGTCGAGCGATCGATCGCGAACAGATTGCCTGCAGAGTCGGGGAAGTAGACCATCTGCCCATCGACGGCCGGGGTCGCAGAGACGTCCCCACCAGCCGTGAACGCGAACTTCGGCGCGAGCGTCGAGACGTTCCCGGAGCTGATCGCGGACTCGTTCGGCTGATAGCGGCTGTTGTCGAGATTTTGCCCGCCGGTCAGCCAGTCCGCAGTCGGCGTCGCGCCGAACGCGACGGACGTCCCGAGGCCGATAACTGCTGTTGCCACGATGTTCACGAGCCGGCGCCGCGTGAGGGGCGATGCCGCGGGAGCCCACCGCCGCCGGTGAGCCTTTGAGAGGTTGCCCAACTGTGCCCTCCTTCCCGGGGGAACGTGGCGACCCCGCGACCCCGTTCCCAAGTGCGGCCGAGTATCAAGTTCCCTCCGGCACGAAGTCAAGCTCTGACGGAAACGTCGACGGCATACCGCGACGCGAGCCGGTAGAACGTGCGCATGCGGCGGCTCGCCATCCTGCTCGCCCTCGTCGCACCCCTCTCGGCGAGCGCGGCGGACGGAGGTCTCGAGGCGGTCGAGGCGCGCTACCTCCCGCCGGCGCAGGCGCCCTACGCGAACACGCCCGACGGCGCCCAGGCGCGCTACGACGCGGGCCGCGACCTCGTCGAGGCCGTCCTGGCGGTCGGCCCGGTCGGCGCCGCACACCTGCCACTGCGGGCCGACCTGCTCGCGCGCGGCCGCGCCCAGGTGGCCAGGGCCGAGGCGCTCGACCGTGACGACGGCTTCCGCAGCACCGCGCCCCTGGCGCCCCTTCCGGGAGTCGGCCCCGGCTACGGGCCCCGCCGCTCGGACGCAGCGCTGGCGCGCCGCCTGGCGGCGGCTGCTGCAACGGCGACCGGCGCGGCCGGGATCTGGGTGCACGAGCTCGGGTCGGGGCGCTACGCCGGGTACCGGGCGGAGACGCGCTTCGCGGCCGCCTCGACCGTGAAGCTGGGCGCCCTGGTCGCGGCGCTGGCAGTCTCCCCCCGGCCCGAGCGCAGCCGCTGGTGGTACGACGCGCGGCAGATCGGTTTCTGGTCGTCCAACCTCGCCGCGAACCGGATCGCCGGCGAGCTCGGATACGCCGCCGTCACCGGCGGCCTGCGCCGGCTCGGGATGACGTCGAGCACTTACCCGGGTCCCTACCGCGCGACGACGGCGTACCGGCCGCCCGGCCCCCATACACGGGTGACGACCGCGCGGGATCTCGGCCGCGCGCTCCACCGCCTCCACGCGGGCGCGCACGGCAACGTGCGGGCGCTGGCGCAGCTTGGACTGAGCCGGCGGCAGGCGGTCGCGGCGCTGCGCGTGCTGGCGTCGGCCCAGCCGGTGCGCGACAACGCCGGCCTGCTGCGGCCGTGGCTGCGCGGCGCCTCCACCGTCGAGAAGAACGGCTGGCTCTCGGACACGCGCACGACCGCGGCGATCGTCTACCGGGGCGGCCGCGCGACCGTGGTCGTCGTCGAGCTCTACCGGCCCGGGGTCACCTACGCCGAGGCGAAGCGGCTGGGACGCCGCGTGCTGCTCGCAGCGGATCTGCTGTGACGATGCCGGCGGCCTTGGCCGCCAGCCCGTCGAGGGTCTGCTTCAGCTCGCGGTAGAGAGCGCTCGCCTCGTTCGGCGTGTCACCGATCGCGGTCAGGCCGACTCGACCGGCCACGGCGAGTGCGCTGACCATGTGCAGCGCGACGCCCGTCTCGTGCTCCGCGTCCCAGCCGAGCGACCGCTCCGAGACGACGTCGAGCAGGTCGTCGGGCGTCAGCGCTTGGTAGGCGGGCGCGTCGAGGTGGTCGGTGGCGACGTAGTGCTTCAGGTCGCCGAGCCGGGTACGGAACTCGCCGGCGAGCGGGTCGTAGACCCCGTCGGTCAGTGTCGAGATCGCCATGAACGGATGCGTCGTGCCGCCGCACCGGAGGTTGATCTCGAGCGCGAACAGCTCCCAGCCGCCGTCCCGGCGTACGGCGACGAAGTCGACTGCGCAGCGTCCGATCACGCCCTCGCGCGCCAGCCGGCGGCCGACCTTCAGCGCCTCGACGGCGATCTGGGGCGCGTACTCGTGGTCGGCGGGGAAGCGGCAGCCGAAGTACGTCTGCCCATTCGGGCCGCCGAGCACCTGGTCGTGCGTCGAGAGGATGTCGACCTGTCCCGAGGGGCTGATCCGGAGCTGGGCGCTCGGGCTCCGGAAGTCCTCGCCCTCGATTCGCTCCTCGACGATCCCGCCCTGGCCGGCGAGGGCGGCGAGGTAGTCGAGGACTGACGCCTCGGTGTCCTCGAGCGAGAGCGCGGGGCCGAGAGCGTCCTCGTCGAGGGCGCGGCGGACGTCGACGAGGGCGTTGCCGAGGCCGCTGACGCCGCGGTCGAGCTTCACGATCGCCGTCGGGCTGCGCAGCTCGCGCAGGGCCTGGAGCACGTCGCGCTCGCTCGAGACGTCGAAGCCGCGTGCGTGCGGCACACCCTCGTCGGCGAAGACGCGCCGGCTGCCGGTCTTCGTCCCCAGCCACTCGAGCGCGGGATCCGCGCCGTAGAGCGGAATCCCGAGGCGGACGGCGAGCTCGACCTCGAGCGGTGACGTCGCGAACGGGAGCAGGAAGGCGAGCTCGGGCTGGGCGACGAGCGCCCGGATCCGCTCGATCGCACCGGGCCGCGCCAGCAGCTTCTGCGTCAGCGGCAGGTTGCGTCCGTCGACGAGCGAGACGACTGCGAAGCGGCTGCGCGCCTCGGGCGTGTCCAGTTCGGGGACGAGGCCGAAGTAGTAGTCGATCAGGCGGGGCAGGATCGGCTGCGAGGTCACGTAGACGACGCGCGAGTTGTGCGAGCGCAGCAGGCTGAGCACGAGGCAGAGGAAGCGCTCCTCGTAGGCCGCGAAGACCGGGATCAGGTGGTCGGGGACGTCCATGCTGATCGAGTGGACGACCACGACCGTCCGCTCGACGTCGCCGATCGAGCGCAGCGTCACCGACGGCCACAGAGCCCGCAGCCGCTGTTGGAGCTCGGCGTACTCGCCGGTTTCCACGTGCGGAACGTAGCTACTCGGGCTCTGGGGCGCTAGCCGCGCCAGGGCCGAAGCCGCGGCCACCAGCCCGGCACCGCACGGCGGTAGTCCTCGTACTCGGCGCCGAACTGACGCGCGAGCGCCGGCTCCTCGTAGCCCCGCACGAAGGCGAACACGACGACGGCGAACGCGGCCGCGTAGAGCAGCAGGATCGGGCGGCCGAGCAGCAGCGCCTGTCCGACGATCGTCGCCCCGACTGCGACGTACATCGGGTTGCGGACGTGGCGGTACAGGCCGCCGACGACGAGGCGCTGCGTCGGCGCGACCGGGGCGGGCGTGCCGATCCCCTCGACGACGAAGCGCGCGAAGGCGTCCACGAGCACGATCGTCCCCGCCACGATCAGGAGCACGCCGAGCACCTGCAGCGGCGGCCAGGTCGTCCCCGCCTCCCAGCCCGTCAGCCACCACGGGACGAGTCCGGCGACGACGCCGGGAGCGACGGCGAAGAAGAGTCCGCTTCCCAGCGCGTTGCGGACCCGGGACGTGCCCATGGGTCAGCCGCGGAGCTGCGCCCGCGTCCCGATTGCGATCACCGG
Organism: Gaiellaceae bacterium; assembly: GCA_035630545.1. GTDB lineage: Bacteria > Actinomycetota > Thermoleophilia > Gaiellales > Gaiellaceae > Gaiellasilicea. Next base: position 22,878 of record DASQKK010000108.1, read on the forward strand.
CGCGTCGCCCGGCCGCAGCCAGCGCAGAACGGTGCGCAGGTGCTCCTTCCTGAGCGAGATGCAGCCGATCGTCGGCCCGCCCGTCTGCGCGTGCAGGAAGATCCCGGAGCCCTTGCCGGGCACGACGGGGCGCATGTTGTATTCGACCACGGCCAGATAGGGGTAGGGGCGCGGCTGCTGCCACATCCCCTCGCTGCCGCCGGCGAACGGTGGGGTCGTGCCGCAGGCGACGTGCTGGAAGGAGTTGTAGGTCGGCGACGAGGGATCCTCGTCCCACCAGTCGCCGCAGCCGAGGCGGCGGTAGCGGAAGCGGACGCCGGGATTCGGCTCGTTCCCGTACATCGTGTGGCCGATCCGGAACGTGCCGGTCGGCGTCGTGCCGTCACCCTCGCGCCGGTTCGCGGAGAGGCCGTTCCTGCCGAGCCGGGCCGTGTAGGGGCCGGCGGCCGCGACCCAGCAGCCGTCGACCCGCCGCCACGTGCGCAGCTCCGCAAAGGTCGTGCGCGCGACCTTCGCCTCGACGGTGACGAGCTGCCGTGTCGAGGCGGGTACGTCGATCGAGTTGGCGAGGCTCTGCGGGCACGCGAGCGCGAAAGTGGAAGCGAGGAGGGCGCCGAGCACGATTTGCGAAGAGTACGCTGCGCCGATGCGGGTCGCCGCGCTCGTTCTCGCCGCGCTGCTCGGACTTTGTGTTTCAGAAACACAAGCTCGCGCTGGCGCGCCCGCGTTCTCGAGCTCGATCGAAAACGTGCGCTGGGCGGAGCTGCGCCACTCCTACCGCGCCGGCTGCCCGGTCGGGCCATCCGAGCTGCGTACGGTCGCGGTTTCGCACTGGGGCTTCGACGGCAAGCCGCACGTCGGCCGGATCGTCGTCGCGAAGCGCGTCGCACCGGGACTCGTGTCGGTCTTCCGGACACTCTGGCAGGCGAAGTTCCCGATCCGCCGGCTGCAGCCGGTCTCGGCGTTCCGCGGCAGCGATGATGCCTCGATGGCCGCGGACAACACGTCCGGCTTCAACTGTCGCTTCGTCGGCGGCACCTCGCGCTGGTCGCTGCACGCCTACGGCGAGGCGATCGACGTCAACCCGGTCGAGAACCCGTACGTCCGCGGCTCGACGGTCTCGCCGCCCGCCGGGCGCGCCTACCTCGACCGCAGCCGCCTCCGTCCGGGGATGGCCGTGCGTGCCGGCGTGCTCGTCCGCGCCTTCGCCGCCGCCGGCTGGAAGTGGGGCGCATCCTTCGGCGACTACCAGCACTTCTCGACGACCGGCCGATGAGCGACGCGCTGCGACCGCTCTGGGACTTCGACGACCTCGACGCGACCGAGGAGCGCTTCCGCGCTCTGCGGGCGGAGGCGCTGACACAGCTCGCGCGCGTGCAAGGGCTGCGCGAGGACTACGCCGCCGGCGACCTGCTGCTGGACGAGGTGACCGAGGACGATCCGCGCGTCCGCATCCGCGTCGACCTCGAGCGCGGCCGGCTCCGCCGCTCCTCCGGCGACAAGGAGGCAGCGCTGCCGTTCTTCGAGCGCGCGTTCGCAGCGGCGGTCGAGGCGGGCGAGGGCTGGCTCGCCGGCGACGCCGCGCACATGGCCGCGCTCGCAGCACCCGACCGGGACGGATTCGTCGCCTGGACGAACCGGGGGCTCGAGCTGGCCGGGCGGTCGGAGGCCGCCGCCTACTGGGCCGGGCCGCTCCTGAACAACCTCGGCTGGGAGCTCTTCGACGCCGAGGAGTTCGAGCAGGCGCTCGACGCCTTCGAGCGCGCGCTGGCGATCCGCGAGCAGGATCCTGGGAACCCGGCCGCGATCGAGCACGCGCGCGAGGCCGTCGCCGAGGCGCGGAAGGCGCTCGGCCGGGACTAGTCGAGGAGCGCGTCGAACCGGGCAGGATCGTCGAACGGCCCGATCACGGCGAGGTAGGGCCCGTCCTCGACGAGCTCCTGGGCGACCCGCTGGATGTCCTCCGCGGTGACCGCGTCGAGCGCGTCGAGCACGGCCTGCGGCTCCTCGGCGCGGCCCTCGAGCACCTCGCGGCGGAGGCCGAACATGATCGTTCCGTGCGGGCTCTCGAGCTGGAGCACGAAGCGGCCCTTCGCGAAGTTGCGCGCCTTCTCGAGCTCGTCTGACGGCACCGCCTCCGAGGCGAGGAGCCGGAACTGCTCGACGATCGTCGTCACGGCGTCGTCGATCCGGTTGATGTCGACTCCGGACTGGGCGTAGAGCGAGCCGGCGTCGGTGTAGGCGTGATTCGTCCCGAAGACGTAGTACGCGAGCCCGCGCCGCTCGCGCACCTCGGTGAAGAGGCGCGACGACATCCCTCCGCCGAGCACGGTCGCGAGCAGCTGCAGTACGTAGCGGTCCGGATCGACGAGCGGGCGGCTGCGGACGCCGAGGACGAGGTGCGCCTGATCCGACTGCTTCGTGTGCACCTTGACGCGCCCGTTGGCGCCTGGCTGCCACGGCTCGGCCGTACCCGTCTCTGCGGACGGCACGTCGCCGAGCAGCTCCTCCAGCCGGTCGTGGAGGCCGTCGCCGAGCCGGCCGCCGATGCCGACGACCATGCGATCGGGCCGGTACCAGGTGCTCGTGTAGTCGAGGAACGTCTGCTGCGTCGCGCTGCGGACCGTGTCCTTGCGGCCGATGATGTCCCAGCCGAGCGGCTGGTCGCCGTAGAGGAGCGTCTCGTAGACGCCGCCGATGAAGTCGCGCGGCGTGTCGAAGTACATGTTCATCTCCTCGATGATCACGCCCTTCTCGCGCTCGATCTCCTCCGGGTCGAACTGGGAGTTGCGGAGCATGTCGACGAGGACGTCCAGCGCCGTGTCGCGGGTCTCGGCGGCGCAGCGGACGTAGTAGCCCGTGTACTCCTTGCCGGTGAAGGCGTTGAACTCGCCCCCGATCGCGTCGATCTCGCCGGCGATGTCTCGCGCGGTCGGACGGCGCTCCGTGCCCTTGAAGAACATGTGCTCGGCGAAGTGCGCGATCCCGTTCGTCTCCGCGGTCTCGTAGCGCGAGCCGGCCGCGAGCATGACGAAGCAGGAGACCGACTGCGCGTGCGGCATCGGCGCGGTCAGCACCCGCAAGCCGTTCGACAGCGACGTGCGTTCGAAGACCCCCATCGCCGGCCATGGTATAGAGGCACCCGTGGCGGGCGAGAAGATGCGGATGGCGGTCGCGGCGCAGCCTGCGTGGCTGGCCCAGGTGCCGACCGGCCCGCGGCTGCCGGACGGACGCATCGCGGCCGTCGGCTGCGGCACCTCCTTCCACGCCGCCCAGACCCTCGGCGAGGGCATCGACGCGCTCGAGGCCGTGCTCTCCCCGCCCCCTGCCGACGTGCTCGTGCTCGTCAGCCACGAGGGCGAGACACCGCTGACGCTCGAGGCCGCCCGCGCGTTCGCCGGCCCGAAGTGGCTCGTGACCGCGAAGCCGGAGGGGCCGATCGCCGCCCTCTGCGACGAAGTGGTGATCGCGACGCCCGAGGTCGAGGAGAGCTACTGCCACACGGCCTCCTACACCTGCGCGGTCGCCACGCTGGCGGCGCTTCGCGGCGAGGACGTCGCGTGGCTCGCAGACGCAGTTGCCGAGCAGCTCGCCGTCCCGCGCCTGCCCGTCTCGGAGCATCGGCGCTTCGTGATCACCGGCGCCGGCCGCGATTGGCCGACTGCGCAGGAGGCGGCGCTGAAGCTTCGCGAGGGTGTCCACGCCGCGGCCGAGGCACACCGGCTGGAGGAGCTCCTGCACGGGCACCTGGCCGCAATCGACGAGGACGTGCGCTGCTTCGTGCTCGAGGGCGAGGGCCGTGCTGCGGAGCGATCCGCCCAGGCGGCCGCCGCGCTCGAGCTCCTCGGCTGCGACGTGACCCTGCTGCCGACGCGCGATCCGGTCGTCGACATCATCCGGTTCCAGCTGCTCACCCTCGACCTCGCCGAGGCTCGGGGTATCGACCCGGATCTGATCCGCTGGGACGACCCCCGCTGGAAGGCGGCGCGGGACGCCTATTCCTGAGTTCGGTCGGTGAGGCGGTAGACGAACCGCAGCGCCTGCCACTGCTCGTCGATCGCACAGCTCTTGTTGTCGACGAGGCCGTGCGCGAGCCCCGTCTGCCGGACGGCGTCGAAGTCGAGGTCGGCCTCGAGCTTCGCCGCCTTCTTCGGCCAGGCGATCCAGAGCCCGTCCGACGGGTCGAGCGTTGCCTGGAGCGCCTCGAAGCGGCGCTCCAGCTCGGCGCGGCTGGTGGTGAAGAAGACGACCACGTGCGCGCCCGGCTTCGCCCCCAGCTTCTCCGACAGCTCCTTCACGCGGGATAGGAGCCGAAGACCGTGAAGCGCTGGGCCTGGCGCCGGACCTCGGCGAGCGTCTCGCAGACGACCGGGTCGAGCGGGTGGCCGCTGACGACGGCGTCGAAGCGGTAGCGCCACGGCGTCTGCGGGATCGGCCGTGAGGTCAGCTGGACGAGGTCGAGCCCGTGGCGCGCGAACGGCTCGATCGCGCGATGGAGCGCGCCCGGGCGGTGGTCGGTCTGGAAGGAGAAGGCGATTCGCCAGTCGGGAGCCGCACCCAGCTGTGTCCGGTTCGCGATCGCGACGAAGCGCGTGAACGCTTCGGGGTGGTCGCCGACGTCCGCTGCGAGCACGACGAGCCCGTGCAGCGCGGCCGCCCGCTCGCTTGCGATCGCGACCTCGGTCGGCTCGGCGTCGCGTGCCACCTGAGCCGCGGCGTCGGCGGTCGTGCCGGCGGCGATCGCAGCCGCGTCCGGCAGCGAGGCGAGCAGGCGCCGGCACTGGTCGAGCGCGACCGGGTGCGAGCGCACGACTCTGATCTCGGGGAAAGCAACCTCGGCGACGCCGACGAGGAAGTGCCGGATCGGGAGGATCGCCTGCGCGGTAACCGATGTGCCGGAGTCGACGAGCAGGTCGTGCGTCTCGGCGACGGGGCCGGAGATCGAGCTCTCGATCGGGAGCACCCCGGCCTCGACGCGACCGGAGGCGACGGCGGCGACGACGTCGGAGAACGACGGCAACGCCTGCGCCTCCTCGTCCGGGTAGAGCAGCGCGCACGCCGCGGCGCTGTGGGCCCCCTCGCGACCCGGGTAGGCGACCCTCACCGCTCGCGCCACGCCGCGAGCAGCTCGGCCTCCCGCTCGGGCGTCAGCCCGACGCCGTCCTCGACCTGGGCGTCGGCGGCGCCGCCGATCGTCTCTCCAAGCGGGCGGAAGCGCAGGCCCGCCTCGACCGCACGGCCGACGTCGGTG
>DASQKK010000109.1:0-8400 GCA_035630545.1 Gaiellaceae bacterium
GGTGGTCCATTCCGGGAACGAGGCGCGCGCGGTCGTGATCGTGCTGACGCCGGGACAGAAGCTCGGCGACCACCAGGTGAAGGAGAACGCCTGGATCACGGTGCTGGACGGGCGCGCCAGCGTCTCCGCCGGCGGCGACACCGTCGAGGCGATGCCCGGGATGCTGTTCCGCTTCGATCCGGACGAGCGCCATTCGCTCGCGAGCGACGACGGCGCGCGGATCCTGCTCCTGCTCGCGCCGTGGCCCGGCGAGGGCCACTACCGCGGATCCGCCGCCTAGCTCTTCTTCGAGTCGCCCGCGCGGGCGATCCGCCGCTGGTACGAGCGCCACATCATCGAGTCCATGAAGTAGCTGAAGGGCAGGAAGAACCCCATCAGCACGATCGTCTGGAAGACCTGCTGCGCCAGGGTCAGGTCCTTGCCGAGGAGCATCACGGTGATCAGCATCAGCGGGAAGAAGAGGAGCCCGCGCTTGAGCGTCTTGCGCCACGACGGCGGCTCGAGCACGCGCCCGCCGCGAGTCGTCGGGCGGTCCTTGGCCGGCCGCTCAGACTTCCGCGGCGTCGAGGCGACGGCCAACTCCTCCGCCTCCTCGGGCGGCAGGACGTTCCCCTCCTCGTCGACGTAGACCTCTTCGTAGTCGTGGCGCTTCAGCTTCTGCCGGCGGCGTTGCTGCTTCTTGGTCGCCATCGGATCAGTATGCCGCGCGTTGGGGGACTGCGGTGCCGTCCTTGATCACGGTCGCGACGACGTCGCCGGCGAGGTGGTAGGCGACGTAGCGCCAGTCGGGTGCATCGAGGAGCACAAGGTCAGCGGCATAGCCGGGGGCAAGCCGGCCGCTGCGGTCGGCTCGGCCGAGCACGTGCGCGGCGTTCACGGTGCACGCCGAGAGCGCCTCGGCGGGACTGAGCGCGAGCTGGGTCGCGGCGAGCGACATCACGACCGGGAGGCTCTCGCAGAAGGCGCTGCCGGGGTTGAAGTCGGTCGCGAGCGCGACCGCGGCACCGGCGTCGACGAGAGCCCGGCCCGGCGGCATCGGCCGGCCGAGGAAGAGCGCGCTCGCCGGCAGCAGCACTCCCGTGACGCCACTCGCGGCGAGGGCGGCGACACCGTCCGGCCCGGTCGCCTCGAGGTGGTCGACCGAGCGGGCGCCGAGCTCGATCGCGAGCCGAATCGCGCCGGCCTCGGTGAACTGGTCGCCGTGCAGCCGGAGCGCGAGGCCGTGCTCGCGGCAGGCTTCGAGGTAGCGGCGAGCCTGGTCGGCGTCGAACGCGCCCCGCTCGAGGAAGACGTCCGCCGCCTCGGCGAGCTTCGCCGCGTCCGGGAGGACCGCCTCGAGCAGGAAGTCGAGGTAGCCGTCGGCGTCCGGGAACTCGGGCGGCGTCGAATGGGCGCCGAGGAAGGTCGGTACGCCGCCGGCAGTGCGGATCGCCCGGAGCGAGGCGAGCTCGGTCTCGCGGTCGAGGCCGTAGCCCGACTTCCCCTCGAACGTCGTCGTGCCGGCCCTGAGCATCCAGCCGCGATGGCGCTCGACCGCCCGCGCCAGCCCATCCTCCCCCGCCTCGCGCGTGGCCCGGACGGTCGAGAGGATCCCGCCGCCGGCCGCGTGCAGCTCCTCGTAGCCCGCACCGCCTGCGCGGAGCGAGAACTCCTCGACGCGGTCGCCGCCGAAGGCGGGATGCGTGTGGCAGTCGACGAGGCCGGGGATCGCGCAGAGCCCGCTGCCGTCGACGTCCTCGACGTCGCTGTCCATCAGGCCGAGCTCGCTCATCCGCCCGACCGCCTCGATCGCGGCGCCGTCGCAGAGCACGTAGCCGTCCTCGATCACGTCGAGCTCGGCGAGCGCGCCACCGCGGAGCGGAGCGTCGCCGCCCGCGGGACTGACGACCTGGCGCAGGTCGCGGATCAGCAGCTTTGCCACGTCAGACGCTCGGCTGCTCGAGGCTCGGGAAGTCGAGCGCGTGCTTGCGTGCCGAATCGAGCGCCTCGTCGTAGCCCGCGTCGGCGTGCCGCATCACGCCCGTGCCGGGGTCGGTCGTGAGCACGCGCTCGAGGCGTTCGGCCGCGTCGGTGCTGCCGTCGGCGAGGACGACCATGCCGGCATGGATCGAGTTGCCGATCCCGACGCCGCCGCCGTGATGGACGCTGACCCACGTCGCGCCCGCCGCGGTGTTCAGGAGCGCGTTCAGGATCGGCCAGTCCGCGATTGCGTCGGAGCCGTCTCGCATCGCCTCGGTCTCGCGGTACGGGGACGCGACCGAGCCGGAGTCGAGGTGGTCACGCCCGATCACGACCGGCGCCGAGACTGCGCCCGTCCGCACGAGCTCGTTGATCGCGAGGCCTGCCTTGGCGCGGTCGCCGTAGCCGAGCCAGCAGATCCGTGCCGGCAGCCCCTGGAACGCGACCCGCTCGGGAGCCAGCTCGAGCCAGCGCTGGAGCAGCACGTCGTCGGGGAAGAGCTGCCGGAACTCCTCATCGATCGCCGCGATGTCTGCCGGGTCGCCGGAGAGGGCGGCCCACCGGAACGGGCCGATGCCGAGACAGAAGAGCGGCCGGATATAGGCCGGGACGAAGCCCGGGTATGAGAACGCCTCCGCTACGCCCGCCTCATCGGCCTCCCCTCGCAGGTTGTTGCCATAGTCGAAGACGTAGCTGCCGGCTCGGACGAACTCGAGCATGCCCTCGACGTGCGCGGCGATCGACGCGCGCGCCCGCCGGAGGTACTCATCCGGGTCGGAAGCGCGTAACGACGCGGCTTCCTCGACCGAGAGCCCGGCGGGCACGTACCCCGTCAGGGGATCGTGGGCCGCGGTCTGGTCGGTGACGAGATCGAAAGATTCACGCTTTCGTGCCAGTTCCGGCACGATCTCGGCGGCATTGCCGAGCACGGCGACCGAGAGCGCGCGACCCTCGGCGGCGGCCGCCCGGACGCGAGCCACCCCGTCTTCGAGCGAGTCCGCCACCTCGTCGAGATAGCGGGTCTCGAGCCGCCGTTCGATCCGCGTCGGATCGACCTCGATGCAGAGGATCGCGGCACCCGCCATCGTCGCGGCGAGCGGCTGCGCCCCGCCCATCCCGCCGAGGCCGGCGGTGAGGATCGTCCGGCCGGCGAGGTCGGCCGAGCCGAAGTGCCGCTCGCCCGCAGCGGCGAAGGTCTGGTAGGTGCCCTGCAGGATCCCCTGAGTGCCGATGTAGATCCAGCTCCCGGCGGTCATCTGCCCGAACATGGTCAGCCCTTCGGCCTCGAGCCTGCGGAATTCGTCCCAGTTCGCCCACCGGGGCACGAGCAGCGAGTTCGCGATCAGCACGCGCGGCGCGCCCTCGTGGGTGCGGAAGACGCCGACGGGCTTGCCGCTCTGGACGAGCAGCGTCTCGTCGTCGCGGAGGCGAAGGAGCGTCCGGACGATCGCCTTCAGCGCGTCGTGCGAGCGGGCGGCACGGCCGGAGCCGCCGTAGACGACGAGCTCCTCGGGGCGCTCGGCGACCTCCGGGTCGAGGTTGTTGAGCAGCATCCGCAGCGGCGCCTCCGTCTGCCACGAGCGCGCGTTGAGCTGGGGGCCGCGCGGTGCGCGAATCGCGGAGAGGTCGCCGGCGAGCGCCTCGACCTGGGCGTCGAGCGAGGAGACGCTCACCGCAGCTCCCCCACTGCCGACTCGGCGGCGCCGAGAACCGAGCCGTCGGCGATCGCGACGGCGACGCGCTCGATGTCCGCCGAGAGCGAGCGGTCGTCGCGCACCCGCTCGGAGAGCTCGCGCACGGCGTCGTGTGCCGCCCGCACGCCAGGTCCCGGCTCGAGCGGCGCGAGGAATTCGATCGCCTGCGCGCCGGCGAGCAGCTCGATCGCGAGCACGCGCTCGCTGTTCGCGAGCACCTGCAGCGCCTTCAGCCCGGCGGCGTTCCCCATCGAGACGTGATCCTCCTGTCCGGCGCTCGTCGGGATCGAGTCGACGCTGGCCGGGTGACAGAGCGACTTGTTCTCCGAGACGAGCGAGGCGGCGACGTACTGCGGGATCATGAAGCCGCTGTTGAGGCCGCCTTCGAGCGTCAGGAAGGGCGGCAGGCCCTCCGAGAGCGACGGGTTGACGAGCCGCTCGACGCGGCGCTCGGAGATGCTCGCGAGCTCGGAGACGGCCATCGCCAGCGCATCGAGCCCGAAGGCCAGCGGCTGGCCGTGGAAGTTGCCGTTCGAGACGACGATGCCCTCACCGACGAGGACGAGCGGGTTGTCGGTGGCGGCGTTGAGCTCGACCGCAACCGTTGCCTCCACGTGCGCGAGCAGGTCGCGGCTGGCGCCGTGCACCTGCGGCGCGCACCGGAGCGAGTACGCGTCCTGGACGCGGTCGCACCACTTGTGCGATTCGATGATCGCCGAGCCCTCGAGCAGGCGGTGCAGGTTCGCGGCGGAGTCGACCTGCCCGGGCAGCGGACGCGCCCGATGGATCGCGGGATGGAAGCTCGTGCGCGAGCCCTGCAGGGACTCGAGCGAGAGCGCGCAGGCGAGATCGGCCGTCCGCGCCAGCCGCCACGCCCGCACGAGCGCGAGCGAGGCCATCGCCGCCATGAACTGCGTGCCGTTGATCAGCGACAGGCCTTCTTTGGCCCCGAGGCGCACCGGCTCGAGGCCGGCTGCGGCAAGCGCCTCCGCGCCCGGGAGGAGCACGTCCTCGAACCAGGCCTGTCCTTCGCCGACGAGCGGCAACGCAAGGTGCGCCAGCGGCGCGAGGTCGCCGCTCGCGCCGACCGACCCGCGCGAGGGCACGTGCGGGAGGACGCCGCGGTTGAGGCACTCGATCAGCAGCTCGACCGTCTCGATCCGCGCGCCCGAGAACCCCTTCGCGAGCGCGTTCGCCCGGAGCAGCATCGCCGCGCGCACGACCGCCGGCGGATACGGCTCACCGACGCCACAGGCGTGACTGCGCAGCAGACGGAGCTGGAGCTCCCCCTGCTGCTCGGGCGGGATCGTCTCCGAGACGAACCGGCCGAAGCCCGTGTTGACGCCGTAGGTGTTCTCGTCGGCGCGCTCGACGAGCGCGCGCGCCGCCTCCATCTGACCGCGCGCCTCGTCGGCCAGGCCGACGGGCGCGCGGTGAACGGCTACCTCCCAGACGTCCTCGAGCCGCAGGTCGTTCCCGGTCAGCGCGTGACTTGCGATCACGGTTCGATACTAGGCGCAAGCAAGGCATCCGCGACAGCGGATGCCTTGCGCGCGAAAATCCCTGAAGCCGGGCCGCGGGCGGCCCGAGAGCCGGACCCCGGGTCAGTGGTGCATGGGTGCTTCGGTGCCGGGCGTGTGCAGCAGGTTCTCCACCTCGCGGACGCCCTGGATCTTCTGCGTGCGCTCGACGAGCGCGTCGATCAGATCCTGCGAGGGCAATTGTCCGCGCAGCTGGACGACGCCCTCCTGCGCGTTGACGTTGATCGCGCCCTTCACCTCGTGCTCGTGGCGGAAGAGCTCGCTCTCGACCTTGTCCTTGAGCGTCGCGTCGTCGTACTGCTTCGGCACGAAGGAGGAGAACTTTCCGTGCAGCTTCCCGAACAGCACCTTTCCGCGCTGATGCCTCGCGAAGAACCAGGCCGCGATCCCCGCAGCCACGGTGAGCGGCAAGAGCTTTTTCATCTGTACCCCTTGGTCGTTGTCGAGACCCACCTACCGCAGGCCCCGGGGTGCTCAAACCCTCTCACGGGAGCAGCCGCAGTTCCAGCACGTGCGACTCGTCGAAACCGTCGATCCGCAGCATCGCCCCGGCCGCCGCGGCAGCGGCCCCCGCCGGCATCAGACCGACGAGCTCCGAACCGACGACCTCCGCGCCGCGCGCCGCCGCCTCCTCCACGATGCGAGCGACGATCTCGTGCAGTGCCGCCGCCTCCCAGTCCTCGACGTTCATTGAGACCTGGACAACGCCGGCGCGCGGGAGGTCGAGGCCGAGCGCACGCACGCCGGGGAAGCCGCCGCCCGTCTCGCGCACGACTGCGGCGACCGCTTTCGCCGCCTCGAGCTCGCCGCGGAGATTGACGTTGAACGCGATCAACGGTCGGCGCGCGCCGACGATCACGCCGCCGGCGCGCTCGTCGAGTCGGCCCGGCCCGAAGTCGGGCGTCAGCTCCCCCGCGTCGATGCGTCGCTGCAGCTCGGCCGGTCCGCCGCGCCGGAAGAACGCCGGCCCGCGGCCGGGCGCGAGCGCGCCGTAGAGGAAGACCGGCAGGCCGAGTTCCTCCCCGACACGGCGCGCGAGCTCGCGCGCCCTCGCCTGCGCCTGCTCCAGGTCGTCGGGCTTGATCGGGACGACCGGGACGACGTCCGCAGCGCCGATGCGCGGATGCGCGCCCTCGTGGCGGCGGAGGTCGATCCGTTCGGCCGCGCACGCGATCCCGGCCAGGAGCGTCTCGACGAGCTCGTCGCCTTCGCCGACGAGCGTGAAGACCGACCGGTGGTGGTCTGCGTCGACGTGCACGTCGAGCAGCCGCGCCGGTGCCGAGAGCGCGTCGCGAAGTGCCGCGACGACGTCCTGGTCGCGCCCTTCGGAGAAGTTCGGCACGGCCTCGAGCACGGCTCGTACTCTAGGAGCATGAAGGCGTACTACGAGGCACGGGCGGCGGAGTACGACGACTGGTGGCTCGGCTCCGGCCGCTTCGAGGAGCGCGAGCGGCCCGGCTGGGTCGACGAGCGCGAGGCTCTGATCGCGGCGATCTCGGCCCTGCCGCCGGCCCGCACGCTCGACGTCGCGTGCGGCACCGGCTTCCTGACCAGGCACCTCCCCGGCGAGATCACGGGGCTCGACCAGAGCGCGTCGATGCTCGAGCTCGCGAGCGCACGCGTGCCGGATGCGGGCTTCGTCCAGTCGGACGCGCTGCGGCTGCCGTTCCACGACGGGACGTTCGACCGCGTCTTCACGAGCCACTTCTACGGCCACCTCGAGGACCCCGAGCGAGGACGCTTCCTCGCCGAGGCCCACAGGGTCGCACCGGAACTGGTCGTCGTCGACTCCGCGCTTCGCGAGGACGTCGAGCCGGCCGAGCAGCAGGAGCGGATCCTCGACGACGGCTCGTGCTGGCAGGTCTTCAAGCGCTACTTCGAGCCCGCCGGCCTGGCCGTCGAGCTCGGGGGCGGCGAGACCGTCTTCGCCGGACGCTGGTTCGTAGCCGTACGATCCCGCTCGTGACAAAGGTCGTCCCCTTTCTCCGAGTCGCCGACGCCGAGGCCAGCGCCGAGTGGTACGCCCGCCTCGGGTTCTCGATCGACTGGCGGACGCGCGCGCAGCCGCATCTGCCGCTCTTCGTCGCGATCTCGAGCGGCGAGGGGCAGATCTTTCTCTCCGAGCACAACGGCGACGCACACCCGGACGGACTGCTCTACCTCTACGTCGACGACGTCGACGCGATCGCGGCCGACTTCGGCGTCGTCGCCGAGCTCGCGTACTACGGGATGCGCGAGATCGAGCTGACCGATCCGGACGGCAACCGGCTCCGGATCGGCACGCCCGCCGCAGGTTGACTGTCCGCAGGGGCAGGTACCGGTCGCTGCGCTCGCTCCAGCACGACAACGCGCGCTGCCGAGCCTGCCTCGAGGCGGGCTATCAGCTGGAGTCCTGGCCGGTCCGCGCACCCTTCCACGGCCAGCGGGCATACCTCTTCGGCCAGGCGCCCGGGATCGTCGAGGGTGAGGAGCGGCTGCCGTGGCGCGGCCGAGCCGGCCAGACGTTGCGCCGCTGGCTCGCGCTGGAGGGCGACGAGCTCTACGAGCGCTTCTACTGTGCCTCGGTGACACGCTGCTATCCAGGCCGGCCCGCGTCGGGCCGCGGCGACCGCGCGCCGACGCCACGCGAGCAGGACCTCTGTCAGTTCTGGCGCGACTGGGAGCTCGCGCTGCTGCGCCCCGAGCTGATCGTGACCGTCGGCGGGTTGGCACTGAAGCGGATGCTCGGGATCGGGACGCTCACCGGCGCGATCGGGAAGAGCTTCATGCACTGCGACGCGATCGTGGTCCCGCTGCCGCATCCCTCCGGCGCCAGCGGCTGGCTCAACGACCGGACGAACCGCGCGCGCCTCGGCAAGGGGCTGACGCAGGTGCGCCGCGAGCTGGCGCGGATCAGCGAGTCGCGATGACGATCATGCGCCGGCTCTCCAGCGTGAGCGGATTCCGGTCGTGGCCGACGCCCTCCACCGACGAGAAGCCGACGCCGAGGAGCAGGTCGCGCAGCTCCGTGTAGGTATAGAAGCGGACCGAGTACCCCGTCTTCCGCAACTGGCCGCCGCGGATCAGCCAGCGCTCCGTCTCCTCGCGTCCGGTTTCGACATCGAAGCTGTGGCTGTCGACCACGAGGTCGCCGTCGCGCTCGTATACCGACGCATTGGTGCGGTTGCGCATGAAGACGTCGCGGCTGTGGACGTCGATCGCGAGCC
>DASQKK010000110.1:0-2418 GCA_035630545.1 Gaiellaceae bacterium
TGGTGCTCGTGGCGCTGCTCACGCTCCGTGACGTCCAGGTGGTCCCCGACACACGGCCGCTCGAACGGCCGCATGTCGCCGCGAACGCCGCATTGTTGCTCATCTCTGGCGCGCTCGTGGCAGCGTTCTTCCTGCTCGTGATCCTCCTGATCAACGGCTGGCGCCTGGAGCCGCTCGCCGCTGGGCTCGTCGTGACCGTCATGCCGATCGCGGCGATCGTGGCCGCGCGTCAAGGGCACGCGATCACTCCCCTGTGGGCGCGTACCGCCTCCGGCGCGATCCTGATCGCGGGAGGTCTCGCCGCCCTTGGTTGGCTCCCCCATGCCGGCGCCGCCTGGACAGTGCCGCCGCAGCTGGCGATCGGCGCGGGCCTCGGGCTTGCACTCTCGGCGCTGACGGAGCGTGCGCTGGCCGGACGCTCGGCGCAGGCCGTGCACGGTGGCTGGACGATCGCCGCTCGCCACGCAGGCGTCGTCGTCGGGCTGCTGCTGCTGACGCCGATCTTCACTGCGGGTCTGGAGCGCAACGAGGACGACGCGCTCGCCGCCGGGACCTCGGCCGTGCTGGACAGCCGCATCCCGCCGCTGGAGAAGCTGACGGTCGCCCGCAGGGTGCTCGTCGCGGTCGACGAAGCGAAGGACGAGGCGCGCATTCCCGCTGTCGACGAGGTGGTGGGCGACCGCGACGACCCTGCCTACGAGCAGCTCGTCTCCACGCTGCAGGATCAGCTCGACCGAGCCGTCACGAACGCCTTCTCGCGCTCGTTCCTCGCCGCCGCCTGCCTCGCCCTCCTCGCCCTCGTACCGATCCTGCTCGGTCGACGGGACCTGACCGTCTGATGCGCGCGATCGCCCTGGCGGCGGGCACAGCCGTGGCGCTCGTCGGCGTCTACCTCGCGCTCGGTGGAGCGTCCTACGCGCCCGCCGCAGTCGCCGATCCGTGCGCTGCCCGCGAGTTGCGCGACCCGAAGGGCTTCGAGCAGGTGGCCGAGCAGATCGTCCTGTCGGCGCTCGACGGCGCCGCCTGCGAGCTCGGCGTCTCGCGGGAAGAGATCGTCCTCGCGTTCTCGAGCCGCGCCTCGCTCGAGCGGTTTGCCGAGGAGCGCGGCGACTCGACGAAGGAGCTCGAGAGCCTCGTCCGCGCAGGTCTCGGCCGGGCCCTCGACGACGCCGAGCGTGAGGAATTGCTCGATCCCAGGATCGTTGCCCTGCTGCGCGGCGTCGTCGCGCGCGTTCCGATCGAGCAGCTCCTCGACCTGCTCGAACGACTTCCGCCCCTGACCGGCGGCCGCTAGCCCTTCCTCAGGTCGCCCGCGCTCACCTCGCTCTCCGGCTCGCCGAGCGGGGTCTCGATCACGTCGGCGGGCGTGACCTTCTCGAGGCCGGCGCGGCTGAGCGCATCCTTGCCACCCACCACCGGCAGGTCGAAGAGCGTCTCGGTCACGTTCAGGCTGATCGTGGCGCGGTTCTGATCCGCCTGTGAGCCATAGCCCGAGTAGCTCCCGACGAGCACGAGCCCGATTCTGTGCCCGGCCGGGAAGACGTAGTCCTGCGGCAGGAGCGGGAAGGTGAACGACTCCTCCTGACCGGGGGTCAGCGGCTCGGCGAGCGCGTACGAGTTGCGGTTCAGCGCGTCGAGGATGCCCTTGGAGACGCGCCACTGGGTGACGTTCGTGATCCGCTTCCCGACCTGGAAGTAGCAGGCCTCGTCGCTCGCGCTCACCTCGCCCCAGCAGTCCTGCGTCGCGAGCGTCTGCGCGCCGTCGCCCTGACGCGAGACCTGGGTGGCCGGCCCGTAGTCGACGAGGATCGCGCCGAAGTTCGTGTCGGTCGCGTTCACGGACGCCCGGACCCGAACGACCGGCGTCCCGGAGATGTGAACGGGAGCCTCGAGCGGCGGCGAGAGGAAGACGCGCCTGTTCGCGGTCACCGTCGTCGGGTTCGAGATCGCGTTGTTCTCGCTCAGGGACGGCGTATCCGTGATCGTCTGGTGGTCGCGAGGCAGGTTCGGCGTCGGCGGGGGCCCGAGCGCGAGAGCTCCGGCCGTCGTCGGCGTGTCGGTGAGGAGCTTCAGCGAGACCTGCTCGCGGGTGTCGATCGGCCAGCGCCTGTACGTTCGCCACTCGTCGGCCGCGTACTCGATGTCGGCCTGCGGCTCGGTGAGCACGTCGTTGCGCACTCCCTGGAGCTCGTGGTCGAACCATTTGTGGAGGGTCGAGACCCACTGCGCGCGGCGGAAGTCGAACGGGTCGATGTGGCCCGTCCGGGTCAGCCAGAGCTTCTTGGCCACGTGCGACGGGAGCGCGTCCCACCACTTCGAGAAGTGGTCGGGCATGACGTTGTCGTCCTGGAGCCCGTGCGCGACGAAGACGCTCGCCCGCACGTTGCCGGCGTCGGGGTTGTAGTCCCGCTCGGCCCA
>DASQKK010000111.1:0-14067 GCA_035630545.1 Gaiellaceae bacterium
GTCCACGGCAGCAGGTCGGTCAGCTTGTGCCGCTCGAAGAAGTAGCCGAAGCCATGCCGGACGGCCACCTGGGCGATCTCCGAGAGGCGGCCGATCTTGCGCGTGCGCGGTCGCGTCGCCATGCCGGAAGTGTTCCACGCGGCGGCCGGGACTCCCACCGGAGAAGATAGAGGCGTGGACGAGGGCCTCCTGCTCCTGCTCGTGGGCGGCATCCTGGTGGGCAGCGTCCTCGCCGCGCTCGGCGCTGCCCGGACGGGCTTGCCGGTGCTCGTGGCGTTCCTGGCGATCGGAATGCTGCTGGGCTCGGACGGTGCCGGCGGGATCGAGTTCGACGACGCCGAGCTCGCACGCGAGGTCGGGATCATCGGGCTGGCGCTGATTCTCTACGAGGGCGGCCTCCAGACCTCGTGGCGACGCCTGCGCGAGGTCGCGGTGCCGGCGGCGCTGCTGAGCACGGTCGGCGTCGTCGTCAGCGCCGTGCTCGTCGGCGCTGCCGCCTACATGCTGTTCGACCTCTCCTGGCTCGAGTCGGTCCTGCTCGGCGCCGTCGTCTCCTCCACCGACGCGGCCGCCGTCTTCGCGACGCTGCGCTTCACGCACATCCGCCGCCGGCTGGCTCGCACGCTCGAGGCGGAGTCGGGCGGGAACGACCCGATGGCGATCGCGCTGACTCTCGGCTTGATCGCCTGGATCGAGCGGCCGGATGACTACGGCGTCGACGACCTCCTCCTGCTCGTCGTGCAGCAGCTCGGCCTCGGGCTGGTCGTCGGCGTCGCCCTCGGCGCCGTCGCCGCCTGGCTGTTCGCCCGCATCCCCCAGTCGATTGGCGCGTTCGCCCCGGTCGCCTCCCTCGCAGCAGCGGCGCTCGCCTTCGGCGTTGCGGACGTGATCGGCGGCAGCGGCTTCCTCTCGGTCTACCTCGTCGGCCTTGCGGTCGGGAGCACGCCCTCCCGCTATCGCCGCCATCTCGTCTCGTTCCACGAGGGGCTCGCGTTCGCCGCGCAGGTGGCGCTCTTCATCGTCCTCGGCCTCCTGGTCTTCCCCTCGGACCTGCCAGACGTGGCGCTGCCGGGACTGGCGCTCGCGCTGTTGCTGATGGTCGTGGCGCGACCGGCGTCGGTCTGGGCGTCGACCGCCTTCAGCGACTTCACGGCCAACGACCGGCATCTGCTCGGCTGGGCGGGCCTGCGCGGCGCGGTGCCGATCGTGCTCGCGACCTTCGTCCTCTCCTCGGATGTGCCCGAGAAGGAGACGATCTTCAACGCCGTCTTCTTCGTCGTCGTGGTCTCGGCGATCGTGCAGGGAACGACCCTGGAGTGGGTCGCCGGCAGGCTGGGGCTGCTCGCGCCGGCACCGCCGGCGCACGAGGCACCGCTCGAGGTCGGGCCGCTGAGCAAGCTCGAGCTGGTCGATTTCGCGGTTGCGGACGACCATGCGGTCAACGGCTCCGCCATCCGCGAGCTGGGGCTGCCGCGCTCGGCGCTGATCGCGGTGATCAACCGCGGCGAGGAGACGATCCCGCCGCGCGGCAGCACCGTCGTCGAGGCCGGCGACCGCCTCTTCGTCCTGATCCCGCGCTCGATGCGCGCCGACCTCGAGGACGTCTTCTCGCGTTGGCGGCGCCGCATCTGACCTATCGGCACAGGAGGAGCAGCCGCAGAAGCGGATGCTCCTCGCGCAAGACCCCTAGAGGGGGTCGCACAGCGGCCCGGCGCGCTCCTAACCGCTGCGCGCTTGCTCGAGCAGCTTCAGCCGATGCTCGAGCTGGGCGAGGCGCAGCTCGACGGACTCGAGCTCCTCGCGGCGGACGAGCCCGAGCTCGTGCGCGAGCCGCTCGCCCGTCTCCTGCGGCAGGTCGGCCAGCTTGTCGACGCCGGAGCGCAGCTGCGCTGCCAGCTCGTCGACGAGCTGGCGGAGCGCGAAGACCTGGCTATCTGGCCCGGCCATGGGGGCGGCTCGAGCGCCGCTGGCGGCGTCGGTCGCGCTTCGACTGGGAGCCTGCAGGGCCGGCGGTCGCCGTCGCGGGCTCCGGAACGGCGTCACCGGCCTCTTCAGCGTCCCCATCCTCCTGCTGGAAGGCGTCCGGGACCAGATCCGGCGTCGGCCGCGCGGCCGCGAGCTCCTCGGCCTCCTTCAGCAGGCCGCCGACCGAGCCCGGGTCGAACGCCTCGTCCTTGCGGCGGGCGTACTCAGGCTCCCGCTCCTTCAGCCAGGAGAGGAGCGGCGCTGCGATGAAGATCGACGAGTATGCGCCGGCACCGATGCCGACGAGCAGAGCGAACGCGAAGTCCTTCAGCGTCTCGCCGCCGAAGAAGTAGAGCGTCGAGATCGGCAGCAGCGTGATGAACGTCGTCGCGAGCGAGCGCGGGATCGTCTCCCAGAGCGAGACGTTCGCCAGCGTCCGGAACGACGCCCGCTTCATCAGCGGGATGTTCTCGCGGATGCGGTCGAAGATGATGATCGTGTCGTAGATCGAGTAGCCGAGGACGGTCAGGACCGCGGCGACCGTGGCGGTCGTCACCTCCCGGCCGAGCAGCGCGTAGATCCCGATCGTGATCAAGACGTCGTGGATCAGAGCGATCATCACCGGCGCCGCGAACTTCGGCTGGAAGCGGAAGGAGATGTAGATCGTGATCAGGAGGAGCGAGACGAGGATCGCGAGGATCGCGCCCTCGGCGATCTGGCGGCCGAAGCTCGCGGAGACGGTCTGGACGCTCGCCTCCGCGTCGAAGCTGCGCGAGAGCCGCTGCGTCAGGTTCCTCGTCTCCTCGGCCGAGAGCTCCTCCGTCTGGATCTGGAAGCCCGGGTACTTGTCGTCGACGGACTCGCCGCGGCCGACGATCTGCGCGGCGCCGAGTCCGAGGTCCGCCGCCTCGGCGCGGACGTCCTCGACCGCGACCGGCTCCGGCACCGTCGCCGTGATCTTCGTCCCGCCCTCGAAGTCGATCCCGAGGTTGAGACCCTTGATTCCGATCGCGAGCAGCGAGATCGCGAGCACGACCGCGGAGATCCCGAACCAGTACTTGCGCAGGCCGACGAAGTCCCGCCTGATCCACTTCGGCGGCTCGCCCTCCGCGCCCATCAGCTTCGGGTTGTCGAACCACTTGAAGCCGGCGAGCAAGCCCAGGATCGCGCGCGTGGCGGCGACGGCCGTCAGCAGCGAGATCAGCGTTCCGATCAGGAGCATCAGGGCGAAGCCCTTGACGCCTGCCGTCGCGACCAGGAAGAGCACCATGGCGGTGATCGCAGTGACGACGTTCGCGTCGATGATGGTCGCGAAACCCTTGCCGTAGCCGGCGGAGATCGCGGCGCGGACGTTCTTCCCGGCGCGGTACTCCTCCTTCACGCGCTCGAAGATGACGATGTTCGCGTCGGCGGCCACCCCCAGCGTCAGGATCATCCCGGCGAAGCCCGGCAGGGTCAGGGTGACGTTGAAGACGAGGATCGCGGCGTAGAGGAAGGCGGCGTAGATGAGGAGGCCGATGACGGCGACGACGCCGAGCACGCGGTAGAAGATGAGCAGGAAGAGCGCGACGACGAGGAGTCCGGCGATCGCCGCCTTCCACGCCTCGGCGAGCGAGTCCTTGCCCAGCGTCGCGGAGATCGCGGTCGTCTCGAGCGTCTTGAAGGTGACGGGCAGGGCACCGCTCTGGAGGACGAGTGCGAGGTCCTTCGCCTCTTCGAGCGAGCCGATGCCGGTGATCTGGGCGCCGTTCGTGCCGCCGATCCCGTTCGGGTACTGCTCGAAGTCGATCGACGGCCACGACTTGATCTGGCGGTCGAGCACGATCGCAAAGTGCTGGAACGACTGCGACGGATCGCCCTGGCCGCCCGCGATGTTGTGACGGAGGCGCCCGCGGTCGGCCTCGCGGTTCGTGATGTCGCCGAACTTGTCGCCGCCCTCGTCGGTGAACTGCATCGTCACGATCGGCTGGCCGGTCGTGGTGTCGAAGTCCTGCCGCGTGCCGGCCAGCTTGAGGTCGGCACCGGTCATCTCGGGGACGACCTTGCTCGGATCCGCGTTGTCCGGGTCGTAGTTGAGGAGGTAGTAGTAGTTCTGCTCGGGGTTCTCGACGCCCACGCCCGGGCAGACGACCTCGCCGACGCCGCAGGTGACGACGACGGTGTTCGGCGGCACGCCGAAGATCTTCCAGTCCTTCGGCAGCTCGCCCTCCTTCCCGCCCTCCTCGGCGACGACCTCGCTCTCCAGGAGAGCATCGCGGTCGTTGACCGGGCCGGCGACAAGCTTCTTGTTCTCGTCGAACAGGTACCAGGTCGTCTCGGTGTCCTCCTCGACGAGCGCCTGCTGCCCGGCCAGGAGCTCGTAGAGCGACTCCTTCGGCGCCGGGAAGCCGTTGGCGTTCGACGGCGGCGCGAGGTTGGCCTCGAGGTCGAAGAGCTCGAGCTGCGCGGTCTGGCCGAGGATGCCGATCACGCGGTCGGGGTCCTTGACGCCGGGGAGGTCGATCACGATCTGGTCGTCGCCCTGCTTGCGGATCTCGGGCTCGGCGACGCCGAGCCGGTCGACGCGGTCGCGGAGGATCTCGACCGAGCGGTCGAGATCAGACTTCTGCAGGGGCCGGTTCGGCGGCGGCACCGCCTGCAGCGTCACCTCGAGCCCGCCCTGCAGGTCGAGCCCGAGCGTCGGCTTGTCGTTGAGCGGCGAGCCGGGGATCGCGAGCAAGCCGACGCCGATCAGACCGGCAACGATGATCCCGACGAGAATGAGGTGGGGTCGGCGATTCACGCGGTCAGCAGGTTAGCTGCGTTCTCACTCATTTCGTATGAATTCTTCATGAGATTTTTCGGGGGCGATCACCGCCGCGACGCCTCGCCTGACAACGCGGACGTTCGTCCCCGGCGCAATCTCGACCTCCAGCGTGTCGTCCTCCTCGTCAATGGCGCGGACGCGGCCGAGCAGTCCGCCGAGCGTGACGACCTCGTCGCCGACTGCGATCGACTCGTGCAGCACGCGCTGCTCCTGCGCCCGACGCCGTTGCGGCCTGACGATGAACAGCCAGAAGAGGACGAACAGCGCGACGAGAACGATCAGCCCACCTGGTTCCAAGGATCCTCCTGGGGCCCGCCGGCGAGCCGGGCAAGCGCAGCGGCGGTGTACGCCTCGAGCTCGCCACGTTCGATCGCCGCCCGCGCGCCCGCGGTCAGTTCGAGTAGGAAGTGCAGATTATGCAGGCTCAGCAGGCGGAGGCCGAGCATCTCCTCCTGGTTGACGAGATGCCGCACGTAGGCGCGCGAGAAACGCCCGCAGGCCGGGCAGGTGCAGCCTTCCTCGAGCGGGCGCGGGTCGGCGGCGAAGCGGGCGTTGCGGAGGTTCAGGCGGCCCGTTGCGGTGAGCGCGGAGCCGGTCCGCGCCGTCCGGGTCGGCAGGACGCAGTCGAACATGTCGATGCCGGCGCCGATCACCCGCAGGATCCCCTCCGCGTCGCCGATCCCCATGAAGTAGCGGGGCTTCGCGTCGGGGAGCAGCGGCGCCGCCCAGCCGGTCGCCTCGAACATCTCCTCGCGGCCCTCCCCCACCGCCAGCCCGCCGAGCGCGCACCCGTCGAAGCCGAGCGCCGCGATCTCCTCGATCGAACGCCGGCGCAGCTCGGGGTCGGCCGCGCCCTGGGCGATCCCGAACACGAGCTGGCCCGGCGCACGCTCCTCCTCCCGCTGGCGCGACGCCCAGAGGGTCGTCAACCGAACCGCCTCCTCGAGCTCGGGCCGCGGAACGCCCGCGGGCGGGCAGATGTCGAACGCCATCGCGATGTCGGAGCCGAGGTTGCGCTGGATCCGCGCTGCGATCTCGGGTGAGAAGCGCGCCGGCGCCCCGTCGTAGACGGAGCGGAAGGTGACGCCGTCGTCGTCGACGTCGAGCAGCGTGTCACGGAGCGAGAAGACCTGGAAGCCGCCCGAGTCGGTCAGGATCGGGCCCTGCCAGCCGGAAAACGCGTGCAGGCCGCCGAGCTCTGCGATCAGCTCGTCGCCCGGCCGGAAGTGGAGGTGGTAGGTGTTGCCGAGGACGATCTGCGCCCCGATCGTCGTCAGCTCGTCCGGGTCGAGGCTCTTCACGGTCCCCTTGGTGCCGACGGGCATGAACGCCGGGGTCGCGATCTCGCCGTGGGCGGTGCGCAGGATCCCGGCGCGGGCGGCGCCGTCGCGCGCGGTGACCTCGAAGTGGCTCACAGGATCAGCATCGCGTCGCCGAAGGAGTAGAAGCGGTAGCACTCCTCGACCGCGAGACGGTACAGCCGCCGGGTCTCCTCGACGCCTGCGAACGCCATCACGAGCGCGAGCAGCGTCGAGCGCGGGAGATGGAAGTTCGTCAGCAGCGCGTCGACGCGGCGGAACTCGAAGCCCGGCGTGACGAACAACGAGGTCCGGCCTTGTAACACTTTGTTGCTTGCCACGGTCTCGAGCACGCGCACCGTGGTCGTGCCGACGGCGAGGACGCGCCCGGCAGCCTCGATCCGCGCCCACGCCTCGGGCCGGACGGAATAACGCTCCCCGTGCAGCTCGTGCTCTTCGAGAGTGTCCGCCGCGAGTGGCCGGAACGTGTCGAGACCGACGTGGAGCGTGACGCGCTCGACGTCGAGCTTGCCGAGCAGCTCCTGCGTGAAGTGCAGCCCCGCGGTCGGCGCCGCGGCCGAGCCCGCCTCGTCCGCGTAGACGGTCTGGTACCGGCCCGGATCGGCAAGCGGCTCGGTGATGTACGGCGGGAGCGGCGCCTCGCCGTCGGGCTCGCCCTCGAGCCGGATCCGCCAGCGGCCCTCGCCGAGGTGCTCGAGCAGCTCGACCGGACCGTGCCGGTCCCCCGCCTTCAGTCGCCGCGTCGGCCGGGCGAGCGCGAGCCATTCGCCCCCACCTTCGTGCTCGAGCAGGAGCACTTCGCCCTTCGGCCGCTCGATTCGGATCCGCGCCGGCACGACCTTCGTGTCGTTGACGACCGCGAGCTCGCCCGATAGCTCGTCCGGCAGCTCCGCGAACCCGCGATGCCGGACGACGCCCGTCGAGCGGTCGTAGACGAGGAGCCGCGAGGCGTCGCGACGCGCGGCTGGGTGCTGGGCGATCAGCTCCGAGGGCAGGTCGTAGTCGAGCTCGGAGGTGTCCATCCGACGGCCAGCGTAGCCTCCTGCCCGTGGACGAGATGACACTCGAACGGGCCAAGGCGCGGATCGCGGAGGCCGGCTCAGGCCGGATCGCACCCGCCGAGCTGGAGGCCGCGCTCGAACGGACTCGCATCCAGGTCGAGTCGCTCGCCGCGGCTGCGGCGGAGCTCGAAGGGACGCTGCCCGGGCAGGTCAGCGCCGCCGTCCACGAGGGCCTGCGCACCGAGGTGCTCCCGGTCGGGCGCACGCTGGCCGAGGTCCGCGGCCTGCTCAACCAGGTGATCCGCCGGCTCGAGCGGCTCGAGGGCGACGTCCTCGCCGAACGGCACGCACGCATCGACGACCTCGCCCTGCTGGTCGACCTCGTCTCCTCCGGGTGGAGGGGCGTCAGCGACCGGCTCGAGCGCGTCGAGCGCGCGGTGGCGCCGGTCGCCGAGCACCGCGAAGCCGCCTAGAGACTGCGGTTCGGGAGGATGAGCCGAAAGCGGCTCCCCTTCCCCACCTCGCTCTGCAGCTCGATCCGGCCGCCGAGCGCGACCGCAAGCTCGCTCGCGATGGGCAGTCCGAGCCCCGTGCCGCGCCCGTCCGTCGACCAGAACGGACGGAAGATCCGCTCGCGCGCGTCGGCCGAGATCCCGGGGCCGCTGTCGGCGACGTCAACCGTGACCGCCCCGTTCGCGGTCTGGAGCGCCAGGTCGATGCGGCCGCCGTCGGGCGTCCAGCGGAACGCGTTCGAGAGCAGGTTCGAGATGATCTGGAGCACGCGGTCCCCATCGGAGACGATCACCGGCGCCGAGTCCGCGTCCGACGTGTACTCGATCCCGCGCTGCCGGGCCTCCTCCGAGAAGGTCGAGAAGGCGCGCTCCAGCACCCGCCCCATGTCGACCTCCTCGGTGAGCACGGTGAACCGGTGAGCGTCGAGCTTCGCGAGGTCGAGCACGTCGCCGACGAGGCGGCCGAGCCGCTCGGCCTCCTCGGCGACGGTACCGAGGGAGGCGTCGATCGCCTCCGGGTCGGTGACGACGCCTTCGCGCAGCGCGGCGACGTGGCCGCGGATCGCCGTCAAGGGCGTCCGCAGCTCGTGCGAGACGGACATCAGGAAGCTGCGCTCGCGCTCCTCCGCCTCGGCGAGGCGGGCGGTCATCTCGCGGAAGCGGTCGGCCAGGTGCCCGATCTCGCCGCCGCCCGGAACGCGTGGCACCTCGACGTCATAGCGCCCCTTGGAGACCTCGTCGGCCGCGTCCGAGAGGGCGAGCACGGGCCCAGTGATGCGGCGCGTGAGGTAGAACGCAAGCACGCCGACGACGACGAGCGCGATCAGGAACGCGATCGCGAGGCGCGAGAGCAGCGTCACCCAGGCGTCGCGCAGTTCCGCCTTCGGTTTCGCCACGACCAGGTAGCCGAACACCGTCCCACCCCCGGGACGGATCGGATGCGCGGCTGCGAGGAACGTCCTGTTCTGGCCCGGCGGCTCGAACTCGAAGGTGACGATCCGCTGCGGCGAGAGGTCGACGCCGGTATCGCTGGGCGTGATCCGCGTCAGGCCGGTGTCCTCGCCCGGCGAGAGCGACGCACCGACGAAATAGAGACGGTCTCCTGTCGCCGCCTCGAGCTTGGCCGCCGCGAAGGTGGGGGCCGCCTTCTCCTCGTCGACGGCGCGCACCGCCGACTCCGCGTACAGCTGGGCGAGCCCGCGCGCCTCGCGGCGCAGCTCGTTCAGGGAGGCGTTGCGCGTGTAGTCCTGGAAGAGGCGCAGCGCGATCAGGCTCGTCACGAGCCCGGAGAGCGCGATCCCCGCCAGGAAGAGCGCCGGCAGGCGAAAGCGCAGTGAGTTGAGCATGGCTCTACTTAAGCAGCAGGGGCGGGCGCCCGCTCGGGGCCGACCTTGTAGCCGACGCCCCAGACGGTGACGATCGGCGACGCCTCGCCGAGCTTGCGGCGCAGCTGCCGCACGTGCACGTCGACGGTGCGCGTGTCGCCGGCGAACGTATAGCCCCAGACCCGCTCGAGGAGCTGGTCGCGCGTGAGCACGAGGCCCTTGTGGTCGAGCAGCTCCCAGAGCAGGTCGAACTCCTTCGGCGCGAGCTGGATCTCCTCGTCGCCGACCTTCACCTCGCGGCGGCCCGCGTTGATCGAGAGGTCGCCGTGATGGAGCTCCTCCTCGACGTCCCGGCGTCGCTCCGGCGCCGAGCGCCGCAGCACACTCTTCACCCGCGCGACGAGCTCCCGCGGGTTGAACGGCTTCGTCAGGTAGTCGTCGGCGCCGACCTCGAGCCCGATGATCTTGTCGACGTCCTCGTCGCGGGCGGTGAGCATCAGGATCGGGACGTCCGAGGTCTTGCGGACGCGACGGCAGATCTCGATCCCGTCCAGGTCGGGGAGCATCAGGTCGAGGATGATCAGCGCCGGCTGCTCGGCTGCGACCTGCGCCAGCGCGGCGTTGCCGGTGGTGACGGCGCGCACGTCGTAGCCGGCGTTCTTGAGGTAGAGCGAGACGAAGGACGCGATCGAGGCCTCGTCCTCGACGACCAGAACGGTCTGGGCGCCCGAAGTCATTACTCGACGGCGGCGCTGATCGCGTTCTTCTCGGGCCGCTCGGGGCCGCCGAGCTTGAAGCGGATCCCGGGCTCGGGCAGCGCGTCGCAGCTGGAGCGATTCTTGCGGCAGTCGGCGCCGTCGAGCGAGTAGACGCCGGGCTCGAACGTGTCGCCCTCGATGAAGCCGGAGCCCTTGCCGACGACCGAGAGATCGATACCGCGCCCCTGGACAAGCAGCTTGAAGCCGCCGCCGACGACCCGGAAGCGGATGCCCGCGCCGCGGTAGCGAACGCCGCCGGCGGCGAGGAACACCTCGGCCTCGTCGGCGCCGGTCACGACCGGGAAGCTCGCGTCGCCGGGCGTCGTGTCGTAGACCGTCAGCGTGCCGCGGTCGAGCCGGCCGAAGACACCGCCGCGCGCCTGCAGGGAGACCTTGCCGCGGCCGTCCTCGACCGAGAGCGTGCCTTCGCCGGCGTCGAGCGCAGCGAGGGCGGCGACCGGGAGAATCAGCGCGAGCAGCGCCAGGCAGAGAGAGGTCTTCCGCATGGATCGCAGTATCCGCACGGCGCGTGTGGCGGCGGTCAGGTTCATGTAAGGAAAGTGTAAGCGCCGCTCCGATCCTCGCATAGCCCTAGATTTACCCGATGTCGGAGATCCCAGACTTCGGTCTGATCGTCCTCGTCGTCTCGGCCGGGGTCTCGCTGGCGCTGTTCGGCCGCGCGATCACCGAACGGCTCGCGATCCCGAGCGCGGCGCTCTTCCTCGTCGCCGCGGCGGCGGTCTCCGACCTGATCCCGGAGATCCGCGACGAGATCTCCTTCGTGACCGTCGAGCGGATCGGCGTCGTCGCACTGATCGTGATCCTCTTCGAGGGGGGGCTCGACATCGGCTGGCGCCGCTTCCGCGCTTCGGCCGTGCCGATCCTCTCCCTCGGCATCCTGGGGACGTTCGCCTCCGCCGCGCTGATCGCAGCCGCGGCGCACGTGCTCTTGGGCCTCTCCTGGATCACGAGCGGGCTGCTCGGAGCCGCCCTCGCCCCCACCGACCCCGCGGTCACGTTCTCGGTCCTCGGCGGCCGCGAGATCCGCGGGCGGACCGGGACGATCCTGAAGGGGGAGTCGGGGGCCAACGACCCGGTCGGGATCGCCCTGATGATCGGGATGATCGAGCTCGCGACGAGCGACGACGGCTCCTTCTGGACGGTCGTCCAGGAGTTCGTCGTCGAGATGGCCGGCGGCGTCGCGGTCGGCGTGGCCGGGGCGGCGCTCCTCCTGCCGCTGATGCGGCGCGTCACCCTGCCGTCGCCCGCGCTCTACCCGCTGCGGGTCGCTGCGGCCGCCGGTGTGATCTACGGAGCCACCACGCTGGTCCATGGCTCCGGCTTTCTTGCGGTGTTCGTGGCCGGGATCCTGATCGGCGACCGGAGCGTGCCGCACCGCCCCGAGATCGATGCGTTTCTGGACTCGACCAGCAGCCTCGCGGAGATCGCGATGTTCGTCGCGCTCGGCCTCACGATCGACCTGACGGAGCTGCTCGACTCCAGCGCCTGGTACGAGGGGCTCGTCCTGGCGGCGCTGCTGGCGTTCGTGATCCGGCCGCTCGTCGTCGGGACGCTGCTGCTCCCGGTCCGGCTCGACCGGGGCGAGCGGCTGTTCGTGATGTGGAGCGGACTGAAGGGCGCCGTCCCGATCCTCCTCGCGGCGCTGGCCCTGATCGGCGGCGTCGACGACGGGAACGAGATCTACGGGATCGTCTTCGTCGTCGTCCTCTTCTCCGTCCTCGTCCAGGGCACGCTCGTGCCGACGGTCGCGGAGCGGCTGAAGGTACCGATGGAACGTCAGTCGTAGCTGTAGAAGCCGCGGCCGGACTTGCGCCCGAGCAGGCCCGCGTTCCGCATCGCGACGAGCCGCGACGGCGGCGCCATCCGCTGCTCACGCGTCTTCTCGTACAGCGCCTCGGACGCATGCACGTGCACGTCGATCCCGACGAGATCGACGAGCGCGCACGGGCCCATCGGCCAGCCGGCGCCGTTCTTCATCCCGGTGTCGAGGTCCTCCGGCGCCACGCGCGCCTCGTCGAGGACGCGGATGCAGTCGTTCAGGAGCGGGATCAGGACGCGGTTGACGACGAACCCGGGCGTGTCGTGGCAGCGGATCGGCGTCTTCCCGATCCGCTCGCCGAGTGCGAACGCCGCCTCGAACGGCCCGTCCTCGGTCAGCTCGGCGCGGACGATCTCGACGAGCGGCATCAGCGGCGCCGGGTTGAAGAAGTGCATCCCGACGACTCGCTCCGGCGACGAGGTGGCCGCTGCGATCTCAGTGACCGACAGCGCCGACGTGTTCGTCGCGAGCACCGCGTCCGGATGGCAGATCCGCTCCAGCTCCGCGAAGAGCTCCCGCTTCGGCTCGAGCTCCTCCACGATCGCCTCGATCACGACGTCGCAGTCCGCGAATGCGTCGAGCTCTGTCGTCAGCGAGAGACGGTTCATGGCGTCGTCGCGCGCGCGCTGCTCGAGCTGGCCCTTCTCGGTCTTGCGCGTCAGGAAGTGGCCGATGCGTTCGCGTGCCTTCGCGCCCAGCTCGGCATTCACCTCGCGGCCGACGGTGTCGATCCCGGCCTCGACGCAGAGCTGCGCGATTCCGGCGCCCATGGCACCGAGCCCGACGACACCGACCTTGCGCACCTCCACGGCGCGCGATCCTACAGACCAGGCTACTGGCGGGGCTCGTCGAGGCGCGAGTCGGCGCCGTAGAAGACGGCGAGAGGGCCGACAACGAGAAGGAACAGCAGGATGAGCACGTAGGTCATGCCCACATGATCGCCGTCTTGCTCCATTAGGGCAAATCGAGGTACTGTTCGAGTCGATCATGGAACCTGATCGCTGGCTCGGCGTCGAGGTACGCCACTTCGCCGCTCTTGAGGCCGTCGCGCGCGAGGGTTCGTTCGGCCGTGCGGCCGAATCGCTCGGCTACACGCAGTCCGCGATCAGCCAGCAGATCCAGACGCTCGAGCGGCTCGTCGGGGAGAGGCTGCTGGAGCGGCCGGGCGGCCCGCGCGCCGTCTCGCTGACCGAAGCCGGGCGGCTGCTGCTCCGGCACGCCGAGGCGATCGTCGCGCGCCTCCACGCAGCGCAGGCGGACATGGCCGCGCTCGCGAGCGGGCACGGCGGCCGGCTCCGGGTGGGCACTTTCCAGAGCGTCGGCGCCCGCGTGCTCCCGGCCGTGATGCGCCGCTTCACCGCCGCCTGGCCGCACGTGACCGTCGAGTTGCGGGAGTCGGCGTCGGACGAGGAGCTGGTTCGACTCGTCGAGCGGGGAGAGCTCGACCTCGCGTTCGCGATGCCGCCGCTGCTCGAGGGCCCGTTCGACGCGCTCGAGCTGCTCGCCGATCCCTACGTCCTGCTCGTCCCGGCAGACCACGAGCTCGCGGAGGCGACACGCGCAGGTCTCGCCGACATCGGTGACCTGACGCTGATCGGCAACCGCGCCTGCCGCAGCACGGCCCTTGCCGAGGGCGAGCTCGCCCAGCGCGGCGTCGGGGTCGACGTCGCGTTTCGCTCGGACGACAACGGCACGGTGCAGGGGCTGGTCGGCGCCGGCTTCGGCGTCGCCCTCGTGCCGCTGCTCGCCACCGACCCGAAGGACGAGCGGGTGCGCGTGCTCGAGCTCGACCCGGAGATCCCGCCGCGCCGGATCGCACTCGCCTGGCACCGCGACCGGCACCGCTCGCCCGCCGCGCGCGCCTTCACCGACGTCGCCGCCGAGGTGTGCTCGGACGTCGCCGCGGCGCTGACACTCACGCACGCCTAGCGATCGCCTCCCGCGCAGCCTCGAATTGCGCCGGACTGAGGCGGATGTACGAGTGCCGCCAGAGCGAGCTCGGGAAGATGCCGACCTCCTCCGCCGGGATCGAGCGGTCGAGGTCGTCCAGCGCGACGAGCGGGCGGATGCGGAACGACCAGCGCCAGCGCCGACGCTCCGGGTCCTCCTCGGGATCCGACGTCACCTCCACGACGGCGTACACCGCCTGCCAGACGCTGGCGTAGCAAATCGCGAGATCGCCTCTCGCCACGGTCGGCCGCCGCGTCGACGCGTGGCGCTCGAAGGTGAAGCCGGTCTGCGGCAGCGGCCGGTCGCCCCGGCCGCGGACGAGCAGCCAGCGGCCGCTCAGACCCGCTCGATCACCGCCGCGATCGCCTGGCCGAAGCCGATGCACATACAGGCGATCCCGTATCGCGCCTCGCGGCGCTCGAGCTCGTTCAGGAGCGTCGCCGTCACGCGCGCCCCGGTGGCGCCGAGCGGATGGCCCAGCGAGATGCCGCCGCCGTTCGGGTTGATGTCGTCGAAGCGATCCTCGAGGCCGGCGTCGTGCGCGAACTGGAGCACGACCGACGCGAACGCCTCGTTGACCTCGATCACCGA
>DASQKK010000112.1:0-5371 GCA_035630545.1 Gaiellaceae bacterium
GTCGTGCGCAGGATCTCGGGCATGCGCGCGAGATCGGCGATCTGGCCGCCGTAGCCCCACGAGTGGCCCGGCACGCGCCGGCCGCGCGCGTCCGGGTTGACGACCGCGAAGGAGCCGCGGCCGGGAAGGTTGCCCCACAGGATCGAGTTCGCCCGGCCGTTAAGACCGCGGCCGTGGGGAGAGATCACGAGCGGCAGCGGCGGGTTGGCGGCAGGCCCGTACCAGGCCGGCAGCAAAACGTGCGCCGTGCTCGCGCGCCCGTCGTGCGCGACGTAGCGCACCTGCAGCCGGCGCACCGCCGTCACACCGGCGGACGAGGCCGGACGGCGGCTGCCGTAGCGGACGACGACCTCGACGCGGCCGGCCCGGCCGCTGAGGTCGATCGTCTCGCCGAGGCGCTCGCCGCTGGGAAGCTCGAGCGGCTCCCCGTTGACCGTCACCGCCTCGACGCGCTGCCCGCGCGGCAGCCGCACGCGGAGCTTCAGCGTCTTCGGAGCGGGCCGGGCGGGCGGCTCCACGGTCGCGCTGATCGTGTCGGCGCGCGCGACGAGCGAGTACGAGACAGGCCCGAAGCTCGTCGGCGCCGCACGAACGGTGATCCGGCGGCCCGCGCGGAGCCACGGGCGCGGCGTTGCGAATGCGAGCTCGAGCCCCGTCGGCGCTCCCTCTGCGTTGCGGCGCTCGTGCACGAGCAGCGACCGCAGAGTCTGCAGGAATGCGGCGTTGCTCGCTCCGTTCGGAGGCAGGTACATGGCTCGGAAGTGGCTGCCGCGAAGGGGGGCGACGCTGGCCGCCTCGCCGGCGACGAACGTGTTCGGCGTCATCCCCACCGCGAGCGAGCCGTAGAGGCTGAGCACGAGCTGGTCGGCTGCGTCGGTGTCCGCCAGGAAACGGGCAACGTTGATCCCGTAGACCTGATCGGTGCCGGAGACCGGGTAGACCGGCCGCTCGTAGAGCGCATAGGCGCCGGCGCGGACGAGACCGAGCAGGCGCGACCCGTGGCGGAGCATGTATCGGAGCGCGCCGGCCGCCTCCGGGCTGTCCGGGGCGAAGAGCCCCGACGCGAATGCATACGGCATGACCAGGTTCCAGTAGCTCCCGAGCCGCGCCTCCGTCAGCGAAGCGTAGGCCGGCTCGCGGTCGAGCAGCTGCGCCGGGATGAAGAGCGAGCCATCGCCGAGGCGCCGCTGCGAGGAGGCGACCGCCCGCCGCAGGCCGGCCTCGAGCCGCTTCGCGAGCGCCTCGCAGCGCCGCCCGAGCTCCGCACTTCCCGTCTCCGCCCAGACGCGTCCCATCGCCCGCAGGCCCTGCCACACGCTCGCCTGCGAGTGGAGCCCGAGCACCTGCTCGGGGATGTCCGAGGAGTAGCGCTCCCGGCCGAGGATCCCGCTGCCGCTCGCTCCGATCTGGCGCCCGAGCTCCTCGACGTAGCGGCTCAGCACCGGCGTCGCGCCGTCGACGTAGGCGCGGTCGCGTGTGAGCCGGTAGTGGAGCGCCGACCCGACGAGGCGCATGCCCATCTTCCAGTTCGGATACGGCTCGTCCTTCCGGGTCAGCGAGGTGCGCATGATCGAGCGGGCGACAGACGCGTACCCGAGCTCGCCCAGAACCCCGGCGACGTCGACTCCCTCCGGGAACGAGAACTGCTCGTAGGGGTTGCCGATGCTGTAGCGCCAGGTCAGGAGCAGGTTCTGGATCAGGAGGTTGCGATACGCGTCGTTCACCCGCCGCTCGGGGACGACGATCTGCGTTCCCTCGCTGAGGCGCCCGTTCCAGTAGGCGATGACGGCGCGGCGGGCGCGTTCGTAGCGGGCAGCGTCGATTGCGAGGGTTTGCCGCCCCGGGTAGTTGAGCCAGGCGAGGTAGACCGTCCGTCTCGCGCCGCGCTTGATCCGGTACGTGAGCACCGAGCGCTTGACGGTGCCGCCGCGGCTGAAGGCCAGCACGGAGCGGAGCTTTCGCACCGACGGCTTCAGCCTCACCTGGACGGTCTTCGCCGAGGCGCGGCGGGCATCGATGTCGAGCCGGATGAAGCTGACCAGCGAGCCGGTCTCCGATGTCTGCGCCGCGAACGACTCCTGCCGGTAGCGCACGCGTGCCGCGTCGGCGTAGGTCGTGGACATGATCGGCTGGTAACCCGCGGCGAGGCGCGCCTGCCCGAGGCGCGCCAGGCAGGAGCCGTAGCGCTCACGGCCCTTCGCGCCGACGAACAGCGTCAGCCGCCGGCCGCCGATGCGCTCAGCGATCACCTGGCTGCCGTCGGCCACGTGCAGTGCGACCGACCCCGCCCCGCGCGCGCCGAGCGGCTGCCCGAAGGGGAGGTAGTAGACGCCGGACTCGGTCAAGGCCTTCTTGCCGGGCGCACGGGCGTAGAGCAGAGGCGGCAGCAGGCGCTTCGCGGCCTCGTAGCTCGGGCCGTCGGGAGCGCCGAGCAGCGCGTTTCCCCAGAGGTCGTGGTGCGTGCGCAGGGCGCGCTCGACGCGGCTGGTGTGCCCGGCGCTCGCGCGCGGCGGCGCGCAGCCGGAGGTCTTCGTGGCGGCCTGCTCCGCACGCCCACCGACGACCGCCAAGGCCGCGACGAGCGCTGCAGTCGTGAAGGCCGCACGCACAGCCCGATTGATACCGGGCCGCGAGTTCCGGTGCTAGGCCTGCGGGATCCGCGCCTCGAGCGCGGCTCCGAGCGCCTCGCGCACCGGCTCGAGCTCGATCCGGTCGAGCACGTCCTGGAAGAAGCCGCGCACGATCAGGCGCTCGGCCTCGGCGCGCGAGAGACCCCGGGCCATCAGGTAGAAGAGCTGCTCGCGGTCGACCTGGCCGAGCGTCGCGCCGTGCGTGCAGCGAACGTCGTTCGCCATGATCTCCAGCCCCGGGATCGAGTCAGCGTGCGCCGACTTCGAGAGCAGCAGGTTGCGGTTCTCCTGGTAGGCGTTCGTCCTCTGCGCGTCCTCCTCGACGCGGATCATCCCGCGCCAGACCGCGCTCGACTCGTCGTTGAGGACGCCCTTGAAGGCGAAGTCGGAGGTCGTGTTCGGCGCGATGTGCTCCTGGAAGGTGTCGTAGTCGAGGTGCTGGACACCGTCGGCGAAGTAGGCGCCGGTGACGCGGGAGGTAGCGCCCGGCCCGGCGAGGTCGTTCTGGATCCGGGTCTTGCCCTTCTTGGAGCCGAAGCCGCCCGCGACCCAGTCGAGCTCGGCGTCGCGGTCGATCCGCGCATGGTGGCTGCCGAAGTGCCACGTCTCGCGGCTGACGTTCTGCACCGAGACGTACTCGACCTTGGCCCCGTCCTCGACGAAGATCTCGACCGCCGCGTTCAGGTAGCCGGAGAGCTCGGGGTCGGTCGACGCGTACTCCTCGATCACGGAGACGCGGCTGCCGGGCTCGGCGACGATCAGCAGCCGCCAGAAGAGGGAGCCATCCTCGATCGAGTTCGTGATCCGGACGAGCAGCGGCTGCTCCAGCGCGACGCCCTGCGGGACGTGCACGAGCAGGCCGTGCTCCCACTCGGCCGCGTTGTGGGCGGCGAACTTCTCCTCCGAGCCGACGAGTTCGCCCAGGCGCGGATGCTCGCCGAGTCGCTCGAAGCGGATCCCCTCGGGCGCGCGGTCGATCTCGAGGCCGGCCTCGGAGACCCGGACGACGCCCGCGGCCTCGAGCTCGAGCATCGCCGGCGCGGCGACGACCTCGGTGGCGCCGTTGGCCGAGAACGCCTCGGGATCGAAGTCCTTCAAATCGGTGAAGCGCCAGGACTCGTCTTTCGTCGTCGGCAGCGGCAGCGCGCGGTAGCGCTCGAGCTCGTCGGTCCTCGTCATACGTCGAACCTTCGGTGGAGCATCAGCGCATTCCCGTCCGGATCCTTGAACCAGGCCTGCTTGCAGACGCCGGTGACGATCGTGTCGCCGTCGAAGACGACACCCTTCGCCTCGAGCTCCGCACGGGCGGCGTCGACGTCGGCGACGCGAAGGGCGACCCCCGCGGGCGAGGGCGCGAACGGCTGGCCGACGCTGGAGGGATCGAAGACGTCGAGCGTGACCTGGCCGCAGCGGAGCTCCATGTCGCTCTCGCCCTCGGTCTCGACCTCGAGCCCGAGCGTCTCGACGTAGAACTGCTTCGCCCGCGGCAGGTCCTGCGTCAGGACCGACACGAAGTCGACGTGCTCGACCTGCATGGCTTACGGGGTCGAGCCGTCGGCGTACGGCGCGTGGCGGTGATGCAGGATCAGCGAGTTGCCGTCCGGGTCCTTGAAGAACGCCATGTGGCAGACGCCCGAGTCGTAGGCCTCGGGAAAGAGGAAGGTGACCCCGGCTTCCTCCAGCTTGGCCATCGCCTCGGCGACATCCGGCACGCGCAGTGCGATCGCCGTGTTGCTCGGGCTGAACGGGACGCCGGTCTGCTCGGGCGTGTTGAGCAGGATCGTCACGTTGCCGGTCTCGAACTCAGGCCACTCCTCGTGCGCGAGCGGGTTCCGCTTCAGGCCCAGCGTCTCGCCGTAGAACTCGACGGCGCGCTCGCGATCGGTCACCGGCACCCCGATGAAGTCCGTGCGCTCGGCTCCGATCACCCGACCGAGCCCTCCATCTGCAGCTGGATCAGGCGGTTCAGCTCGACGGCGTACTCGAGCGGCAGCTCCTTCGTGATCGGCTCGACGAACCCGGAGACGATCATCGCGCTCGCCTCCGCCTCGCTCAGGCCGCGGCTCATCAGGTAGAAGAGCTGCTCCTCGCCGATCTTCGAGACCGTCGCCTCGTGGCCGAGGTCGACGTCGTTCTCGTCGACCTGGATGTACGGGTACGTGTCGGAGCGCGACTCCTCGTCGAGGATCAGCGCGTCGCAGACGACCTTCGACTTGGCCCCCGTCGCGCCCTTCGCGACCTCGAGCAGGCCGCGGTAGCCGGCGCGGCCGCCGTTCTTGGAGATCGACTTCGAGGTGATCACCGAGGTCGTCTTCGGCGCGACGTGGACGACCTTGCCACCCGCGTCCTGATGCTGACCCTTGCCGGCGAACGCGATCGAGAGCACCTCGCCGTGGGCGCGCGGCCCCATCAGCCAGATCGCCGGGTACTTCATCGTCAGCTTCGAGCCGAGGTTGCCGTCGACCCACTCCATCGTCGCGTCCTCGTAGGCAACGGCGCGCTTGGTGACGAGGTTGAAGACGTTGTTCGACCAGTTCTGGATCGTCGTGTAGCGGCAGCGGCCGCGCGGCTTGACGACGATCTCGACAACCGCGCTGTGGAGCGAGTCGGAGGAGTAGATCGGCGCCGTGCAGCCCTCGACGTAGTGCACGTAGGCGTCCTCGTCGACGATGATCAGCGTCCGCTCGAACTGGCCCATGTTCTCGGCGTTGATCCGGAAGTAGGCCTGCAGCGGCAGCTCG